>JBGAPB010000383.1:0-4248 GCA_044221525.1 Blastocatellia bacterium | reverse complement strand
CGGTCGCGGTGAATTTTGATTTTTGCTCCGGTCAGGGCGCGTTTGTTGAACTCTTCAATCAAAGCCTGATTTTTCAGGCTTAGCAATTTGTCTTCGATCTCTTTGCTAACCTTGTCCAGTGGTTGTGCTTCGCCGCGTTGTTCCAGCTTGAAAATATGAAAGCCGTAATTCGATCTGACGACACGACTGATTGAGCCCACTTTTAGCGGGGTGATCGCCTGTTCCAAAACTGGCGGCAGCATCTGCGCTTCGTAATAAATTAACCCGCCGTTCGAGGCTGTCGGGGCTTCGGAATGTTCCTTGGCCAGAACGGCAAAATCAACGGGTTTGGCCAATGCCTGTTTGTAGATTTTTTGGGCATCGGCTTCGCTGCCAACCCGGATTTCACGCACGTAAAAGCCGTTCTTGCCCTGATAAACCGAACTGTTTTCGTTGTAATACTTTTCGATTTCCTGCCGCGTCACCTGTACATCTTTCAGAACTTCGGTCTTGTAAAACTTCAGTGTCAATAAATCGTTGTAAATTTCCAGCCGTCTTTCCGCCCCTTGCAATGAAACCTGATCTTGCTCCGTGCCTTCGCCGTTGCCGTTTTTGCCGTCGCCGTTTGTGTTGGCTGTGCTGGCCGTGCTGGTTTGCTTGTGCTGGCTTTCCAGCGCATTGCGGATTTCGTCATCGGTCGGTTCGATGTTTTTTTCCACAGCAGCCTGAACTATCAACTGGCGCTGTATGAATGCGTCAAGCAACTGGCTTCGCCGTTTATCGTTGGCCGCCTGATCGGACGTACCCTGTTGTTCAAAGTCGGATAATCGTGCCTTGACGAAACGTTCAAATGCCAGCAGATGCTCTGCTGAACCATTGATTTCGGCAATGACGGGCGATTTGTCGTCGCCCGCGCCGGAACGCGCCGAATTTGACGATGAGGAACGACAGCCGACCACCCAGCCGCAGCACAGCAAAGCGGCAAGCGCAAAAATCTTTATTCGCATAAAAGCAGTTGTCTCGGAGAATTTTTCAGCACTCAAAATGATAGCGGATTGTACGACGTGCCCAGTTGCGGCTGCAAGAAGCTGCACTATTGCCAGAGCTTGTTTGCCCGACTGTGAGACGAAAGCTATCATGCCAACCGTGACAGACATTCTGGTTCACTCAATTCAGGGAGAAAATCTAGATGCGTAAAATGATTTTGTTGGCGGCTGTGTTGTTTTTGTTGTTGGCTTCGGCGACGGCCTTTGCTCAAGTTGAAAAGGACTTGTCACGCCCAGGTCTGATGAAGGTTTATGAAAACTGGAAGCAAAAGGAACTGGCCGACAAAGCCGAACTGCCTGAACATCTGGCGATGGCAGTGATTTCCCAGCGAATTGATGGCGGCAGCGCTCAATTGGATTTCGCATTTATAAACAAACGACGGGATCAGACGCCAGGCAATGAATTGATGCTGGAAATTCAGCCAATGGTCACAATTCGCAACGCCGAAGGTAAGCCTGTTGATTCCCAGCCAGTCGGCAACGCAACCAGAACTTTTATCACAGCCGACGAAGCAAGCGGCAGTTTGAGTTCGCCAATTACGGTCAGCGTTCTGGTTCCAGCCGATCAGCGAGCCGATGCAGTGATGGTCAAATGGGTAATCTCAAAGCGAATGGGCGAAGATAAACAGGCTTTGTCAGATAACACTATGCATTTGCTGCTGGGCGATTTGCCCAACTCAGCGCTGATGGCAATTACCAACTGACATTATGCAAGGGGGCATCTGGAGCCGCCGGAACCTTAACGCAAATGGGCCAGCTTTCAAGCATAGACACAGCGCAAATGCCCGGAAACAATAAGCATACTTACATCAAATTCACCGGATCAACTTCAATCGTAATCATTCTTAAATCCTGATTCGCTTCTTTCAATCCCAACATCGCCGCATCAAGAGCTTCTCTGGCCTGACGGCGGTAACGAGTTTTGATCAACACTTGCAGCCGGTGTTCGCCTTTCAGCCGAGCCAGTGAAGCCGGAGCTGGCCCTAAAACCCTCAAGACGTTTTCGGCGTCGGCGGCTTTAATGCGCTGGGCGAGTTCCGAAGCCATGTGAGCCGCTTTGCCATAGTCGGTGTGTTTGATCAGCGCGTTGATCAGCGCCACGAATGGCGGGTAATGCATATTGCGGCGGAAGTGAATTTCGCGCTCGTAAAACTTTTCGTAATTCTGACGGCTGGCGAATTCCAGCGCGTAATGTTCCGTGTGGTAGCTTTGGATAATGACCCGACCAGGTTTGTCTCCGCGACCGGCTCGACCGGCAACCTGGGTCAGAAGTTGGAACGCGCGTTCGGCTGAGCGGAAATCAGGCATGGACAATCCAGCGTCAACCGAAATCACGCAAACCAGCGTGACGTTCGGGAAGTCGTGACCTTTGGCAATCATCTGAGTCCCGACCATCAGATCAATGTCTCCGCTGGCGAATTCGTTAAGCAGTTTTTCAAACGCTCCGCGTCGCCGCGTGGTGTCTCGGTCAAGTCGCGAAATTCGCATCTGCGGGTAAATTTCTTTAAGCAGGGCTTCTATCTGCTCCGTGCCTTCGCCGACGTAGTAAATGTACGAACCCTGACAGGTCGGACACTGGCGCGGAACTCGTTCGTGATGGTTGCAGTAATGGCAGATCAAACGGGCTTCGACTTTGTGAAAGGTCAGCCCCACATCGCAGTTCGGACAACCTGCGCGATGGCCGCAGCTTCGGCAGATTAGCGAAGCCGAATAGCCTCTGCGATTTAACAGCACCAAAGTCTGTTCTCCGCGTTCGGCGTTTTGCAAAATCGCCTGTTTCATCTCGTCTGAAAACACCTGTTGTTTGCCGTGGCGTTCAAAAACCTTTCGCATGTCCACGATTTCAACCGCAGCCAGTGGCCGCCCGCCGATGCGTTCGTCCATTTTCAGGTATTGATATTTGCCTGTATGAGCATTGTGGAAAGTTTCCATCGAAGGCGTCGCGCTGCCCAAAATGATGACTGCTCCGGCTTGATGCGCCCGCATAATCGCGGTGTCGCGTCCGTGGTAGCGCGGAGTTTCGTCCTGCTTGTACGAAGCTTCGTGCTCTTCGTCCACCACGATCAAGCCTATGTTTTGCATCGGAGCGAAAACTCCTGAACGCGCACCTATGCAAACGCGAGCTTCGCCGCGACGAAGGCGATTCCATTCATCCAGCCGTTCACCGTCGGAAAGCGATGAATGCAAAATGGCTACGGCGTCACCGAAATGTTCGCGCAGCCGCCTGGCAAACATCGGCGTCAACGAAATTTCCGGCACCAGCATCAGCGCGGTTTTGCCTTTGTCCAAAGTCGCCCGCATGGCGCGAATGTAAACTTCGGTCTTTCCGCTGCCCGTCACTCCGTGCAGCAAAAATGCAGCGTACTTGTCTTCGTCCAGGCTGGCAGTGATTTGATCCAGTGCGGTCTGCTGTTTGTCTGTCAGGTTAAGAGTCGCTTCAGCACTTAGCACCGGCGGTAAATGCGAGAGCGGATCGCGGCGAACATCTCGCGCAAAGACTTCGACGCAGCCGCGCTTTTCCAGAGTGCGGATGACCGATGCGCTGACATCGGCAAGCTCAGTCAATCCGGTCAACGAGATCGGCTCAGGCGATTCGGCCAGTAAGGCAATGACTTTTTGTTGCTGTTCGTTAAGCGGCTTGCCTTCGGCAGGAGCTTGTTGAATCAAACGTACGGCTTGCTGTTTTTTGGCTTTGACAGTGGCGGCCTGCAATTGGCGTTTGATCGTCACGAAACCGGATCGTTCCAGTTCGCGTGCAAGTGCGGCAGCTTTGTTTCTGTCGAATTCTTTGACCAGTTCGCTCATCGGCGTCTGATCTTTTTTGGCGATGAATTCCAGCGCCTGCATCTTAAATGTGAGTCTGGAGCCTTTGGTTTTAATGGCTTCAAGACCGGCTTCGGTAACGGTGAACAATGCTTCGGCGTCGGAGTTAATGCCGGCAGGCAAACAGCTTTTGATCGTTTCTCCCCACGGAGCGTAATAGTAATCGGCGATCCATTTTGTCAGGTCTAACAGTTCGGGCGTCACCAGCGGAACGGTGTCGAACAGTTCTTCGACTTCCTTGATCTCGAAACTCTCTTCGGCCTGCCCCATCTCTTCCAGAGTTTCGTGCAGATCAACTATGTAACCAGTCAACAGTTGTCGCCCAAACGGAACCAGCACGCGCGCACCGGGTTTGGCGCTGGCCGCTATGTTTTCTGGCAAGCGGTAAGTGAAGGTTTGA
>JBGAPB010000382.1:0-4384 GCA_044221525.1 Blastocatellia bacterium | reverse complement strand
AGGTCAGGAATTATCAGTCTGTGCGATTTTTCCAGCATAGGCGCGATCCGTTCAAAATCGCGCGCTTCACCTGGACTGCCGTGGATCAAAACAATCGGCAAGGCGGATTCGCCGGATTCAGTGGACTGGCCCCGATCCTGATAAACAAATCGAAGTTGAGTGTTTAGGCGACGCTCGCCGTCAATTGCGTTTACTTGAATTGAACGACAGGCGGGACAGCTCAGAGCTTCCGGCAAATATTCTGCTGGGTTCCGCCATCGCCAAACATGAGCCGCCAAAACCAGTAAGAAATAAATTGCCAGCAATCGCCAACGCCAACGCCTCCACCACAATCGTAACTTGCTTTCAGATTTATCCATATACATCAGGCCTTGGCTTGCCAGTATTTCAAAGTTGACGGCGCGACGCCGAAATCCTCCGCTGGCTGAAAGCCCTGCACACGCAACAGCATCGCAATCAGCGCGTAATGATGAACCGTGTGGCTGAGTAAAAAATGCAATTCACGCCGAACAGAAGACCGGCTCCAAGCCGAAGAGTTTTCAGCTTGCTCGCCTTCCAGCTTGACCAGCAGGTCGTGATCCAGGTTAGCCAAAGGCAATTGCTGAAGCTGTGCGATAGCGCTTTCAATTTTGCTTTTTGCAATTGCCCGGTCGCGTTCGATCAACGGGTCTCGCTCACGCAAATCGTAATCAATTTTGCCTTGGCTGAATCCGACCAGGAATGCGCCATAAAAATCCAGGCAATGACGCAAATGACCACCGATCCCCGCTTGGGTAATCTCCGATGCGTTGCAAACATAAAGCTCGTCACTTACTTGATCGAGCAACTTCTGTCCTTGTCTGAGCAAATAAACGTTACTGCTTGTCATGATTTTCTCAGTTGAATAGCGGAAGAATGACTGATAACTGGAATGAATTGTTGAGCCACCGCGCCCCGCAAAGCTTTTGCCAGCAGTTTGCGGTCGTCCGCTTGAATTGCGTCTTCGCCGAAAACAATCGTCGCCCGGAATTTTGACATCAACAGCAGCTTCAAAAAGTGCGGTGCAAAATCCATATCGCCCCACCAGCAAACCGCCGCATGCGCGGGAGGTTCACTTGGCGGAGTCGCATAACTGATTGCCGCGTATGAAACCGGATAAGCCGCTCTGGCCGCAGGTTCCAGCAGGGCAGGGCTGAATGGCATCACACCTTCTCCCATCGTGCTGGTTCCTTCAGGGAACAAAATCACTCCCAGCCCAGTTGCCAGAGTTTTATCAATCAAGCCGATGACGCGCGGAATGTCCTGAAAATTCTTACGATCAATAAATATGGTTCCGATGCCGCTGGCCAGCCAGCCCATTCCCGGCCAGGCTGAAATTTCGCTTTTGGCTATGAAGGTGCATTCCAAATACCCAGCCAGCAGGATGATGTCCACGTAACTTAAATGATTGGCCACAAGAAAGAACGGAGGTTGTGGCGGTTGGCCGACAATCCTGACTCGCATGCCAATAATTACTGCCAGCGATCTGGCCCAGCTTACATAAATAAATTTGCGAAACTTTCTTCGCGCAATGCTTTGAGCAGGAAGCAACACCTTGCCGATCAGCCATGCCGATTGAACCAGCAAAGTGGCCAATAAAACAGCTACCAGACGGAATGCTGCGCGAAGAATTCTGAACATGATTTTTTAGCGTCGCTCGCGTAAGTAAACGGTTTGTTTATGAATCTTCCGCTTGCCTACGCGCCCGGTACTTATCGTCAAACACCGAAAAACATTCGTTGAGTTTGTCTGTCCATTTCAAACAGATCGAAAAGCACGAAGAAATCTATGGTCTTGAACAAACGGTCAATTGCCGGAGGCCCGCAAACTTTTACGCCAATACGAAGGTAAGACCGAAACAGTTTGGGCAGTTTGATTTCAAACGGCGAAGTCACTACGAAATCTTCCGGGTAACATTCAAAGCCGCCTTTCGGCGGTACGAAGTAAGTCTGATGTAAATGGCCGTCGCGTTCCAATAACTCCATTGCCAGTTTTCCCTCTGCGGCATCCTGGCTGGTTAACGAACAACAGCCAAACAAAAAACGTTTGCGGTTGAACGCAATGTAAGAAGCCAAACCTTTCCACAGCAGAAACAAAACCTGAGTGTTGCGATATTCTTTGGCGATGCACGCTCGGCTCAATTCAACCGAATCTTCTAAAACTTCCAGCGGCAAATGCGAAAGGTCAAACTCCGTAGCCGAATAAAAACCTGTTGCCGCCGCAGCCATCGCTCCGGTTTGCAGTCTGTAAGTTCCAACAACTTTATTGGTTGCAGATTCGATTACCATCAAATGATGACAAGCCAGATCGTATTCGTCCAAATCCTTTCCGGTTTGAAAAGACGATTCCAGTCCTTCGCCCAGTTCCAGGTTGAACACCTCAAAGCGCAGGCGCTGCACTTCATCAAGTTCTTTGCGGCTGGATGCGAAACGGATTGAGTACTTGCCTTCGTTAATTTCACTGGGCGGCAAGCTGTCCCGAAAGCGCGGATATTCGTTCGTGTCGAGTAAAGGCAAAGTTCCCGCAAGCATGAAATCACCTCGTCTTTAATGAGTTTTTGGAATCAAGCTTACATCTTCGATCAACCTCAGAGATCAGGCGCGGCAAAGTATAGCCGCAAGCTGAAATGTCTTGAAAGTTGTGCGTCGCCGCTTGATTGCCATTCTTTCAAAGAACGGCAGGTAAACGTTTTGATTAACTTTTATATGCCTTGCCATTCATTCTCTATTCCCTCTGCCTTGCCTTGAAAAGATTTTTTCATGGCTGCGCAATCAAGGAATATCAGCAAGCGACTTTTGGATAAAGAGCACGTTGGTCGCAGGAAATCAGATTGTCGGTTGGTGAGGCAGAGCGGCCTGCAGGGAACAAAAGGTTTAACAAATTTATGATTACAGCAACGAAAACTAGCAAGTCGGAACACGACCACGCTCATGGACAAAACCGCTTTGCCGTGATTCCCGTGGCTGAGCGTTTGAGTGCAGACACCTCACGTGCCGGTCGAGGCGTGACCATAGCATTTTTGGATTCCGGCTTTTATCCGCATCTGGATTTGACCGAACCTCGCAATCGCATCATCGCTTTTCACGATGTGACTGATCCGAAAGCCGGGCTTAACGCTGACAGCCAGCCCCAAAGCTGGGATTGGCACGGCACTCAGACTTCGGTGACAGCGGCAGGTAATGGCTTTTTGTCTGATGGGGTTTATCGCGGACTGGCCAGTGAAGCGGATGTCGCGCTGGTCAAAGTCAGCAACCGCGGTCGCATCACAGATGAAAACATTGTGCGAGGTCTGGAATGGGTAATGGCCAACAAAGATCGTCTAAACATACGAGTTGTCAGCATGTCGCTGGGCGGTGATGCGGATGTTTCGTTCCGAGAAAGTTTGGTTGACGAAGTTGCCGAAAGAGCAGTCCGCGCCGGTTTGACCTTGGTTGTCGCTGCGGGGAATTCCGGTTGCACAGACGATCATCGCCCTATTCCGCCGGCGAACTCGCCTTCGGTGATTACCGTTGGGGGCTACAACGACAACAACGAACTTGGCGCGGGCGAAGTTGATGCTTACTGCTCCAGCTTTGGCCCAACTGTGGATGGAATCGTCAAACCGGAAATCGTGGCTCCGGCAATCTGGGTTGCCGCTCCGATATTACCGGCGACGGATGCTTATCGCCGGGCAGAGGCGCTTTCGATCATTGCTGCTGCGCCGGATTATAGGTTGCAAAAACTGACAGGTCATTTATGGCGCGAAGCTGCCTGGCCGCAATCAATGGCCGAGGCTTCGCCGGCTGAAATTCGCGAATTGGCCGAAGCCGGACTGAGCGAAAGCAAGGTCGTGACGACACACTACCAGCACGTTGACGGAACTTCGTTCGCTGCGCCGATTGTTGCGTCTGTCGTCGCCCAGATGCTGGAAGCAAACCCGAAACTGAGCCCGGCGGCTGTCAAAAACATTTTGGTGGCGACTGCAGATCGTTCAGCCAACTTGTCGCTTCAACAGCAAGGTTATGGTGTGTTGAATGCTAGACGGGCTGTCGAAGCAGCAGCCGATGAAATTCATACTCATGAAGAATGCGACTTCAATGCGCCACGTATTGAAAACGGCAGACTGGTGTTTTGGTATCACAACGATTCGGCAACGAGTGTCGCTTTGGCCGGAGATTTCAACGAATGGAACCCTCAAGTCTCGTTTTTTACCAGACACCAAAGCGGGATGTGGTTGGCTGAAATCGCCTTGCTGACGTCTGGCAGCTATCAATACAAACTGGTTGTTGACGGCAAATGGCTGGACGACCCCAGCAACGGTTTGAAAGTAAATGACGAACACGGAGGTTTTAACTCCGTGTTGAACGTCACCGAATAACTTCAAAGC
>JBGAPB010000381.1:0-4392 GCA_044221525.1 Blastocatellia bacterium | reverse complement strand
TGACTCTGTGGCCAATCTCTTTGTCTCGTCACAAATACCTCCGCAAAACTCTCGCGTACGTTCGTCGCGCGGCGAAGCAAAAATCACATCCAGCGAATCAGTTTCGATCAACTCGCCTTCCGCTTACACCAGCACCTTATCGGCGACGTCGCGTGCGAGAATTTCATTTCGTGATCACCACCACCTGAGTCATTCCTTCGTCATCAAGCGGCGATGATGCTCAGGACTTCGCCAACCAGCGAAGGGTCCGCGCCAGTCGGTTCGTCATACAGCATGACCTTCGGCGATTATCGCCAGCGCGCGGAGTAATCGCTGCTCGCGCTGCTGTACGCCCGCCAAGCTGCGAAGGGTAATACTCCATACGATCTTTCAGCCCGACTTTGGTCAGCAAGGTTCGCGCTTGTTCTTCCGCTTTGCAGAGGAAATCTTTTTGACGACGGTCGGAGCCAGTACGGCGTTTTCCAGCACGGTCAAATGCCGAAACAGATTGAAATCCTGAAACACCATCCCGACATCTTCCGCAAATGCCGAAGCTGCGTGTTCGCGGTGCTGCAAGTCCATTCATTTCAATTCGTGCTCGCCGATGCGAACGCTGCCGCTGTCAAGCTCCAGCCCGTTCAGGCATCGCAACAACGTAGATTTGCCGCAACCCGACGGGCCGATGATGACGGTCAGTTCGGACACGGAAACATCAAAGCTGATGCCTCGGAGCGCCGAAGCTTCGCCATGACGGTGAGTTGGAAATCGCGTTTTTGCAAATTGTTGACGGAGATAATTGTGCTCACTTCAACCAACCCGTTTCCCTTTGCCCTGCCAAAACTTATCGCGGAGCAGATTCTTTTGAATCTTGCCGGTCGCCGTTCGCGGCAGCGCGTCAATGAAGCTGACGGATTTCGGGCATTTGAAATGCGCAAGGTTGTCCCGGCAAAACGGGATGATGTCGTCTTCCGTCGCAGTCTGGCCTGGTTTGAAAACGACCAGCGCGGCTGGAACTTCGCCCCATCGTTCGTCGGGAATGGCGATGCAGGCGGCTTCCAGCACTTTCGGATGTTTGTAGAGCATGCCTTCGACTTCGATGGAAGAGATGTTTTCGCCGCCGGAAATAATCAGGTCTTTTTTGCGGTCTACGATTTCGACCATGCCTTCGGCGTCCATCGTAGCCATATCGCCGGTGTGAAACCATCCGTCAACGATCACTGCGTCGGTGGCTTCAGGCTGAAGCCAGTAACCTTTCATGACCACGTTGCTGCGGGCGATGATTTCGCCGACGGTTTGATTGTCCGCCGGAACGTCGTTGCCCGCTTCATCCACCACGCGAGTTTCAACGCCCAGCATCGTGTAGCCGGTGCGCGTTTGGACGCGGTACTTTTCTTCCTGCGGCCAGTCGCGCATGTGAGGTTTGACTTTGCTGACGGTCAGGAACGGCGAAGTTTTTCTGAATCACCTGCCAGCCGGCCAGTCGCGCAATCACCTTAACCACGGTCAGGAACGGCGAAGTTTCGGTCAGGCCGTAAATCTGAATCACCTGCCAGCCAAGCTGTTCTTGCATCCCTTTGATCGAAGCCATTGGCGGAGCCGAACCCGCCGTGGCGACGCGAACGCCTTCGCGTGGAAGAGCGGCGCGCTGTTCATCCGTCATCGGATGATTCAACGCCAGGTTAATCATGATCGGCGGCATGCAGGCGAAGCTCATTCGTTCGCGCGTGGCTAATTCAAAGAAGCTGCCGGGTTCGTACTTTTTGACGATGACGTGTTTGGCTCCAACGCCGGTCACGGCGTAAGGCAAGCCCCATCCGTTGCAATGAAATTGCGCCAGCGTGTGGAAGTAAACGTCTTCGGGCTTCAAGCCAAATTCGATGATCGAGTTCAGCGCATTGATGTACAAGTTGCGGTGCGTGGACATGACGCCCTTCGGTCGGCCTGTCGTGCCTGAAGTGTAAAGGATGGTAGCAATGTCGTTTTCGTCAACTTCGGCAGGCTTTGGAGCTTCAGCGGAAGCCGCCGCAAGCATCGCGTCGTAATTTTGCCAGCCAGACGGAATTTCTCCGGTGTCGGAAAAGGTGATGAAGTGTTTGACGGTTTTCAGTTCGCCGCGAATCGTTTCGATGGTTGGAACCAACCAGTCTTCGACAATCAGGATTTTGGCTTCGCCGTGGTTGAGGATGTAATTGAAATCGTCCGCAATCAGCCGGAAGTTGATCGGCATATAAACCATTCCGGCAAGCGGCGCGCCGAAAAAGCCATCCATCAATCGGTGATCGTTTTGAGAAATGATGGCAACTCGTTCGCCTTGCTCGACTCCGAGCGAACGCATCAGGTTCACCCAGCGGTTCACTCGTTCACCAAGCTGGTTGTAAGTCAGACGAAGATCGCCGGAAACTACAGCTTCCTGATTGCCATAAACGGCCAATGCGCGTTTGAGAAAATCGTATTCATTGAGCGGAACTATCACGGCTTATGCCTCCAGATTTTTCTTCCACGAAGTGACACGAAGGAGCACGAAGAAATTAGCAACAAACTTCGTGTTATTTTGTGTGGCTTCGTGGGCGATTGATTGAATTAAAAAGACGCGGCGCAGCTTAGCACAGCGGCTTTTGTCAGTCAGCATTTCACCCGGCATTCATTGCGCCAATCCAAAAGCGTTCCTATAATCCGTCTGCTTTTCCAAACCAATCGAAACCAACAATTCATGGATCAAACTGAAACTCCCCGCACAGAAAAAACAGCGCTCGGATTCGAGCGCAAAGACCGCTATGCCATGCTGGCGCTGGCTGTGTTGTTTGCGGTCATGCTGGCCGCTTCCTGGCAAAGATGGACTCAGCCGTTGCTGGATCACGGACGCGAAATGAATCTGCCGACGCGAATTCTGGCCGGAGAGCATTTGTATTCCGACGTGCAGTTTTTGTACGGGCCGTTCGCTCCGTACTTTAATGCCCTGCTTTACAAAATCTTCGGTGTTCAACTTGGAACGTTAAAAGTCAGCGGAGCAGTTTGCGCGATCCTGATCCTGTTGATGATTTATTGGCTGTCGCGGCGATTGATGTCGGTGTGGGAATCGGCGGCGGCGACCGGGTTGGTGCTGGTCATCTGCGCGATTAAATCCACGGCCAATTACATCCAGCCTTATGCTTACGCGGCGTTGTATGGATTCCTGTTTTCGCTGGCTTCGCTGGTTTGCACCGTTAGGTTTGTGCAATTACGCCAATCAAACCTGATGCGCTGGGCTGGAATCTTTGCGGGATTGGCTCTGATTTCAAAGCCGGAAATCGCTTTGGCCGGATGGGCTGCTGCGGCGGCGGCCTTGTTGGCTGAAAGCGTTTCAGCCAGAAAAGTTCTGGGCCGAGAGGCTTTGAACTTCGTTGTGCCGGTGATTGCCATCTTCGTCGTCAGTTACGGATTGATCCTCAGTCAGACGCCGCTTTCGGTCTTGTTGAACGACAATCACGTGCTGTTCACGAACATGCCGCCGCAACTGATTTACTTCAACCGGCACATCAGCGGTTTGGCCAATCTGCCGACTTCGCTCTGGTTTTCTCTGGCGGGCATAGCCGTTTTCGGCATCTGGGCTGGGGCCACCGCGCTGGTCGGTTCTGCCCTGTCTTTTAGAAGCGCCTGCAACAAACAGGAGTGGTTGCATTCGTTGCGGCTGAGCGCATTGGTTTTATTGATCGCTGGAATTTTGTGGGAAGCTTCGATCAAATTTCTGAAAGTTCCTGACGATGTGACGCCATTTGCATCGGCGATTTTTGCTTTGCCTGTGGTGATTGGCGTCATCGGCGGGCGAATCTGGAAAGCCTGGAAACTTAGGCAGACGGTTTCAACCGAACAACGAATCCTGTTTGCCCTGGCTGTGTTCAGCTTGTTTTCGATTTTGCGAGCTTTGCTTAACGTCACCACAACCGGGCCGTACACGCCGTTTTTCATCCCGACCTTGATCGTAGTTTTCCTGTACCTGTTGTTCAGAGCCACGCCGATCTTTCTGGCTTCGTCGCCTCACATTCGACTGAATATCAGCCGAGTTGCTGTTTATTTGATCGCGTTGTTGGTTGTTCTGATGGCGGCCAATTCGGCCAGACGCTTTCGCAAAATCAACACGTTTGAAGTCCATTCGGCTCGCGGCAGCTTTGTGACTTTGCCGGAAATCGGAGCGCCCTTGCAGGCTGCGATTCGCTTTGCCGACGAGCGAACCAAGCCGGGTGAATACGTCCTGGCTTTGCCTGTGGCAACCACGATCAATTTTCTTGCCGCGCGACCTTACCCGCTGCGCGAAGAAATAGTTCACCCAGGATTTCTGACCGATGAAAAAGAATTTGACGCCATTGAGCGAATCAAATCCCGCCATGTGCCATTGGTTCTGGTTGCCAATCTGATTACTTCGGAATTCCGAGACCG
>JBGAPB010000012.1:0-37485 GCA_044221525.1 Blastocatellia bacterium | reverse complement strand
AGGTCATCATCTAATTTACAGACTCGTGGTCTGAGCCGTAGGCCAGACTCATCTTTCCCCGCGATTAACAAGTGTCCTTGTTAATCGTTTGAAAGTTGACTTTCAAGATACAAGCCGGTGGTGAAGGCTTTGCGAAACCACCGGAAACAATAGCCAAAAAGCGCCAAGCCCTGAAAGGGCGACAGACAAGACTTCGGTCAGTCGCCCCTACAGGGCTTGATGCTCTATCGGTGTTCGATTGTTTGCATTGGATCAACCACGGGGGACACGAGGAAAACAAAAGGGGTTACCTGTTTCTCCCCGTGATCCCAGTGCTCCCCGTGGTTCAAATTCCCCTACACCCAGATGCAAACCGAATAAAATACAGGCAATGACGTCGCCTCAAGCAATTCTTCCCCAGCCTGCCATCCCAAATCCTTGCGAATTGGCTTCGCCGAACCCGGTTTCCCACCCCAATTCAATCAAGGCGCGACTGCCTCGCACCCAAAACGGAGCCTGGATACCACGAATGCCGATGCGGTCTTCGCCGCCGTCCGCTTTGCGTTTGACGAAGTAAATTGTCCGAGTCACTTTGCGACTGTCGAAGCCTCCGGCCTGTTGCAGATACTCCTGGTCAAAGGCGAATTCAATCGGTTCTTCATCGGCGTTCATTCCACTCCAAGCCTGGTATTTCTTTTTCAGATTGTCGGCTATGGCCAATGCAAACGATGCTTCGTCGCGCAAATAAACCTTGCTGGATTTCCCTTCCGAGTTTCGTTCCGGCCTTGAAGCCACCAGCGGCGATAACGCAATGAAGCGCATTTCTTCAGCGAATTCGGGCTGCGGAACAATCTGCACATCTTCGACAACAAACTGCGTGCGACCAATTCGATTGCCCGGCTTCATCGCCAGACCCGCAATCAAGGATGTAATGAATTCTGTATTCGGCGATGAAATCTGCCAAAAGACCGTGCCGGAATCGAATCGCTTTTCATCCCCGACAAATTGAAATCCACGAGGAGCTTCGGGAATGGAAAAGACAAACAACTTAAACCGTTTGGCAGACAATGGGTCGAGCGTTTCGGGCCAGCCCTGGTCATGAACGGCCTTGGCCAATCGTGGATTGACCGCATCCACCGTTTCATAAATGAAGGCTTGCAATTGATGGTGAGTCACCGGAATCGCGGCAGGATAAACCAACGGCTGCAATTTGATTTTGATTCGCATACGACAATGTTCCTCTCAGGTTCGATCAGCTAAGAATCTGTGTTGACTCTGGCTTCCCTCTCTATCTGCAATCTTCCACTCCCTAGCCCACAACCTCATTCTCGCCTATCTCCCAATTCCCATCGTCTATCTCCGCACCGCGAGTTTCAGTTCCTATCAGGTTCGATCAGCTCAGCAACTCGGTTGAGTTGCGTGATGCAGGTGGACGTCATAACTACATGTTTCAGTTCCTATCAGGTTCGATCAGCTCAGCAACGAAGTGTAGAACAATTCGTTACGGGTCAACCCGGTAGGTTTCAGTTCCTATCAGGTTCGATCAGCTCAGCAACCCGGCCTTCACCCGCCGGAGCCTCATCACGATGCCATCAGGTTTCAGTTCCTATCAGGTTCGATCAGCTCAGCAACTGACCAGACAAGAACCAGTGGCGATTGCCCCACAGGGTTTCAGTTCCTATCAGGTTCGATCAGCTCAGCAACGAGGCGGTGAGGGATGCGAGAGAAGAACTGGTATTTTGTTTCAGTTCCTATCAGGTTCGATCAGCTCAGCAACCCAAAAGAAGCTGGAGGACGCTGCGGCGTCAATGGGATGTTTCAGTTCCTATCAGGTTCGATCAGCTCAGCAACGGGATTTTAGCTTCCGGTGGAGAAGAATACTCCGCTTTGTTTCAGTTCCTATCAGGTTCGATCAGCTCAGCAACTTATTTTCGCGTTGCATGCCACGAGATACTTTTCCCGGTTTCAGTTCCTATCAGGTTCGATCAGCTCAGCAACAAAAAGCCATAATGGAGGCACAAAACCTACAAAAGCAGTTTCAGTTCCTATCAGGTTCGATCAGCTCAGCAACGGCGGAGGCCCTTCAGGTGCCGTTCGAGGTGGAGGTGGAGGGTTTCAGTTCCTATCAGGTTCGATCAGCTCAGCAACTACTGGGGCAACCACTTTGGGCGGATTAACTTCTGTCGGTTTCAGTTCCTATCAGGTTCGATCAGCTCAGCAACCCGTATGTGGACACTTACGGCCAATCGAGAATCTTCAAGTTTCAGTTCCTATCAGGTTCGATCAGCTCAGCAACCCGCGTTCACTGAATCCAACTAACCAACCCCGGCATTGTTTCAGTTCCTATCAGGTTCGATCAGCTCAGCAACATAAAGTCCTGGTAACATTCAACCTCGATGGTTGGAGTTTCAGTTCCTATCAGGTTCGATCAGCTCAGCAACCGCACTGGATCCCGATTGTAGGGTTTTGAAGAATGGCGGTTTCAGTTCCTATCAGGTTCGATCAGCTCAGCAACAGGAAATTACTAACAAGCTCTTGAGTGCACAACAAGAGTTTCAGTTCCTATCAGGTTCGATCAGCTCAGCAACCACAGTAAATAGTAGTTGCTGAATAATTTCAGTCAACAAGTTTCAGTTCCTATCAGGTTCGATCAGCTCAGCAACAAGCGGCTCAAGTCTGAGCCAATCAAATAATTTTAGTTTCAGTTCCTATCAGGTTCGATCAGCTCAGCAACCGTAACGCCTGAAAGCGGAACCCGCACCACGCGATTCGAGTTTCAGTTCCTATCAGGTTCGATCAGCTCAGCAACCTATTCCGGTCGTGCTGCCGAATATGGAATCTCAAGTTTCAGTTCCTATCAGGTTCGATCAGCTCAGCAACTACAAAGAAGCATTGACGGACTTTATCAAGTCCCCTCGTTTCAGTTCCTATCAGGTTCGATCAGCTCAGCAACTTCCCACCGGAATGCAGGTAGACGGCCTGTATCATTCGGTTTCAGTTCCTATCAGGTTCGATCAGCTCAGCAACCTGCGGTTACGTTGTTTTTGACATCAACCGTATGAAGTTTCAGTTCCTATCAGGTTCGATCAGCTCAGCAACTCGCAGCAATGACCGCGACAACAAACTTCGGGGCCAGCATGTTTCAGTTCCTATCAGGTTCGATCAGCTCAGCAACCTGGCACCGTTGTGGATGGGTATAAGGGCATTGAGTTTCAGTTCCTATCAGGTTCGATCAGCTCAGCAACAGGAGGTCTGAATGGTTTTAGGAAGTTATGCAGTTATTGAGTTTCAGTTCCTATCAGGTTCGATCAGCTCAGCAACTACATTCGGATCCTATGAACCAGATTGTGCTCGTAACGTTTCAGTTCCTATCAGGTTCGATCAGCTCAGCAACCAATCGGGAGATTACCTCGGTGAATATCTGACTCCGGTTTCAGTTCCTATCAGGTTCGATCAGCTCAGCAACTTGACCGTTGGATTCCGGCGTACAAACTTGATTTTTGGGCTTAGTTTCAGTTCCTATCAGGTTCGATCAGCTCAGCAACTTGTCGGAATTGACAATCGCGGTGTCGTTTACCGTTGTTTCAGTTCCTATCAGGTTCGATCAGCTCAGCAACGAACTGCCATGATCATCGTGGGGCCGAACGCAATGGGGTTTCAGTTCCTATCAGGTTCGATCAGCTCAGCAACGTAAGCCTGGGTATGCCGGAAGCGATTTGATCGCAAAGGTTTCAGTTCCTATCAGGTTCGATCAGCTCAGCAACTCCTGTCTTTGTAAATATATCATTTTACTCAGGTTATCAACGCATTTTTGCACATCTCCTTTGCCAACCTAAAAAAGAGCCTGGTAAGTCGCATGACATATCGGTTAAAGCATTGAATGCAAAGACGATCACGTCTATTCCTGACGCAATGCGGTGCTATACCTGACAACTAATAGGTATCGTTGCAGTTTCACACCACCGTATGCAATTTGTACACACACTTTCCTTGTAATCAGGCAATGATAGCAAAGGGGTTATCGGTTCTGCGACTTGGGTAAGTCATTTCCGTCCGTTGATGACATGTGGGGCAGAGTTGATAATACCGAAGTTGGTCCTGGTGTGGGTCAATAATTAAATTGACTGCTCGCTTCAGGTGCAGCAATTCTCCGGCGTCAAGATGGAATTCAAAGACACTCTCCTGCACGGGTGAGCCAAAGCGTTTCAAGGATTTGAACAGCCGTGTGCGGCGGCGGCTATCAGGAATATCGTATGCCAAAATGATAAACATGGTTTTTTTTAAGCCTCCACGACTGCAGGTTCGGCTTGGAATGGCTGGTACTGTTCTTCTTCTCCCAGTACAACGCGAGCGAAGTGGCGCACCTGAAGCTCCATGATCTGCCGGTAAGTGGTGCGAATGTTTTTTGGCGTGTAAAAGACAGGCTCCTGCAAACCGCGTGCGTACATTTCAAGCACTCGTTTTAGCGCAATGGGAGCCAGGCGAAGACGGTTTTCCTGGGTTTGAACAAAATCGCTTTCGACTATGACTATGCCTTAGCCCATCGTCGAATAAGCGCCTGTGCATTCACAATTAAGGTCGCGGAGAAATTGGTTGGCACATACCACATACCGCTGAGAACCTCTTTTTCATCCGGGCCGATGTCATTGTTTGATAGAGTGTGAATCAATAACCAGACATCAGGAACATTCTTTTTCATCAATCCAGCGATGACTTTTAATCGACGCATGGCTTCGCCGCTTTTGTCACTTTTATCATATGAGAAGATGACAAGGTCAGGCTTTCCTAGCTCGAACGGCTCGCCTATTTTCACCTCTTGCGGTGTGACCGTGAAACCTGCGCGTTGTAACGCAGTAATTTCATTCGTGGCTGTATTCAGTTCGCCAGAAAAGAACCAGACGACTTCCCGCTCTTTATACGAACTCATCTGCCGCACATCAACTTCGAGCTTGTTCAAATCGTCTTGTATCACTGTCGTTCTGGAAACCATCATTTCCAGCCGTTTGATTTGTTCGTCAAGCCTTTCCTTTAAGTGTGGGTCAATCTGTTGGCTTATTTTTTGAGTAACATCCTGTTCGACCTGAGCGCGAACAGTTTTGCTAATTTTTTCAGAAAGCTGCATTTCAACGTCTTTGCGAGTCTGCCCAAAGAGGAAATAGATGAATCCCAAAACCAACCCGCCCAATAACACGATTGCCGAGAAAATTCGGTCTTGCAGTTTATCCAACCGATCCAGACTGTCTTTTGCTTGCTGCTGCAATACTTCTCGCTCGGCCTTCAACGCTTCTTGATAATCCTTCCACGGAAGCATTTGCTCGGCTAGTGCATTTTTGCTCTCATCAGTTCCGCCTGTTTGTTTTACTTTTGGCGTTGGCGTTGGCGTTGGCGTACCTTGTTGGGACAGTGGCGGTTCAAAAAAGTACGAATGAACTGACCAACCGAAAAAAGATAGCCAGCAAACAAAAAAGCAACCCAATAAAACGCGTGATGTCATTCGCATAGGCAAAACTTACAGAATTGAGAATGCAGTTTATTCAACAGCCTTTACTTGAAAACATTTACAACCTGTTCCATTCACAGATTAAATCCGAACCGGAACTGCCAAACCAAATGCCAAGTGTGCGATTTCAACCCCGTTGCTTCTAAGTGCTTGACAAGCTTCTTGCGATAGGACTTGATCCATCGGAATTGCTCGCCCCAACTTCCATCGTGAATGTGAGGAATGAAAGAACGCTCCGGGACGAAGCATGACCAATGGACGTTTGAAAACGTTGTCTATACCAAAATCTTCGGCCAGTTTTCCGAACTTTGTGAATGCCTGCCAACCGCCGTCAGTCGGGTCGTTCTTATTGGGCTGGAATGTTGAAAGCGAAATGACTCCATTGGCTAAATCCAAATCATCCAACTGTTCAAATGATTCGAAGCCAGAAGCCAATTCAAATTGCCCTTTGCCAATCGAAACATCCGCCCCAAAACCGGTTTGCGAAACTTCCTCAAACAAAGCCAACAAATCGGCCTTGAATTCTTCGACTACACGCACATAGACCGAAAGATATTCGACGCCATTGATCCAATGTTCCTGCAAGGTAAAGATCGAAAGTGAATCGCCCTGTGTTGTATCCGTCAATCGGTCTAGTGTGTTATGTACATGGGCTTCTTGCTGAAAAGACTCATCAACCAACAAATCCTCAAACGCAATGGAATGTCCGGCCTGAATGTTCTTAAAACTATCCAGTCGCACCCAGCGTGCCTGCCTGACTGCTTTGAATTGATCATTTGGCCATTTCCACAATCGCACGAGGTCAGGCACAGGCAATAAGTCTCCTGGGAAAGCATCGGAGACTAGAAACGATGGATTGTCTTTTATAGCAGGCTGAAGAATATGTTCATGCAAAAAATTGCCGCCACGAATGCGAGCACAGGCTCGACATAACAAACCCGCAAGCGTGTCGGCTTGCCACGGCGTGCGCCAAGGCGAAAGTGGTTTAAGCTTGATGCGGTACAATTGCATAAGGCTCCGTGTGACTTACAACTTGAAATCTGTGCCATCCAGTTTCAGATCGCATAGCTCAATTTCTCCATATCCTTTACTAACCCCCGCCCCCAAACCAGTGTCTTGCATTGAGCGTAACCCATCCTTAATGAACTCAATCAAGGCCTCTCCTCCCTTCAGGCTGTTGTATGAACAGTGATCATCCATATCCCAAACTTGAATACTAATTTTGAATTCAAATTCCGACCCTTCACTGACTCTTTCAACCTTGCGTGGATGAAGTGCTGTTCCGATTCTGCGGTCAATTATATTTTCCGTTTTAGTTTCAATCTCGCCCCCTCTAACCAATTTGGCATCTCGGACAATGACGCGGGATGGGCCTAGATTATGCTGAGATCTTTTATGTGGCCCAAAAATTCTGCAGACGAAACAATTTTCCATTGCACAACCACATGGCTCGTTCTTATCTTTGCCACTGAATTTGCCCTCCTTCTTTTCCAGCTCTGAGCGTAACTTGCCCTTAATTGATGACCCTGGAATGTAAGGCTCAAACGTAACTGGATGCTTGATGCAAGTCAGATCAGTTGCACCAATTTGCAACAGGTCATCACTACCGCCGACACGCAAACCGCTTTTCAGGTAAATATAGCCAGTGATATTTTTCTGCCCGATTTTCTTCATAATTGCTACTCCTTGTCTCAGAAATTGAAATGAAGTTCAGCTTGCTTACATTCGGTCGCGCTCATTCAGATGCTGCGCTCCGAACCCAACCAACGCCTCGAAGTGAGGAAGGAAACCTTTGAGGAAATCTTTTTCTGACTTTACCGTTTCGACATTTCGTTTGACGAAGTCGTAAAAAAGTCGAGGGATTTTTTTTTGAGCTTTGCCAAAAGCATCTGCGGCTGCGCTATCAAGTTTATAGAATCCAGCCTTTTCCGTTTCCCAAGACACGTCTTTAGAGATTTTCTGCTTCAGTTTCGCCTCAATCCCTCGACAATGCTGAAAGTAACGCCTTAACTGATGCATCGTTAATTGTGGCCGGGCATGGCTCATCTCTTGGATTAATGGCTCAACTTTTGCGCGGCTAACATACTCGATCCGAAGATTTCCTTCGGCATCAAAGTACCCACCATTCAGATAATCAGGCCACAGGTCATTTAAGCTTTTTTCTGGTGGCTGATTGTGTCCAAAGCCACGATCCCGTTGATTGTTCATATTCAATCCTCCGTTTTTGTGGAGCGCGTTGCTGTAATGGCGTAACGCACAATGCTGGGTAAGTACAAGGTTTCGACATTCTTGCCTGTATCGAAATCCGTTATGAGTTGATCTGCCCAATGGCGCAACTCTCGCTTCCGGGAGTCTTTGTCATCTTTTCGAGGATAATTACGAGCCACCAGATAGGCCAATCGAGACGTTGCCATTGCTCCGGACAACCCACCTTGCATCCTCCATTCCCCCAATCTTAATAAGGTATGCAACCACCCACGTTCGGCAATTCCATCGTCTACCCATTGCGTCAGCTTTTTGGCCGCTGCAAGAATGGTGGAGTGATGCTGCCATTTCCAAACTTGGCCAAAAGCCGCAACCTGATCTTTAGCAACATTGGCATTAAATGCAGATTGAGACTTGGCAATGCGGAGTAACTCTTCTGCTTTTTCAACGGCATGCTTGATTGGACGCTTTGGTTTGATAAGCGTGATGCCCGCGCTGATCGTCAAACCACGTGAGCCGAACTGCTGGCGAAATAGAGAATTTACCCGCTCTGCAAAATTGAACATCACCTGCCACGGCCCAACCAGCAACAGATCATCACCACCTGCAAAAACCGTATAAATCCAATTCCAGTCCGGTTTCCCCATCTCGTTATTTAATGTCACACCAAAAAAGCTATCCATTTCCCGACTGAATTGGGACAACGGCTTAAAATCTTGAGCCGAAGCCAACAAATCATCAATGAAATTTCCCAGTGAGTCCACGTCAGCTTTGAAAACGGCCAGTAACTGATCGCCTTGGGATTGTTCAGCAATCGTCTGAAAGTCTGTTGCTGTTCTGTTATCGTCGGGGTCTCGCGGAATATGTCTTATCAGTGCCCGCGAAAATATCTGCGTGTCGTTTGTATGAATGTCTTTTGATTGTGTTGTCAGATGCAGCAATGGCCCATCATTAAAAGCTGGTCGTCCTTTTGTCAGAGAAACATTCCATCCAGGCAAGATAAATGAAGAAGAAGAAACATTTGAATGCTCGGCCTCTGACAGAGCGATCCATTGGGTTTCTGGAATTAAACCGCCTAGTTGACGGTCATCATTGCACCTGCTGCAAATTGTCTTTACTTGCCCTGTATCAATATCAGTATCCGAAACAATGCCTTTTCTTCGCCGACACAAGTCGCAAGGTGGACTGATTAATTCAAGCATCAGTTCGGATGTTTCCCACTGACCCAATCGTGTCGCGACACTTGCCCAGCTTTGTAATTTTTCCTGTTGGAGTAATTGAATTGTGTTTTCATACAGCAATTGCGGGCTGTCACCGCGATCGTTTATGGCAAGTGAAAAACGAAGCTGGGCATTCGTTTTCTTCAATAACCAGCGCGTCATCTCATCAGCTTCTGCCTGTAAAGCCTGTCTTTGCTCAACGGATAAAACTCTGGCTTCGATGATAAATTTTCCAGCACCGCAAAATAGCAATTGCTCTTTTACACATCCCGCTGCCTTCAAGATTCGCAGTGCAAGACATTCCGCGACCAATTGAATATAAAACGAACGGGCACGCAAACGACGAGCTTGCCGTCCTCCTTCGCTGGCTACATCAAAAAGGTAATCTTGAATTCCGGACAAATCACCGATGATCAGCATAAGACTTTCCTCTATTTGGACTTTGCCTATTCGCCAACGGATGAGAAAAGATCGCAAATGGATATGGCAGCTCTGCACGATCCAAACAAAATAAGTCGAAGAATTTCTGTTACATAACGTAACGTCGAACGGGGCGGAGTAGCTGCTATGGCCAATGACGATTCCGAGAATGGCAAGCGCTGAAGTGACTGTCAGGCCTTTTGTTTACCTTCAGCAGAGCCAAGAGCGGGCGCACTGTACCCCAAGTCATTTGCTCGAACAACGAGAATCTACGTTTTCCCCACATATTTCTAATGGCTTTGTCAGCTGTTTCGCATGCCGCCTGCCACCCATCAACATTAAAGCGGCAGTCCTATTCACTCTCATTACGAGAATATTTGAACAATTAGAAGGAGATTGGCGTTTAAGTCAGCGCCACCCCAGCTCAGCCGGATGAGGCCCACATCCGATGATTTATTAAACCTTCCGATACTAACCATCGGCCTTCAGCTTAAGGAGACAAGCCAATGATTGAAAATCGAATCAGCGCGACACTATCGCAGCAAGACATAGACACCATTTTGGAAGCGATCAAACTCATCAAAGAAAAGCTTCCCTTTCTCATCAATCTGACTTCAGACGAACGCCGGGCATTGAACAAACCCGGTGATCGTAGTCGGAATTTCATTGATAAAGCGTTAGAGGTCGCTACGCAAAATCCGGACATTCTGCCCAAATTGTTCAGCGTCGAAGAAATGAAAAAAGACATTGAGCTAAGCCATAAGTTGCAGCCGATTTTGCTGGCGCTGTCACAATTACAGGAAATCGTTGATAACACAGTGGCGACGGTCAACAGCGAAGCCTACGCCTCAGCTTTATCGGTCTACAACTATGCCAAAGCAGCGGGTAAAGCTGCGGCATTACAGGACACCTTAGACGAACTGGGCAAACGCTTTGCCAAAAAGCCCAGCAGCTCTGCGGGCAGTAAAGCCACTGCGCCAAAAAAATCCACAGAATGATGAGTGTTGAGGAACGATGCTTCGACGCATATCAACGATGGGCAAGCAACATCCCAATTGATATGCGTCGGGGGTTGTTCTGATATGCGGTTGCGATCTTCCGGGTATACGCATCGCACCATTGTTTATAGTGATCAGACCAAACGACGATGTCACGGACTCCACCAACGATACCCGGCACTATAAACGACCAAGCGAAATGTGTCTTCTGTGCAACGAATTGCTTGATCGTTGTAGTGGGATTCCTTAAGATTCCTTGAAATGAAAGAAGATAAGAAGTTAGTCGCTGAATTTATCATTCAACTCCGGGTCGAAAAGGGCTTGGCCGATAACACGTTGATGGCCTATCAACGCGATTTGCAAAAATTGCTCAAGCATTCCACGGATTTGGGCAAAAGCTTGCTAACGATGGAGCGCGCGGATCTGGTTGATTTGATGGCGGATTTGAAAGATTCGGGCGCAAATTCCAGCAGCATTTCGCGCATGATGTCCGCTGTCAGAGGCTTTTATAAATACGTGCTGACTGAAGGGTTAACGAAAAACGACCCGACAGCGCATCTGGATTCCTATAAGCCCTGGCAAACACTGCCGCATTTTCTGAATCAGCAAGAAATCGAATCACTGCTGGCTCAGCCCAATACGGAATCCGATTACGGGCTTAGGGATCGTGCAATGCTTGAAACGTTGTATGCTTCGGGATTGCGAGTGTCGGAACTCGTCCATTTGAAGATGTCGGACATTGATCTGGATTCCGGCGTATTGACATGTTTTGGCAAAGGCAGCAAACAACGCAAAGTTCCGCTGGGACGTTCAGCCATCTCTTTTCTGAAACGCTATTTCCCTGCTAGACTGCGGCTTCTGAATAACAAGTCGTCTGATCTGCTGTTCATTGAACTCAATGGTCGGTTGATCACGCGGCAAAAGTTCTGGAAGCTGATTAAGCGATATGGTGAAGCTGCCAATATCACTTACATCACGCCGCATTTGCTGCGACACAGTTTTGCTACGGTGCTGTTGGCGAATGGTGCGGATTTGAGGTCGGTTCAGTTAATGCTGGGGCATAGCGATATTTCGACCACTCAAATTTATACGCACGTTACCAACGATCAACTGAAGACGGCTTACAATAAATTTCATCCACGATCCTGAAATCATCAGACCAAAACTTAACAATGAACCTGGGAGAGATCGCTCAACGACTGAATTGCACGGTAATTGGAAATTCTGAACTCGAAATTACGGGCCTGGCTCCAATTGAAATTGCTGAATCCAGCCACCTTACGTTCCTAAGCAATAAGAAATACAAGAAACATTTGGCGACAACGGCCGCGGCTGCGATCATTCTGGAAGATGCAGGCGATTTGCCTGCTGGAAAATCCGGCCTAGTGTCTGCCAAGCCGTACCTGACCTTTGCTGAAGCCATGTGGATTTTTTATCCGCCGCTTCAACATCCCAAAGGTATTCACCCATCGGCGGTCGTTTCTCCATCCGCGACCATCGGCAAAGACATTACAATCGGGGCTTTCACCATCATTGGCGATGGCGTTAAGCTTGGAAACAACGTCACAATTCTGGATCACTGTTCGGTCTATCCGGGCGCTGAGATTGGAGAAAATACCTTTTTTCATTCTCATTGCGTTGTCAGAGAATTTTGCAAAATTGGCAGCAACGTTATCTTTCAGAATCACGTAACTGTTGGCAGCGATGGGTTTGGATTCGCCAAGCGCGGCGACGGCAGTTGGTTCAAAATTCCACAGGCCGGGATCGTTGTGATAGAAGACAACGTAGAAATCGGAGCCGGAACGACCATTGACCGTGCCACCATTGGGTCAACCGTTGTCAGAAAAGGAACCAAGTTGGATAATCTGGTTCAAATTGGACATGGTTCCAGCGTCGGCGAAAACACTTTGCTTTGCGCCCAGGTGGGTTTGGCCGGCAGCACTCAGGTTGGTAATGAAGTTATCCTGAGCGGTCAGGTCGGAGTCGCGGGGCATCTGATAATTGGCGATAAGGTAATTGCGACGGCTCAAACTGGAATTCCGAGCTCAGTTGAAGCCGGAAAAATCATCTCCGGCTACCCTGCAATCGAGAATCGCGACTGGCTGAAATCATCGGCCGTATTTGCTCAATTGCCTAAGCTTCAGAAAGAGATCAGACAATTAAAAGAAGAGATCAATAAACTTAACGCATTACTTGAAAGGTAAATTCAACGAATGGCCATTAAAATCGAAAACCAATCAAACATAAAACTTCCCAGCAAGACCGAGGAAACCATTAACAGTGTGCTCGGCTGTGTTCCGGGCGAGCATTTACGAGGCTTGAACAAAGTCGTGCTCGTTGACCGCATCATTCCTGATTCACGAATCCAGCTTCCAACTGCGCAGGAACTCCCAGGCCTTTACCACCCTAAACAAGGCGGTTCTCAACCCTGGTTTGAAATCGGTTTGAACGCATTGCTGATGCCAACGGAAGGTTTTTTTAAACGGATCGCGGCTCGGTTGAATTTTAAGGCGAGCTTGGCGTACCTGACACTTTCATTGCAGGCTCAACATTACCATTTCACTCTTTCGCACGGACTCAAGAAACATCAGTACGAAGGCGCCATTCGCTCTTACGTGGACAAGCATTTGGAAAAATGGAGAGAGAGTCAGGGTGGATGGCGGCTAAAGCTATTCAAACCGCTTCGTCCCTGGCTGGAAAAGTGGTCGAAGAAGCTGAAGAAACGCTATCAACAAGAAGAGCAAAAGCGAAAATCATAGAAAAGAAAAAGGGGCTGAATCGCCCCTTTTTCTTTTCTACTCACCGATCTTGCTTAATTCCTCAAGCGCGGTTCTTACCGCAAGAATCAATTCATCGTGTTCTACAGACGAGCGCCGGAATTTCACCTCGATGGTGAAATCCTTGCTCGGCGCTTGAAATCTGTAAACGAAAGGCTGAGCACGAACCTGTTTATTCTTTCTCGCCTGCCTTGCCTCGTCGCGGTTCAATCCTTGAGAGGCAATTCGCTGGACAAAGTTGAACATGGAATCGTGGTCGGACTGTCTTGCAACCTGAAGCAACAACGATTTGGAATTGATACTTTCAGCGCGACACTTATCGCGAATATCTGCCGGGATTGCCGCAATCGAAAGAGCCTCGGTTACGGAAGAACGCGACTTCCCGATCTTCTTGGCAACTTCTTCATGCGTATAGCCAAACCGTTCGATCAAAGCGAGATACCCTTCGGCTTCTTCGTAAGCTGTCAGGTCTTTTCTTTGCAGGTTTTCGATCAAGGCAATTTCGGCGACATTGCGTTCGTCCACATCCATTTCGATGCAAGGAACTTCGCGCAATTCGGCTTCGAGCGCAGCTCGATAACGCCGTTCGCCTGAAATGATCATGTATCGCCCACCTACGTCAGACGGACGGACCAACAACGGCTCAAGAATTCCCTTTTCCTTGATTGAAGCGATCAGATCTTCCAGATCGCCCATATCGATCCGCGGCTGGTTCGGATTCGGCTGTAACTTTTCAATCGAAATCATTTTGCCAATCGGAGCGCCTCGAAGCGACGACAACTCCTCCACATAATGACGATCGTGTCTCATTTTCAAAGTTGATGGCAATCCTCTTTTAGCTGGCACGTCGCATCACCTCATGGCACAAATTGGCATATTCGATCGCTCCGCTGGAAGTGGGAGCGAATGTAAAAATGGATTCTCGATAGGCCGGACTTTCTTCCAACCTAACAGATTTAGAAATCGTAGTATCAAACACTTTATCACCAAACACATTACAAATCTGATCGTAAATGTCACGTGATAAAGTAGTTCTTCTATCATGAAGAGTCACAACAACTCCCAACACTTCAAGTTGAGGATTAGGCCTGGCCTTGATTCGCTCAATGGTTTCAAGAAGATCATCGGTTCCTTCTAAAGCAAAATATGATGACTGAATTGGAATTATCAGGTGGGTCGCCGCTACTAAAGCATTGACAGTAATCAATCCTAAGGTCGGTGGTGTATCAAGGATCACCACATCATAATGATGATTAACAGCATCCAGTTTATCTTTTAGCCTATAGGGCCCATCAAGCTCACCAACCAGCTTTGCTTCCAGTTTCGCCAAGTTAATCTTGGATGGCAATAAGTCCAGGTTCTCTACCTTGGTCTGTTTGACAATGTCGGCAAAGCGAATATCAGAATCTGTCAGCAAATCATAAATTGAAAGAGGAATTTCATCCTGAACTAAAAACGAGATTGTGCTATTGGCTTGTGGATCTAAATCCGCCAATAACACTCTCTTTCCTTGCTGAGCAAGCGCAGCAGCAAGATTGATCGCAGTTGTAGTTTTCCCTACTCCGCCTTTTTGATTTGTGATTGCTATTTTGATCCCCTGCAATGTGTCTCCTTGTGCTGCTGAATACGATGAACTCCTTATGCCATCACATTTTGTAGTCACTAATGTCATCTATTTCTTCAGGCCATTCCACTTCTTCTTCATCTTCAAAATCATCAACTTCTTCATTAATCACGTGACTGACTTCAGTACGGGAAGACTCCAGCACAGTTTCTTTTACAAAAATAGGACAATCCACACGCAGGGCAAGGGCAATAGCGTCGCTGGGCCTGGCATCAATCAACACAGTTTGATCAAGCAGGCCAATTTCAATAACTGCAAAGAATGTGCTGTCGCGCAAATCCGTAACAACGACGCGATTCACGACTCCTCCCATCTGTCGGATAACATTCTTCAACAGATCGTGGGTCATCGGTCGCAAAGAAGGTAATTTTTCAATCTCTGAAGCAATTGAGTTGGCTTCATACGGCCCAACCCAAATTGGCAACATCGTATCGCTGGTGACATCTTTCAGCAAAACCACAGGAGAGTTGGTGGTCGGATCAATCAATAATCCACGAATTTTTACTTCTTTTTCCATTTGAACCTCGCTCAACCAAACGGTTTTACACTAAGTGACCGTAAAGACTATTCGGCTTTATCCCTGTCACTTTGACCTTCACAAGCTGGCCAATTAACTCTTTTTGCCCGGGGAAATTGACGACTTTGTTGCATCGGGTGTGGCCAAAACAATCGTCGGATGATCGAACACTTTCGCCTTCAACTAAAACTTCAACGATTTTCCCTTCATACCGGCTGTATCGGTGCTTTTGAATCCGCCGCTGCAATTCTTCCAACTTCAGAAATCGCTCAGTCTTGACCTCTTCGGGAATTGAATCAGCATAGGCTGCGGCGGGCGTATTTGGGCGAGGAGAGTATTTGAAAATATACAAACCATCATACTCCGTTTCAGCAACCAAACTCATTGTTGCATTGAAATCTTCATCCGTCTCTCCAGGAAACCCAATGATGATATCGCCTGTAATTGAAAAATCCTTGTTTGCCTTTTTAATAAAATCGATTTTCTCTAGATACTCTTCTCTTGTGTAGCCACGCCTCATCGCCCTAAGAATCCTGTTGCTTCCAGATTGAACCGGCAAATGTATCCATTCGCAAAGATTCTCATGCTCATCTATTACTTTAACTATTTCCTGGTCGAAGTCTCTAGGGTATGAAGTCGTAAACTTTATCCGTGGAATCAAGCTCTTAGTTGCCAGCATTGTCAATAACTTAGCAAAGGTGACTTCACCTGTCTCTTCATCTATCAACGCTGTATCGTTGCCGTGAAATCGCCCACTTAAGCCATAACTATTTACATTCTGTCCGAGCAGATGAACTTCTTTAAATCCCTGTGCAGCCAGGCTTTGGGCCTCCGCAAGAATCTTGGACGAGGGGCGACTACGTTCACGCCCTCTGGTAAAAGGAACAATGCAAAATGAACAGAACTTGTTGCAGCCTTCTGTAATTGTGATAAAGGCGACATGCTCAGTACGTCGAGCATCTGCATCTAATTCAAAGAATTCAGCATTCTTTGTCAGCCTAATATCAATAGCTCTGGAAAATCCTTGTTCAAGCTGGGAAACTAACTCTGGCAGTTTACCGATTGCTTGTGTCCCCAAAACCAATCGAATGTCCTTATTACGCTCGAACATTCGTTCAGCCTCTGCCTGTGCAACACACCCCATAACCCCAAGTATTGGCTCAGCATTTTTGCCATTGGAGTGATGTTTTAGCTCCCCAATTCTTGAATACACTTTTCGAGCCGCTTTCTCTCTCACCATGCAAGTGTTGAGCAGAATCAAATCAGCTTCTTCGGGATTTTCGGTCAACTCATAACCTGATCCGGACAATGCAAATGCAGCCTTTTCGCTATCATGAGCATTCATCTGACAACCATGAGTTTCTAAATAAAACTTTTTACTCATAACGCTTTTGACACTACTGAGAGTGGAGCAATTCGCGAGCGTGCTTTCTGGCAGCCATTGTCGCGGTTGAACCACCAATCATTCTCACTAATTCCTCAATTCTTCCGTCTTCATCCAAGCTGGTTAACCTTGTCACCGTGCGCTTGTCGTTAAGCTCTTTAGTAATCAGATAATGCGTGTCTGCATATCTGGCAATTTGGGATTGGTGAGTAATGCATAAAACTTGATTCGTTTTCGCCAACCGCTTCAGTCGCTGCCCAACGGCTTCAGCGACACGCCCACCAATTCCAGCATCAATTTCATCGAAGATGAGTGTTCTGGGAAAAAGTGTTGGAGCCGTCACAGTTTTCAATACCAGCATCAATCTGGATAGTTCACCACCAGAAGCAACTGCTTTTAATGGCTTTAGCTCTTCACCTGCATTTGCAGTAAACAGGAATTCAACGGAATCCTTCCCAATACGACTAAGTGCTTCAGTGCTCGCTCCAATAAGATTGCCGACCCTCGCCGATAATTGCCCTTTCTCTTGGCTCACTAACTGAACTGAAAACTTTGCAGCACCCAAGGCGACCGCAGCCAATTCTTTCGTGATTGCTCGCTCGAGTTTTGGAATTGCCGATTGCCGTAAATGACTAATCTCTGTTGCGATGGTTTTGTATTTCTCCAAGGCAATTTTGAGCCTTGAAACAATGTCTTTTCCTCTTTCCTCACTATGCAAGAGCTGGTTCTTTTGTTCAAGCAGTATATCTCTAAAAGACAAAATCTCCTTCACTGAAGCGCCATATTTTCGCTTCAACCTTCGAATATCTGCTATGCGGTCTTCGACAAATTGTAATCTGGCCGGCGAAGCTTGAACCCCATCGCAATATTCTCCGATCGTAAACGCCACGTCATCAAGAACATATTTAGCACTTGTAAGCTGATCCAACTGAGCACTAAAGCCAGGGTCCAGGTCTACAAGCTCAGTCATTCTCTTTTGGGCAGCAGCTAACCGCGATTGAGCTGAATTTTCATCCTCATAAAGACATTGGTAAATTTCACGACTCAGCACAGCTAACTTTTCAGCATTGGCCAGCTTATTTCGTTCCATTTCCAATTCTGTATCTTCAAACTCTGAAAGAGCCGCCTGATCAATCTCGGTAAGCTGAAAATCAATCATATCGAGAGATTTAAGCCGTTCAGATTCGCTTTGACGATTCTCCTCAAGCGTCTTCACCAATTGAAAAATCTCTTCATAGACCTGAAATATGTCTGCCCGAAGGGATCCAATGCCAGCGTAAGCATCAAGCAAGTTTAGATGAGTTTCTGGACTTAGCAGGCTTTGCTGATCCCCTTGGCCATGAATATCAACAATATGAGGTTGAATCGCTTTTAGTAAGCTAAGGCTTGCAACTTGATTGTTGATAAAAATCCGCCCTCGCCCTGAAAGGCTGATTTCACGCCGAATGATCAACTCTTCTTCAGTAGTTTCAATTCCCGAATCCGACATAACCTCAACCAAAGGCTTATTTCCCTGGAAATCAAAAACTCCTTCAACAAAGGCGCGCTCTTCTCCCGAACGAATCATCTCCGTGGAGCCTCGTTCGCCTAGCAAGAGTCCCAAGGCATCAATAATGATTGATTTGCCTGATCCAGTTTCTCCGCTTAAGACATTAAGTCCGGAGTGAAACTCCACTTGTAACCCGTCTATCAGCGCAAAATTTGCGATGTTCAGAAATCGGAGCATAAACTAAATTGATTTTAGAAATGCGTTTACGCAATTAAATGGACAAGCTATACTCATTTTTGAAAGCGATCAAACATACAGCCTGTAATGAAGTTATTGCTGACTCGGCCCACAGTTTATCAGTAACTCGCTTGAGACAGCAATCCATTCAAGAAATTTGACACAATAAAACCACTGGAGAAACTTATGGCTTCGTTTAATAAAATTGTCATTGTGGGGTATTTGGGAAGAGATCCCGAAATTAGATACATGTCAGACGGAACAGCAGTTTGTAATTTTTCTGTTGCAACAACTGAAAAGAAAAAAGACCGCTCAGGTGAAGCTCAAGACATAACAACCTGGTTCAGAATTAACGTTTGGGGAAAACAGGCAGAGGCGGCGAATCAATACTTATCGAAGGGCAGGCAGGTTTACGTTGAAGGGCGGCTTAGTCAACAAGAATTCACCGATCGAGATGGCAACCGAAAAACGTCTTTGGATGTTAGGGCAACTGATGTTCAATTTCTAGGACCACGAAGCGATGAAGGATCCTCTTCTTCTTTTCAACAGCCTCGGTCTTCGGCCTCTTCCAGTCAAGCATCAGATATGGGCGAGCCAGATGACCATGTACCGTTTTAATTAAAGTTATGGGGATTGTCGGCGTGCCGACAATCCCCATAACTTTAAAAGAATGAGCATCTTAACCAATTACCCGACTTCACCCAAAGCACGGAACTTCTTATAACGTCGCTCCAAGCGATCTTCCACTGCCAAGTCCTCGACTCCAGCCAACATTTCAAAAATATGATCTCCAAGAATTTCGGAGGACTTGTCCCAATCCTCATGTGCGCCTCCTTCAGGTTCAGGAATCACATGATCAACAATTCCAATGCTAGCTAGATCCTGAGCGGTCATTTTCATACTCGCTGCGGCCTGTGGAGACAACTTGGCATCCTTCCATAAAATGGCAGCACATCCTTCAGGGGTAATCACCGAATAGACGGCATTTTCCATTATGCTCACACTGTCTCCGACGCCAATGGCAAGCGCTCCACCTGACCCTCCTTCGCCGGTTATTGTGACGATTATTGGCACCTTAATACGCGCCATTTCCCTAAGATTGTGCGCGATCGCTTCTGCTTGTCCGCGCTCTTCTGCATCAATTCCAGGATAGGCGCCCGGTGTATCAATCAGAGTAAAGATTGGCCGATTGAATTTCTCAGCAATCTTCATCACTCGTAATGCTTTTCTATAGCCATCAGGCTTAGGCATGCCAAAATTTCGAGTCTGGCGTTCTTTCAAGTCTCTTCCCTTTTGGTGTGCAACGATTGCAATTGGCTTCCCGCGGAAGTTAGCAAAGCCAGCAACAATCGCGGGATCATCGCCAAAGGTTCTATCACCATGAATTTCAACAAAGTCAGTAAATAGTCGCTCGATGAAATCTAAGGCATAAGGCCGACGGTCATGCCTAGCCAATTTCACTCGATCGATCGGGTCCAATGAAACTATTTGAGATTGATTCATAATCGTTGATTGAATGTAGAAGTAGTAAGCCACCTTAAAGCGAAAACTCGTTCATAACGAGTTCAACTTTCCAGGTGTTGTCTATGTTTTCAATTTCGCTTATTAGTGCTGCAGATGCACTAACTCTAAAAAACTGATTTGGTCTTAACCTGACTACCAATCCATTACTAGTAGCCAGATCCAGGAAAAGTTGCGCGTTGCCAGCATTAGAGCCAATGAGATCATTTAATCGCTGCAAATTTTGCTGACCAGCCGAAGCTTCATTTAACTTGATCACCATCACTCGAGCAGCTTTGGCTTTCGCGCTTTCGAGTTGAATTACCTCTTGAGCAATGATTGAAGCATCAGTTTCATCATTTGATTCCAGCTTCCCTTTTACAAGCACAGCTTCATCGTTTTGAATCAGTGCTTTATATTTATTAAATTGTTCCGGCCAACAAACAATCTTAACGGACCCAAACTGATCTTCGAGGCGGAAAAGGGCAAAGCGATCACCTTTTTTTGTGGTCTTGATTGAAGTTTCCACAACGACGCCTCCCATTGAAAGAATCTCTCCTGGCTGAAACTCGGCAATATTACCACTATCGGCTTTAGCCATAGTTTTGATGGAATCAGAATATTCCTCCAGTGGATGACCACTCGCATAAAAACCGAGAGATTCTTTTTCATTGGCCAGCAGCTCTTTTTGGCTCCAAGCCTTCACATTGGGCAATTCAATCTGTGGAGATGCCCCTGAATCTCCCCCAAGCAAACTGGCAAAAAGGTCCGTTTGGCCACTAAGCTTATCTCGTTGAGCTTTCATGCCAGATTCAATGGCTTTATCTAAGACTGCCAGCATTGCCGCACGATGAGACGAAAAGAATTCAAAGGCCCCAGACTTGACCAAAGACTCCAATACTCGTTTGTTGACAGCGCGCGGATCAACGCGCTCAGCAAAATCAAATAGGGATTTGAATGGCCCACCTTCCTGGCGCGCAGAAATGATCAATTGCACAGCAGAAGATCCAAGCCCTTTGATGGCCGCCAATCCAAACCGAATGGCATTGCCAACGGGCGTAAAACCTTCGTTGCTTGAATTGACATCGGGGGGCAAGAGACTAATTCCGAAAGTCTTCATTTCAGTAATGTATCTGGAGAGCTTCTCGGAATTTGAAATTTCATTCGACAGAACAGCGGCATAAAAATGAGTCGGATAATGTGCTTTAAGGTAAGCTGTCTGGTATGCCAAATAGGCGTAAGCAAACGAGTGAGAACGGTTAAACCCGTAATCTGCAAACTGGGCCATAAGCGTAAAAATCGTCTTGGCCTTAGACTCAGCAATCCCACGCTCAATAGCTCCCTTCACAAATTTTTCTTCGTGAAGCGCCATTTCTTCTTTCTTCTTCTTCCCCATGGCGCGCCGCATCAGGTCCGCTTCGCCAAGCGAGTAACCTGCCAGTTTTTGCGCCAGCTGCATAATTTGTTCTTGGTAGACCAAAATGCCGTAAGTGTTTTCCAGAATCTCTTTCATCTGTGGCACAATGTATGTCACTTTGCGGCGCCCGTGTCGGCGTTCGATGTAATCATCCACCATTCCACCATCGAGCGGACCTGGGCGATAAAGAGCATTCAGGGCAGATAAATCTTCCAAACTTTCTGGCTTCAGCTTACGGCAGATTTCAACCATGCCGGAGCTTTCAAACTGGAACACCGCATTCAGCAAACCATCGGCGAATAGCTTTAGCGTTGGCTTGTCCTCTAAAGAAATTTCCGCAAGATTGGGACGAGCGCCAGTCTCTTTTTCAATTGTCCGCAAACAATCTTCAATGATGGTCAGCGTCGTCAACGCCAAAAAGTCCATCTTCAGCATTCCGGTTTTTTCCAGATCGGACATGACAAACTGAGTGACAAGTTCGTCATTCTGACCTGTGCAAACGGGAATCAATTCGTGAAGAGGCTTGGGCGAGATAACCACTCCTGCAGCGTGAACCGAGGAGTGCCTGGCATTCCCTTCTAGCTTTCTGGCGGTATCAATCAACTCAGCGATTCGTTCATCGCTCTGAATGGCTTTCTTTAAGTCAGGATTCTGCTCAATCGCGGCTTCAATAGAAACGTTTCGACCACGAACAGGCGGCGGGATCATTTTGGCGACTTTTTCGACTTCGGCATAACTGATCACATCAGTTCCCATTGCACGCCCAACGTCTTTGATCACAGCTTTCGAAGCCATCGTTCCGAAAGTGATGATTTGGCAAACATTCTGGCGCCCATACAAATCACTAACATAATCAATCACCTGGCCTCGGCCACGCACACAAAAATCCACGTCAATATCCGGCATCGTCACACGCTCTGGATTCAAAAATCGCTCAAATAAGAGATCGTATTGAATCGGATCAACGTCAGTAATTTTCATGCAGTAGGCGACCAAACTGCCGGCAGCAGACCCTCGCCCTGGCCCAACGGGAATTCCCTGCTTTTTCGAATAACGAATGAAATCCCATACGATCAAAAAGTAGCCAGGAAAACCCATTCGCTTGATCGTCGTAATCTCATGAGCTAGCCGATCTTTATACTTTTCAATTGGATGTTTCAGCGAATTCGTCACCTGCAAAGCTTGCCAGACTTCACGCATTCGCTCTTCAAACCCATCCCAGGCGACCTTTTCAAAATAGCTTTCAATCGTGAACCCATCGGGCACGGGATACGCCGGGACCTGATCAATTGTTTTTGGAAAAGTAAGATCGCATTTGTCAGCTATTTCCAACGTCCTATGAAGCAAGTCCGGCTCTTCGCCAAACACCTGCCACATTTCTTCGGCCGTTCTCACGTAAAAGTTTGGCGCTCCATATGTCAAAAACTTCGGGTCGTAAGACTTGCCGCGACCAATGCACAGCAGCATTTCATGCGCCTTGACGTCATCCGGCATCAAGTAATGCGAATCATTGGTTGCAACAATCGGCACACCAGTCTTTTTGGACAACTCGACCATTGGTTTGCGAATGCGATTTTGAGCATCCAGCCCATGTTCCTGAATTTCCAGGTAATAATTCCCTTTACCCAGAATATCCTGGAATTCCAGTGCCTGCTTGGCTGCTTCGTCGAACTTATCACGCAACAACAGATAAGGCGGAACCCCGCTAATACAAGCGGAGAGTCCAATAATTCCTTCACTGTGTTTTGCCAACAATTCCTTGTCAATCCTGGGTTTGCGCCAGAAACCTTCTGTGTAAGCGTATGAAGAAAGTTTAACTAAATTGTGATAGCCAGCAAGATTTTTTGCTAAAAGGACGATGTGATTTGTGGCTTTGTCGCCCGGTGACAGATTCGATTCACCTTTCTCAAGACGACTCCCACGAGCAATGTAGGCCTCTATGCCAATAATTGGCTTGACGCCTTCGGCCTTCATTTTGTTGTAGAACGAAAGTGAGCCGTACAAATTACCATGGTCGGTAATCGCCACCGCAGGCATTTTTAGCTCGGCAATGCGCTTGGCCAATGGGCCAACCTTAATGGCTCCATCTAAAAGACTGTAATCTGTATGTAAATGAAGGTGAACGAACTGCTTTTCCATAAATGTTTTAAGCAAATAGTTGCGCTGATTTTCCGCTTAAGATAAGCAACCTGCAATGTTTAAGCTTTCAACTTAAGCACTGTGACAAGCTAATAAGCATACAGTTAAACAGAAGGTGGTCAGGGAAATTGCTTAACTCTTAAAGCGTTAAGCAAATTCCCTACTCCCACTCAATTGTGCTTGGTGGCTTAGAGCTAATGTCATAAACAACTCGGTTGATGCCTCGGACTTCGCTGACAATTCGACGGCTGATATTTTCTAGAACATCGTAAGGAATCTTTGCCCAATCGGCCGTCATACCATCCGAGCTTTCCACTGCTCGGATCGCGACAGCATTTTCATAAGTTCTATAATCTCCCATAACTCCAACAGTTTGAACTGGAAGCAGGACTGCAAAGGCCTGCCATATCTTCTGATACAACCCTGCCTTTTTAATCTCCTCCAAAACTACGTTATCAGCCTCTTGTAGGAGCTTAACTTTGCTTTCATCAACCGGACCAAGAATCCGAACAGCCAGTCCCGGTCCTGGAAACGGCTGACGATTAATAAGCATTTCGGGGAGGCCCAATTCCCTGCCAACGGCACGGACTTCATCCTTGAAAAGTTCTCGCAGAGGCTCGACGAGCTTAAGCTTCATCTTTTCCGGCAAGCCGCCAACATTATGGTGACTCTTAATCACTGCTGAAGGGCCTTTGACTGAAACCGATTCAATCACGTCAGGGTAAAGCGTTCCCTGAACCAGAAAATCGACTTCGCCAAGAGCGTTGGCTTCTTCCTGGAAAACTTCGATAAATTCATTGCCTATGATTTTTCGCTTTCGCTCAGGATCGGCGACATCTTTTAACGCAGACAAAAAGCGCTCCCCAGCTCCGACTCCTTTTACATTTAGCTCGCCGTAATCACGAAATGCTTCAAGCACTTTTTCAAACTCATTTTTTCTGAGCAGTCCGTTATCCACAAAAATGCATGTCAGCCGGTCTCCAATCGCCCGCGATACCAACGCAGCGGCGACTGAAGAATCTACCCCTCCTGACAAACCGCAAATAACGTGTCCAGTTCCAACCTGTTCACGAATACGCTCGACCTCGGATTGAACAAAAGAAGCTGGCGTCCAATCAGCATGACAACCGCAGATTTTGCGAACAAAATTCTCCAAAATTTGTTTGCCATTTGGAGTGTGAGCGACTTCAGGATGAAACTGCAAACCGTAAATTCGACTTGCCTGATTCTCGACAGCGCCGAGCGCATTTTCAGTGCTGGCAATAGTTTGGAAGCCGGAAGGGGCAACCGTAACGTGATCTCCGTGACTCATCCAGGCTTGAAAATCCGATGGGAGTCCATCCAGTAATTGGCTGTCACCACTCAAACTAACTCTGGCGGCACCATATTCTCGAAAAGCGGAAGATTCGACTTTACCGCCTAGAAAATAGCTGAGGAGTTGTAGGCCGTAACAAATTCCAAGAACCGGAACACCCAGTGTCAACACGCCTGGGGAACAATGAGGCGCACCTTCTTCATAAACCGAACTGGGGCCTCCGGAAAGAACGATACCTTTCGGGTTCAGATGTTGCAGTGCATCAACAGACGTATTAAAAGGGTGTATTTCGCAATAAACGCCGACTTCACGAATTCGCCGTGCGATTAGCTGGGTATACTGAGAGCCGAAATCGAGAATAACGACCGTCTCGAAGCTTTTGGACACGAGATCGCTCCTTTTTTAGTATCAGAATTGTAAGTTGTTCAATGAGATCGGAGTATAAGCGAGTGCGCTGATGACCTCAATCAGCCATCAACGCTCTCGTTTTCAACAGGCAAAAAGAATGGAAATTTATTCGACAGGTACAGAAGTTGACGGCTCTTCAGTGGAGGAAGTTCGGCGGAAAGGACGGCTGATCAGATTCCAAAGCTTGAATATCGGCCCGTGAGAAACATATCCCGTCACCAAAATCAGCAAAACCCATTGCGAGTAAAACCAGATTCCCGCCAATAACAACGAAAGCAACGGCAACGTGATAAAGGGCTTGTTACTTTTCAACCCGAGATTTTTGAAGCTGGTATAACGAAAGGTGCTAACCATCAACACCGCCAGCGCGGACATTCCCACAATCAGAAACCAGCTGTAGAGTTCTTGTTGGTCAGTCTTAAGCGTCGGTAAGGGACGAGGGACAAAATGTATTACCGCAGCCAGCATTGATGCAGCAGCCGGAATTGGCAATCCGACGAAAGACTTCTTGTCCAGCTTGGGTGATTTTCCAGGATCCGAAAATCTGGGAGCTCTCGCCATAACGTTGAAGCGCGCTAACCGTAGGGCTCCGCAAATCAAGAAGAAGAAAGAAACTCCCCAGGCTATGCGTTCAAGTCCGGGCGTAGAACCATACCCCCAGGTATACGCCATCACTGCCGGCGCGATACCAAAAGTCAGAACATCAGCGATACTGTCCAGTTCAACTCCGAAATCACTGGTCGCTTTGGTCATGCGAGCGATCCGACCATCCAATCCGTCAAGCAAAAAAGCGATGCCGATGGCGCGCGAAGCGTTATCAAAAAGATGCGTCGCCTGAGCAATTTGCCCAGCTTGATCTAACAATTGATAACCCTTGGCCGAGTTAATGACCGCGTAAAAACCGCAAAGAATATTGCCAATCGTGAAGGCGCTTGGGATGATGTAGATGCCTTTTTTGATCCCACGCCGAGGCGGGTTGGGTTGAGTCTCTTCGTTGAAATCGCTCATTCAGAAACCTTTCCGAGAATGGTAACTCCACCTTTGGTGCGCTGGCCTTTTCTGACCATCACTTTGACTTGAGGTGGAAGAATGACATCCACTCGTGAGCCGAATTTGATATATCCGACGCGCTCACCAAGCTTGATTGTTTCGCCAACGCTCCTCCAGAAAACAATGCGGCGAGCAATCAAACCAGCAATTTGCTTGAAAACAACCTTAACGTATCGATTTTCAACGGCAATGACTGTCTGCTCGTTTTCGCTGGAAGCACGTTCGGCGGTAGCAACTAAAAATTTTCCTGGCCGGTAATCATAACTGGTGATAGTTCCCGCAAGCGGTGAACGATTGACATGAACATCGAAGATGGAAAGAAAGATGCTGATCAAAGTCCCCGCCTGTTCATTTTTCGGATCAACAGGTTTCAACACGACGATTAAGCCATCTGCAGGCGAAACGACTGTCTTTTCATCCGTAGAAGTTTCGCGCTCAGGATTACGAAAAAAGAAGGCTACGAAGGCAGCCAGAAACACCAATCCTCCGGCGACCCAGAAAAAAATGGGCCAAACCAGCCAGCCCAGCAAAAAACAAATTACGCTCAAAATTACGAGCGGAATAATGAAAGTATAAGCGTCACGAAGCAATGTCCGGCTCCTCAGTAAATTTACTAATTTGTTTCGTAGGTTTGACGAGCCCAAAGATTATCAGGCCAAGCGACAAAAGAAAACGGGGACACATTCTGGCGTCCCCGTTTTCTTTTGTCTCGATATCTTTGCAACGATCCCAGCACTTAATGTGACGTTGCGCTAGTTTTATATTGGCTGAGAATAAATTCCATTTGGTCTTTAAGCTGAAGTTTCTTCTTTTTCAGAATGATTTCTTCTGTTTTTTCATCCTCGTTCGGATGCGTTAAAGACAAAAGCTCGCTCAATCTTTCATCATACTGATGGTGTTCATTGGCGAGCTCACGGTAGTGTTCATCATGTGCTATTAGGTAGTCTTTCAAAGCAGTTTCGCTAGCTGGATTGCTCATTGGCTTTTCCTCCTTTGGAGTTAAAGATTGCCGATGTTTTGGTAGTTGTTCTTTACCAGTTGTGTCTTCGATATTTGAATAGTAGTACAAAGCCTGGAGGTCATCAAGGCACATTTTCAATTCAAGCTGGCTATTTTTCTCGAGAGAATCAGGGCGTCATCTACCGGGTCGCGATAATAATTCTTTCGACGCCCGACAACCTCAAACCCAATCTTTTCATATAACAAACACGCTGCACTGTTGTTTGAACGAACTTCCAAAAAAGCCTTTTCGGCTCCGTTTTTTCGAGCAGTTTCAAGCGCTGCAACTAACAAGCGTGTGCCAACGCTTGCCCTACGCCAATCGGGAGCAACCGCGACGTTATCAATCTCAAGCTCATCGGCCACCAACCACCCAGAAAAACATCCGACAATGAGCCGATCTTCATTGAGAGCAACCATTAATATAGAAGTCGGTTCCTTCAGCAGGTTGATGTAAGCTTCCAAGTCACGTGTGCTAAGCTGACATTGCCGCTCAAGCTCAATGACAGATGGGACATGTTCAGCAAGCATACTGGTAATCTTGATTTCCAACGCTGGCTCAATCCTTTCGCTTGATTTCAGCATCTGACGGTCGCACGTAATGGGGTCGTAAATCGCGGTCGGTTCTCGACTGAAATAAACTGAGAGCGCGCAAAGCGACTTCTTCAGCAATCGTGATGGAAGGTAAACAGAGTTGCCAGTTTGGGAGTTCAACCAAAACTTCCTGGGGAATGTTGCCGACAACGGTCAATGCTTGTTGAGCTAAGTCGGAACTTAAAACGGAAGTTAAAGTTCCAACTCGATCAATGCCGACAGGCTGAATCCTGCCGTTTTGGCTTACCCGGCGAACGCCTGAATAAACCTCACTGCGCCCAGCTTCAATGAAAACCAAAACATCGCCAATCACTTTAGTGCTCAACGCAAGAGCATCTATAGAATTTACGCCGATTGCTGGCTTGTTGAGTGAATGCGCCAACCCTTTCATCGCAGCCAAACCCACTCTGAGGCCGGTAAAGCTGCCTGGCCCAGTGGCGGCGGCCAAGAGTTCAACTTGACTAAGATCGATTCCTGCAATTTTTAGAAGCTCATTGATTTGAAGAAAAAACGTCCGCGAATGAGGCGTGGAAGCATCACCATTGAAAGAAGCGATGAGTGACTGCCCTCGCGCTAAAGCGAATCCGGCACAAAGGGAAGAAGTGTCTACGGATAAAACTATCGGCGAGTTGTCATCATTGAAATTGATGTTTGACATAATTCAAGGACGGATTATATCTTCCGGTCACGGGCTAACAAAGTGACTCTCAGTCCGTTTCCGATGATTCATCACATCAACACTTAGAAAGGCACGACTTAATGTCTTCTGACAAAAACGCCGGGCAGCTAACGCCTATGCTGCGACAGTTTTACGAAATCAAAAAACAGTACCCGGGTACTTTGCTATTTTTCCGTATGGGCGATTTTTACGAGCTGTTTTTTGACGACGCGATCATCGGCGCGCGCGAAATGGAAATCACTTTGACGGCTCGGCACAAAGAACGCGGTGTGCCGATCCCAATGTGCGGAATCCCTCATCACGCGGTAACCGGCTACATTGCCAAACTCGTCAAAAAAGGCTTTCGCATTGCCATTTGCGAACAGACAGAAGATCCCAAATCCACCACCAAATTGGTCAAACGTGAAGTCGTGAGAGTCGTCACGCCTGGAACTGCACTTGAAAGCCAGTTGCTGGAAGCAAAACAGAACAGTTACCTCGCCTCCGTTTGCGGCGCAGGCAGTGGAATGGGTCTGGCGGTGCTCGACCTTTCAACAGGAGAGTTCCTGGCGACAGAATTTTTAGGAGAATCAGCTTGGCAAAAGGTGCAGGAACAGATCGAAATCTTTGCTCCTCGTGAGCTCATTTTTCCCAATTCCCTATCTTCATTAATTGGGCACAAGCCACCGAAAGCAGTCCAGCCTCCTGAGGCCGTTCGTCCGACTGAGCAAGAACCATCGAATTCGTTATCAGCCGCAACTCCCCAATCAAGCACTGAAATTCAGTCTTCGTTATCAGAACCTGGCTCTTATGAAATAAAGAACGTGGCGCTGACCCCGGTTGATGACTGGCTGTTTGGATTCGATCATGCGGATTCCTTACTGAGAACTCAGCTCGGTGTCAGTTCCCTGGATGGTTTTGGCTTGAACGGACACAGTTATGCAGTCTGCGCAGCAGGAGCTGCGGCTCATTACATTAACGAAACTCAAAAGGCGCAGGCTTCGCATTTGAGTGAGATCACTTACTTCGAATCGAGCGAGTTTTTGGTGCTGGATGCAACGACAGTCAGCAACTTGGAATTGGTGCAAGCAACTGATGATGTCGCAGCCCATTCGCTGGTTGGCGTGTTGGATGAAACCCTGACAGGCATGGGGGCTCGATTATTGAGGCAATGGATTTTGCGACCGTCTGTCAAGCTGGGGGAAATCCAAGCGCGATTGGATGCTGTGGATGAGTTGCGAAATTCCACGATCAAGCGCGATCAATTGAGGCGACAACTTGAACCGATGAGCGACCTGGAAAGACTTTGCGGGAAAGTCACGCTTGGCAGAGCGAATGCCCGCGATCTAATTGCGCTGCGGCTTTCCATCGAAATCATTCCGCGATTGCGACAAACGCTGAAGGATAGTCGCTCTTCCCTGCTTCAAGTTTTGGACGAAAGCCTGGATGAACTTGATGATGTGCGATCACTGATCGCCGAAGCGATTGCCGAAGAACCACCTGCGGCAGCTAATGAAGCGGGCATGATCCGCGACGGATTTCACCCTGAACTCGACGAGCTTCGCAATTTAGCGCACAGTGGCAAAAGCTACATCGCTGCCATCGAAGCCCGTGAACGAGGCCGCACTGGAATCGCCACGCTCAAGGTGAAGTTCAACAACGTCTTCGGCTATTTCATCGAGATCAGCAACTCCAACAAGGATCGCGTTCCGCCGGATTACGAACGCAAACAAACGTTAGTCAACGCCGAGCGATTCACAACTCCAGAGCTGAAAGAATATGAAGCCAAAGTCCTGGGCGCGGAAGAACGAATCCTGACTCTGGAAATTGAACTGTTTAACGATGTTCGCCGCCGAGTGGCGCAAGAGGTCAAACGCATCCAAGGCGTTGCGCGAGCCGTGGCGACGTTGGACGTGCTGGCGTCTTTGGCAGAGGTCGCGGCCCAGCGAAATTACGTGCGCCCACAACTTCACGAAGGCGACGAGATTGAAATTCGCAACGGTCGGCATCCGGTCATTGAAACTTTGGGCGAACGATTCGTCCCGAACGACTTGAGCGTCAATAACACAACAGACCGTCTATTAATTATTACCGGCCCGAACATGGGCGGTAAAAGCGTGTTCCTGAAGCAAGCAGCATTAATAATAGTCATGGCGCAAATGGGCAGCTTCGTACCCGCGACCTCTGCCAAAATTGCCCTGGTGGATCGCATCTTCACACGTGTCGGGGCTTCGGACAATTTGGCGCGTGGCCGTTCCACGTTCATGGTCGAGATGGTGGAAACTTCGAATATTTTGAATACCGCGACGCCACGCAGCTTAGTCTTGTTAGATGAAGTTGGCAGAGGCACTGCAACCTTCGATGGATTGTCATTGGCTTGGGCAATTGCAGAGTACTTGCACGACCACGACCGGCATTCCGCTAAAACGCTTTTCGCGACTCACTACCACGAGATGACTGAGCTATCGAAGCTCCGACCGGGAGTTCGCAACTATCAAGTGGCTGTTTCAGAGTCGAAGGGCGAAATCGTTTTTCTTAGAAAAGTCGTCGAAGGCTCCGCGAGCAAAAGCTACGGTATCGAAGTCGCTCGACTGGCTGGCTTGCCCAAGACCGTCGTCGAACGCGCCAGAGAAATCCTGACGAACCTGGAACAGAACGAACTCGACGTGACGGGGAAACCAAAGTTCGCCAAGCACTTGAAAAAGCCAAGCAAGCACGTCAATCAGCTGTCGTTACTTGATGCGTTCGAGAATGAAGCTGGATTGGCGGAATGACGTTTCCCGAAATTTAATGCAGCTCCGATTGACATGAGCTTGGCAGAATTTCTATTCTTTCGCCACTCGGAACAACCTTACACGAGCGTGTTTGCTTGCGTCATTACAGACAGGGTTGTTCGGGTTCTTTCAATCACTCGCAAACTTGCGGACAAACTCCCTCCTCCAAAATCCACTACTGCAATTTGATTCTGCGATCACGCTGTCATGTCTAAATCTGTAACTCATTGGTTCGAAACTTCTTCAAAACCATCCTCACATGAATCGTTCAAAAGAAAGCTTGGGCTTTTGGTTATCATCTTCGCCTGTGCTGGGTCTTGGGGTTGTACCCCAAATGAAGATGCGCTTCGCCAAGAACATGCCAGCGTGCTCAGCAAAGCCGAGAACATCGGCCTACCTATTAATATGAGCTCGGACGAGTTGGCCTCCTTGGAACGTATGGAGCCGCTTCTGGATTCCATAGGTAGTGAGATGAACGGACCCAGTGGGTTAACCGGAAAGACCCAAATCATCTTGAGAGGTTTTGAACTCTTGCAAACTGATACGCTATACACTCAGCCAGGCCTTGAGGCGTTTAGAGGCGCCTGGGATGCAATCAACACCTCTTGGGGCGGAGCAGCGCGAATCCTCCCTACTGATGCCGCCGTGGCATTGGCTGCGGTTGAAACCTCTTTCAGAACCGCCAATAGCTCTCTTAGTTCCGCCACAGGCCTTTGGCAATTGGTTAATCCGAAAGCACCGGCTGGCACGCAAGAACGATTCGAAAGGCCTGCCAACTATTGGCAACAAATGTATAACGATTGCTTTGATAAACTGGATGGAGTGCAGAACTCTGAATTAAGAAAGCATACAGCTGGAATGTTGGCTCACTGGCTTAACAACGCTCACCACGTTGACCAAGTTTCTGACGCACAAGAACTCCAGGACATCAGAGTCCCTCTTATTATTGCTCAATACCTAAATGGCCCAGCGGTGCTGAATCATATTCCGGAACGTTCCATACGGATTGTGACTAAAGCCTTAGCCGTTGGCAAAAATCCACCGCCGCGAATTTACCTGGCCCGATTCACCGTTTATTTGGCCATTGTCCGAGCATACATTGAGCAAACACAGCGGGAAGGCATAGGAGTTTCTGATTCAGGGGACGCACTTGAAAAACAGCCATACTTTCAAGAGTCTGTGAAAAAGCATTTGTGGTGGATTTTGACTACGCCTAACTTTGGAATCGAACTTCATCAGCCTTCTGAGCCAACAACATTCGAACAAGCCAAACAATTTATTACGGGATCGTGATCAACGGCAGAGGGATCTTTTTTTAGTATGTGCTTTCCAAAAAGAAATAGGCGCGACAGTCGTGGGATTGCCTGTCGCGCCCGATAAGTGCGGTTACCTTCCTCACCCTTGGTAACCGCTGACACCGTCAGTGGAACTAACCACTTGGTATCTCGTTGCCCCACCTAAGCTACTGCAAGCACGGTGCCACAGAATTTCGCAGCGATCAAAAAGCCAGAAGGTTCAATAAATACAGGCCTTCCATCGTTTTCTCATTCTTACTGGCACTAGGCGCTCATTCAGCTTTCGAGCAGTTTTTACATCAACTGCCGGGAAGATTTTTCACCAAGGCCATATTCACTGAAAATTACCAGGTAAATTTGGGGCTTGGCGTCAGAAATTGCCAAACCCAAGCACGGTCTCCGCGAAACCATGAAGCCAAAGCACCTAATGGCTTGTAAGTGGGTCGTCTCGCATGAAGACGCAGCACTCAATCGCAAACCACAAAAGGCGAATCTTTTTACTAAACAACCATTGTTATTTAGTACTTTGTATTGACTAACTTAAGTCCGCTCCATAGAATCCCGTCACCTTATCAAATGTTGTTCAACAAGTTTTTTCGATTCTTAAGCCCCGATCCTAAAGGCAGGCGGTCAATCCTTTTGGGATCATCCCTAACCACGGTCCAAATGAAGATCGTGAAGGCATTAATTCTGTACTTGCTCCACAACTCAATTCAATTCAAAAGCCATTCTGATAGGTGCGTGGTTTGTCGAATCACGTGAAGATCACGAAGAGCTATGAAATTGTCCAAACCTGCTGTGGGACGATATTGATTTTTAATTAGATCGTTCTTCAGCCTCTCCAACATTGAGGATTTTACAGATATGGCAGAACCATTCCTGTCTGAAATCAGAATCATGTCGTTCAACTTTGCGCCCAAAGGTTGGGCGCTTTGCAACGGCCAGTTGCTCCCTATCAACCAGAACCAAGGTCTCTTTAGTTTGCTTGGCACAACATTCGGCGGCGATGGACGTGTCAACTTCGCCCTGCCTAACTTGCAAGGACGCACGCCAATTCACGTCGGCAGCAGCCACACTCTGGGCGAACGCGGCGGCGAACAAGCTCACACGCTTTCGATAGCTGAACTGCCACAGCACACACATGTGCTTAGCGGCACGTCAACAGCAGGCACGCAGATTATCCCTGCCGGAAATCTCCTTGCGACATCCAATGTCCCGCTTTACCACGCGCCTGACAGCAATCAGACTGCGATGGCAGCAGGCGTAGTAGCAAATGTCGGCGGAAGTCAGGCGCATTTGAACATGCAACCGTTTCTGGTCTTGAACTTCTGCATCGCACTGCAAGGCATCTTCCCTAGCCCAAACTAAAAGGAGAACCCAATGGCACAACCTTATGTCGGTGAAATCAGAATGTTCGCGGGCAACTTTGCGCCCGCTGGCTGGATGTTTTGCGAAGGTCAGTTAATTCCGATTTCCGAGAACGAAACTCTATTCAATTTGATTGGCACAACTTACGGCGGAGATGGGCAGGAAACATTCGCTTTGCCTGATCTGCGTGGACGAATACCAGTTCATCAGGGCAACGGTTTTATCCTGGCGGAAACGGGTGGAGTAGAAGAAGTCACTCTTACTGTCTCGCAGATCCCGGCCCATAGTCATCCGGCGATTGCGACCACATCCATTGCCGCTGACACAAAAGCGTCCAATAACCTGCTGGCTCAATCGTCAACTTTCGACCCATACAATGTCAGCAATCCGCCAACCAGTCCGATGGCAGCTCAATCAATCAGTTCGGTAGGCGGCAGTCAGCCGCATAATAATTTCCAGCCGTATCTGTGCGTTGATTTCATCATCTCTCTGTTTGGGATTTTCCCGTCGCCATCCTAAAAACGATGGCGAAGAAGTTGACAGGTCGCGCAGGAAAACAAGCTTAGGCTTGTCCGGTCGCCGAACAATAGCGACTGACTGCGAACATTGAGCACAATATATATTCAGGGCAGGTTTTTATTCTTGCCAAACTATTCAGAGGAAACAATTATGGCAGACCCATTTGTCGCTGAAATTCGAATCTTTCCTTTTAACTTTGCGCCCAGAGGCTGGGCGTGGTGCGACGGGCAATTGTTGCCGATTTCGCAAAACACCGCGCTCTTTTCACTGCTGGGCACAACGTATGGCGGAAACGGTAAATCCAATTTCGCCCTACCGGATTTGCAAGGGCGCGCGCCCATGCATCCCGGACAAGGCCCAGGGCTTTCGCTCCACGATCTTGGAGAAACAGGCGGATCAGAAACCGTCTCTTTGCTTGAGTCGGAAATCCCAAGCCATTCCCATGCTTTTATGGCCACAGGTTCTCCGGCTGATTCGCCTACGCCACAGGGCGGCAGCGATTCCCGTGTGAGCGGCGCTACCCCGTATCTTCCACCTGCCGGAGCACCGCTGGCTACAATGTCATTCAATGCGCTGGCTCCTGCCGGAGGAGATCAACCACACAACAACATGCAGCCGTATTTGACGTTTTACTTCAATATCGCGATGCAAGGTGTTTTCCCGCCGCGAACCTAGCTTCAGTCAGCGGCATTTTTACCGGGAAGCTGTTAGCTTGTTAATTGACAGCTTCCCGGTCGCAACATAAACTCCGGCTTCCTTTATTTGATCACGACTGCTTTCCTCACAACGACACTGAAAGCAGTCGAAAATCAAAAACTCACTGGCACAAAAAATTCAAACAATTTCTTGCCCCGCATTTGCGGGAGACAGGCTATTTATAGGTCGAATCCGACCATGCTTTTGAACAGGCTCAGACGCCACCTCAACAATCAGACGTCTGAGTTTCTGAGCCAAAGCCTCCTTTTGCCTTTTGGTTTTTTCAGGAGACACACAATGAAACTGCGAACTTCATTCAGGGTAATTACTATCTTTTCCGTGACGGTGTTATTGCTTGGCACAATCGGCTTTATTTCGATTCAGGCGAGAAAAGCCAATCTCAAAAATTCGATTTCATCAAGGCCGATCACCGTCCAGCCCGCAGCTTCGCGCCAGACAATCAAAAAGGCCCACGCCTTTGGGCAAAAAGAGGCTGAAGAAACTTCCAGTTTCAATCTTTATAAATACTCGTTTGGATTCGAGCCAATGTTTTTTGTGCCCACCGTCACGGCAACCAAGACGGCCTCACTTGCCACGGACGTAAACGGCAACGGCTTTGTAAATCCGGGCGACACGCTGATGTATTCAGTCGTGGTCAGCAACAGCGGGACGGATGCGATGAACGTCGTCTTCTCCGACCAGCTCAATGCCAACCTGACGCAAAGCGGTTCGGCCACAGCGTCACCAATTGCGACCAATGACGCGTACACCAGCATTGGGAACGTCGGCATTACGGTTCCGGCTGGAAGCGGCCTATTGATTAACGACATCAATCCCCAGGGAACAGGCACGATTTCGATCATGGCAGTGCCAGCGGGGACAACTACGCAAGGCGGTTCATATGCACTCGCGGCTGACGGCAGCTTCTCATACAACCCGCCGGTTGGTTTTGAAGGAGCCGACAGTTTCGTATACACGCTGACGCACACGAACGGCAAGATGGACACCGGAACGGTCAACCTGACCGTCAGCGGAATGATCTGGTTCATCAACAATAACGCCGCAGCCTGCACCACGATTGCCGGAGGTTGCGGACGCCTGAGCAGTCCTTTTTCAACGCTGGCGGCCTTCAACGCTGTGAACATCGGCGGCGGCTCCAATCCCGCCACCAACGACAATATCTTTATTTATGAAAGCGGCACCCAATACACCGGCGCGGTGACTTTGCTGACCGGGCAAAAGCTGATCGGACAGGATGCGACGGCGACGCTGGCAACTATCACCGGAATCTCAGTTCCGACGTTCAGCAATGCCTTGCCCGCGATGAACAGTGGCAACGGCACGATCACCAATATCGGCAGCACGGTTACATTGAACACGAATACGACGCTCCGCGGTCTTTCGATCAATTCGGGCGGACAGACTGGCGTCAACGACCCGGCAGGCGCAATCACTGGCGTCTCCGTCAGCGAAGTGAGTGTCACGTCTACTACCGGCATAGCCGTTTTGCTCTCCAGTACAGGCGGCACGCTTTCGTTTATCAGCGTCTCGGCTGGCACCGGCGGGTCTGGCCCTTCCAGCGGCATTTCGCTGACCAGCACGACAGGCAGTTTCACGGTGACAGGAACGGGTTCTGCGGGAAGCGGCGGGACGATTCAGAATACAAGCAGTCACGGCATCCTGCTCAGCACAGCAGCCAGCGTCAGCCTGAGCCGGATGATTATTCAAAACAGCGGCGATGACGGCATCAATAGTTCAACCGTCACAGGCTTTTCGTTCAGCGACGGCAGCGTCATCAACAACGGAAACTCCACAAGTGACGAAGGCTTCGATTTCACTGACCTGTTCGGCACGTGCAGCATCACCAACGCCACAGTCACCGGCAACGCCCACAACAATTTCAAACTGTTGAACAACTCCGGCACGCTGACTTCATTGACGGTCAGCGGCAGCTCGTTTAGCTCTAACAGCAACGCCAACGGCAATCACGGCTTTTTGTTTGAAACGGCCAACAGCGCAGTCGCCAGCGCGGTCAGTATCACCGGCACGACGTTTTCCAACAACGTGTCCATCGGCTTGCAGGTGCTGGCCCAAAGCACTTCGACGATCAGCAGCTTCATCGTTTCCGGCTGCACGTTCAGCGACACCGGCACGGGCAACACTCAGGAAATCTCGGCGGATTTTTCAAGCTCAGGTGGGGCGAACATGACCTACAAGTTCTTGAACAACACCGTCACCGGAATGAACAGCAACGCTTTCAATACTTTCACGGCGGTGGACGCATTCACAGGCGGCACGCTCAACGGCACGATTGACGGCAACACCATCGGCACGCAAGCGACGGTTGATTCCGGTTCCAGAACCGGCGGCGGCATGCGCATCAACATCAATGGCAATGCGATG
>JBGAPB010000011.1:0-37851 GCA_044221525.1 Blastocatellia bacterium | reverse complement strand
CAAAGCGGCTGGGGCAGAGAATTGGGCAGCGAAGGCTTGGACGCTTTTCTGGAAACGAAGCACGTTTCGCTGGGGCTGCAAATTTGAGTGGAAACCGGTTTGGCTTTATCAGAAGTCAAACCGGTCAACGTTCGACTTGTTGAAGATAAACGGAGCGCCTAGCATCACGTCGCTATCTTTCACTTCCAGAGTTTTCAACTTGCCTGCCTTGATTTCCTTATCGCCGAGCTTCAGCCGTCCGGCGCTCAGTTCATTCCCCGCAAAAACCGTCAGATAGCCTAAATCCAAAGTATTCCACAGCACGAAGCTTTCGATCACTCCGTCGTGAACATAAGTTTTGCACAGGCTGGGAATTGAAAGGCCAATGACTTTCACGTCCGAGCGGCCAGACTGTTTGACGGCTTCGGCTGCGCCGGGAACTGCCGGAGCGGCAACGCCCATAATCAATTTGACGTTCGGATGCACCTTCATGACGTTCTGGGTTTCCTGAAAAGCTCGGTCGCGGTCGCCGTCGCTGGGCTGAATGGCTACGAGTTTCATCGCCGGATACTTTTCAGCCAGCCGAGCTTTGATGTGTTTGATCCATTCGTTTTGGTTCGCGGCGCTCAAGGATGCGGTGATGATGGCGAACTCGCCCTTGCCGCCCAGAATGCGCGCGGCTTCATCCATCAAGGTGTAGCCGATGCCTTGCGGCGTAGCCTGGTTGATAAAAAAATCGCGTGCGTCGGCTTCGGCGTCGGCGTCCCAGGTGATGACTTTGATGCCTTTGTCGCGCGCCTTTCGCAGCACGGTGGAAATCGCGGCGGAGTTTTCTACGCTGACGGCGATGACATCAACTCCGCGAGTGATCCAGCCTTCGACGACTTCGTTTTGTTTGGCCGGATCAAGGTCGGTTGGGCCGTCCCAGATCAATTCGACGCCGAGTTCTTTGGCGGCTTCTTCCGCGCCCTTACGACAACTGACGAAATACGGATCACCTTTGGCTTTCGGCATCATCCCAATGACAGTTCGCTTGGCGTTTGCTGGCGCGACAGATTGCAACTGACTGCTGGAAGTTGTCAGTGAACGAACAAGCAGCCAGTTGCTGCCGGCGATCAACAAGCCAGCGCCTAAAATTGCCGCGCAGATAAACGCAACTTGAGAGTTTTTCACGTCGAAGTCCTCAAAGTTCGTAGTCCCGCCTTCATGCGGAATGGTTTTGGTGAGCAAGCCTCTTCCGCCTGAAGGCGGGACTACGAACTTTTCAATGCAGATAGTCACGACCAGCAGAGCGCCGGTCAAAATGCCCGCCAGTTCAGTCGGCAGTGCCGCCAGTCGCAAACCGTTTTGCAAAATGACGATGGCGAACAAGCCCAGCATCGTTCCCCAAACCGTTCCGCGTCCGCCAAAAATCGAAGTTCCGCCGAGCACCACGGCGGTAATCGCTATCAGTTCGTAACCGGTTCCCGCGTCGGATTTGGCCTGTCCCAAATGAGAGATATAAATCACTGCGGCCAGACTAGCCGCCAAGCCTGAAAGCGCATAAACCAAAGCAGTCCGTTTGGCTACAGGAATTCCGGCAAAGCGCGCGCCTTCGGCAGAAAAGCCAATGGCATAAATGCTGCGGCCAATCACTGTTCTATGCATCAGCAGAAAGTAAAAGATGGCAGCCGCAATCAGAATCAAAGTTTGAGGCGGCAGAAAGCCGAGCCAATAACCTTGCCCAAGAAACAGAAACGAAGAAGGGAAGCCGCTGTAATTTGCTACGCCGCCGGTAATGCCTTCGGCCAATCCGCGAAAGAGCGAAAACGTACCAAGTGTGACGATCAACGGGGGCAGATTGAACCGAGCAATCAACAGCGCATTCAAAGCTCCACCGATCAAACCGACCAACAGAGTCAGCGCCACGCTCAGCCAGATTGGTAGACCGGCGACTTTCCACATCCAGCCGCAGGCAATCGCCGACAAACCCATCATCGAACCGACCGAAAGATCAATCCCGCCGGTAATGATGACCGGAGTCAATGCCAACGCCAGCAAGCCGATTTCGACGCTCAGCCGAATGATTTCGAAACCGTTTGAACGCGAGAGGAAGTTTTCGCCAATGAAGCTGAACAGCAAAGCTTCAACGCAAAGCAGGATCAGCAACGCCCATTCGTGATTGGGAAACAGGCGTTGCCTCAGCGGTTCTTCGATTGCGAACGGCGCAGAGTTTGTCATTTGATGAAGACTTGATCAGGGAATGATTTACAGTCGAACGAGCGCGGATTATAGTTGCGTCGCTCCGGTATGAAAACCGGCGAGAGCAAAAAAGCAATCATTACCCACAGAACAATCAACGTCGGCACGAACTTTCGGTTTGTGCTGCTTACAAAAGCATGTAGTCCCGCCTTCAGGCGGAAGGTCTTGGTTAGAAGGCTTTTCTTCTCAACAAGAGAAACGCCACCGTTCCGCCTAAAGGCGGGACTACGAACTTTTCAGGAGAACGATCATGGATTTGACAGGAATACTCAACGACGTACTCAGCGGTGACAACGTAGGCCAGATCAGCCAGGCAATTGGCGCTGACGAAAGCTCGACCAGCAGCGCGATTCAAACGGCTTTGCCGATGTTGCTGGGTGGATTGGCGAACAACAGTTCCAGCGAAGAAGGCGCATCCGGATTGATGGGCGCGATTGACCGCGATCACGACGGCAGCGTGCTGGATGACATTGGCGGATTGATCGCAGGGCAGTTTGGTGGAGGCGCTGGCAACGGCGCAGGTATTCTGGGCCACATTTTTGGCGGCCAACAAGACACTGTGGCTCAGGGCGTCAGCCAGGCCAGCGGTTTGGATATGAGTAAAGTCGGGCCGTTGCTGGCGATTCTGGCTCCGATTGTGATGGGGGCAATTGGCCGTTCACGGCAAAACAGCGGCGTTGGCGCTTCTGACCTGGGCGGATTGTTGGCCGGAGCGGCTCAATCAATGGGCGGTGGCAATTCCGGTTTAGCCGGAATGCTTGGCGGTTTGCTTGACCGAAATCACGATGGCTCGGCTGTTGATGATGTTGTGGGGATGATTGGCGGAATGCTCAGCGGAAGACGATAACTTTTTAGATGCCAGATGTTGGATGTCAGGTTTCAGGTTAAGCGTTTAGCATCTGAATTTACTGGCATCTGGCATCTGGCATCTGTTACCAGAAAATGTCTGACTTCAAATACCAACACGGACGGCTGACTTACCTGAAGAAGTCCACCGGCCAGGAACGCGGACGGGAAGACTGGCAACTGACTCGCAACCGCGACGGTTCGGTGACGATGCGCTGTCTGGCCATGTCTGATGATTCGCGTTTTGTCCGCGACGTGACTTATACGCGCAGCAAAGATGGTCGCCCGACCGATGCTTTCATCCGGCTGCAAGTCGAAAACCGTCTTGTCGGCATTGGTTACTTTCGCGTCGAAGCCGACAAGCTGGTTGTCATTACCGACAGCGCCGAAACCGGCCACAGTATTCAAGCCATCAACATTCCCACTGATCTTTTTTCCATAGTTACTCACGCCGTGATGCTGGACGGCTGGGCAATTTTCAATTACGACCGAGCACAGGGCGGCGAACAAAAGCGAACGGTTTACAACACTTCCACCCGCTGGAACGGAACCGATGGCCCGCCTGGCAAACTTGGTTATATTCGCATCAACCTGCTTGGCGAAGAGGAAATCACCGTTCCGGCAGGCACTTTCAAAGCCGCGCACTTCACGATTGATTCCGATGAGTCGAAAACGCCGACCGCTCACTTGTGGGTTGCAGGCGAAGACAAGATATTGCTCCGGTATGACTGGGGCGAGTTGGATCACGAATATGTTCTGACTTCTTGGAAGACTGAGAAGCGGTAAAACTGGCGTTGGGCGAAATGGAGCAAGCTATGGCTAAGAAATGGATCGTGGCATTTATTCTGGCAGCAACCGGGTTTCTGTTTTGCTGCGTTGCTTTCAATGTTAGAGCGACCGCTGTCGAAGTCAGGCTCTTGAGCGCCGAGACGAAGCCCGCGCTTGCCGAGCTTTCTGGTGAATTCGAGCGCGCGACCGGTCACCAACTCACGATCAATTACGATTCGGCTGGAAAGGTTAAGACTCGCGTTCAAGCTGACGAAACTGCTGATGTGGTTATTGTTCAGCGACCTGCGGCAGAGTTGCTGGCTGAACAAGGCAAGGTCGTGCGCGAAAGCATTGTGACTTTGGCGCGATCTGGAGTCGCGGTGGCCGTACCGGCTGGACGCCCCAAACTGGACATCGGCTCGGTTGATACGCTCAAACGTTCACTGCTGGCGGCCAAATCAATCGCTTATCCCGATCCGGGCAGGGGGGCTGCGAGCGGCGTTCACTTCAGCAAAGTTATTGAACGGCTGGGCATTGCCGGAGAAGTCAACGCGAAGGCAAAGTTGATGAGCGGAACCGTTTCCGAATTCGCCGCTCATGACAGTGCAGACATTGTTATTTCTCAGCCGATGGAACTTCTGGCTACGCCGGGTTATGAGATGGTCGGCTGGTTGCCGGACGAGTTGCAGGATTTCAAGAACTTCACTTGGGTGGCGGCGGTCACGGCGAATTCCAGACAGCGGGAGGCGGCCAAAGCTTTGGCTCAATTTCTAGCTTCACCGATTGCAGCAGAGGTAATCAGGAAACGAGGCATGCAGCCAGTATCGTTGCGCCCTGTGATTGTACAGGGAGCTATGCCCATTGAAGTAGAAGCGTTAGTCAAGGGGCTGGAAAACCCAACTACTGAAAAAGTCGGCGGCTGGGTGTTTTGGCGAGGCACGGTGAATGGTTATCCGGTGATCGTGTCAAAGACTTTGAAAGGCATGTCGAACACTGGGGCGGCGACCGCGATTGCCATCGAACGGTTCAAGCCGGTTGCGATTATCAATCAGGGAACGGCGGGCGGACACGATTCGCAGTTGAAGGTTTTTGACATTGTCGTTGGCGAATACTCCGTCAACCTGGGAGCTTTCAAAACGTCTCATCGCCAATCCGGGCAGGGAAGCGATTCGGTCGAATGGGTACCGATGGATTTGATGGCTTCAGAAGGCAGCGCCGGAGAAGACCCAAACGCGCGAACGATGCGCCGGTTCAAAGCCGACGAACAATTGTTGGCTGCCGCTGACAAAGTCCGAAGTTCGTACAGCAAAGGGCAGGTCGTTCGAGGCATCATTGGTTCCAGCGATGTTTGGAACAGCGAAATTGATCGCATCGCCCGGTTTCATAAACAATTCAACACTTCAGCCGAAGAGATGGAAACTGCGTCGGCAGCGCAGATTGCCGGACTTTTCAACGTACCTTTTCTGGGCATTCGCGTCTTATCCAACAACATCACGAACGGCGGAAAGTACGACGGAACGACTGCGCTGGCCTGTCAGGAGTACGTTTTTGAAGTCGTCAAAGCTTACGTCGCCACCAAACTGAAACGCTGATCTTCAAGTTCGCCACTTCCAACCAAAAGCTCTATGCGACTGCTAAATCGTTCCGACGTTCAACAATCGCTTTCAATGCGCGAAGCGGTCGAAATCGTCAAACGCGCCTTCATAGAACTTTCCACCGGCAAAGCCGACAGCCCGCTGCGAACTGCAATTCCGCAAATAAAACACGACGGTTTGACGCTGTTTATGCCTGCTTACCTAAGCGAAGCCGACGCGCTGGCCGTCAAGATCGCTTCGATTCACAACCGAAACTCAGAACAGGGCTTGCCTCGTATTCACGCGCTGGTTGTGTTGATTGATCCGCAAACCGGTCAACCCGTCGCCGCGATGGAAGGCGGTTACCTGACCGCGCTCAGAACTGGCGCAGCCAGCGGAGCCGCTACGGATTTGCTGGCTCGCGCCGATGCCGAAGTCGCCGCCATCATCGGAGCTGGTCGCCAAGCTCGTCAGCAAGTCTTGGCAGTCGCGGCGGTTCGTCCGATCAAAAGGTTTTGGGTTTATGCTCGGCATCGAGAATCTGCTGAAAGCTTGATTGCCGAATTGCAGCCGCAACTTTCGAGTGAAATGCTTGCTGCCGATTCGCCCGCTCAAGCCGTCCGTGAAGCCGATGTGGTTTGCGCGGCTACAAATTCGCGCACACCGGTTTTCGACGGCAGAGATTTGAAACCCGGCGCTCACGTCAACGGCGTAGGTTCGTACACTCACGAAATGCAGGAAGTTGATTTCTCCACGCTGCGCCGAGCTTCAAAGATCGTCGTTGATCAGCGACAGGCAGCTCTGGCCGAAGCGGGAGATTTGATTATCGCGATTGAGCGTGGCGAGATTCAGCTTGAAGGCATTTACGCCGAGCTTGGCGAAATTGCCGCCGGATTGAAGCCGGGACGCCAGCACGACGACGAAATCACATACTTCAAATCGGTGGGCAACGCCGTGCAGGATGCCGCAGTTGCTCAAGCGATTTACCGAAACGCTTTGACGAAAAATCTGGGAGTAGAATTTGATTTATTGGGGAGTTAGGAGGCAGGGGTTGGAAGTTAGGGCGCCAGCAACTTTCAGCATCTCACGACTCCTAACTCCCAACCTCTGAATTTATGACTGACTTCGACGTGATTATTTTAGGCGGAGGCCCGGCGGGAATAAGTTCCTTGCTATGGTGCAACTCGCTTGGTTTGCGCGCTGTGCTATTGGAACAGACAGCGGAACTCGGCGGGCAGTTGCTGCAAATGTTCCACCGAGTGATTGATTACCCCGGTCTGATTCCTGCAAACGGACGCGAATTGCGAGACGACTTTCAGGCTCAGTTGAACGAGTTGCAGTTGAATTATCGGCTCGGTTGTCAGTTGAACGAGATCAACTTGAGCGAGCGAACTCTGCAAAGTGTCTTTGCAGGCAAAAGGGAGAAACTAACCAGCCGAGCGATAATCATTGCCACCGGAGCCAGCAAACGGCGATTGGGAATTCCGGGCGAAGACCGCTTTGCCATTCGCGGCGGAGTCAGCTTTTCGGCTACGCGCGATCACAGTCTGTACGCTGGAAAGAAAGTGTGCGTCATCGGCGGAGGCGATTCGGCAGTCGAAAACAGTTTGATCCTTTCGCGTGTTTGTCCGCAGGTCACATTGGTTCATCGTTCCGACAATTTTCGCGCTCGCGCCGAATGGCTGAGCGAAGCGCGTCAAACCGCGAACATCACTTTTTTGACCGGCTTCAAACCTAAAGCAATCGAAGGCGGTGAACAAGTCGAACGGCTAATTATTGAAGATGTCGGTTCAGGCGAATTGACCGAGATTGAAACCGAAGGCGTCTTCGTTCGCGTGGGCATTGCGCCGAACACTGAGGCTTTTCAAGGTCAGGTAAAGCTTGATGAATCCGGCTACGTCGTCGTTGATCAGCGTCAGCGGACTTCCGTTGAACTGGTTTATGCGGTTGGCGATGTCTGCAAACCAATTTGTCTGAGTGTGGCGACAGCAGTAGGTCACGGAGCAATTGCGGCAAAGGATATTAAGGAACGATCTCCGGTGATTTGACGACAAATAGCGGGTCAACGTTTTTTCGCAGCCAGCTATGAAAAGCCGGACAGGTGAAGTTCATCGCCTCGGCATTCGGGTCTGCGCTGACGGTCACTATGCTGATTGGAGTCATTGCTCCTGTTGTGAACTTCCTGGTTCTGCGATGAGTCGTCAGCCGCATCGGCGAATAATCCGCCGCGCCTTCCATCTTGATTTCAATCGTATACCCTTCCGGCCAGAGCCTTTCGTGATCCGGACTGTAACCGACGGCAGGCGTCAGCAGCTTGAATCCCGTGGCAATCAATTCGCGGTCTGTGATGACGACGGGCGGCAGCTTTTCATTTTCCAACTGAGTCAGGCGGATTTCCACAATTCGTTGCGGGTCAAAGCGATAGCGAAATGTTTTTATGATTGGCGGATAGAAAACGAAAGCCGCACCAACCCAGGCCAGCAATCCTACCGCTGCAAATAGCTTGAAGCGCGTGCCTGATCTGCCGCCTCTGGCGTCCCGGCGAGCGCCTTTTATCAACCAGCCAAAGAAAATCAGACTGACCAGCAGCGCGAATAGGCTGACTGAAATCTGCAATATGTAGTTGTTGAGAATTTGCGAAGTAGTCGGAAACATAGTCATTTTTCCTTTATCAAAAGTCTTCGGCCAAAATTTTTTCCAGCGTTGCGGTCAGAAAGTCGGCGTCGTTTTCATTGAACGGCATCGGCGGACGGATTTTGACTACGTTGTGAAACGGGCCGTCAGTGCCAAGCAGTATCCCATGATCGCGCATTCGGTTGGCGATGAACGAAGCCTCTTCAGCCGCAGGTTCTAGCGTCGTTCGATCTTGAACCAACTCAATTCCCAAAAACAATCCAGAGCCGCGCACGTCGCCGACAATCGGAAACTGGTCAACGAATGGCCGCAAAGCTTCAAGCATTCGATTGCCCATGCGCAAAGCGTGTTCCTGCAATCGATCTTCGCGGACGACGTTCAGCACTTCCAGACCGACGGCGCAGGATACAGGATTGCCTCCGAACGTGCTGAAAAACTCCATGCCGTTATTGAATGAAGCAGCGATTTCGGGAGTAGTCACCAGCGCGCCAATTGGATGTCCGTTGCCGATTGGTTTGCCCATAACGACTATGTCAGGCGCTACGCCGTGAGCCTCAAAAGCCCAGAAATGAGTGCCGATGCGGCCATACCCCGTTTGCACTTCATCGGCGATGCAGACTCCACCAGCCGCCCGCACCGCTTCATAAACCGAAGCCAGATAACCTTCGGGCATGAAAATCTGCCCACCCACGCTGGGACAGGTTTCGGCGATGTAACCGGCCAAGCCTTTGCCTTGCGCGCGCAATCGTTCGATCACTTCGCGGACTTGGGCGGCGTATTTTTCTCCGGCTTGAGCGTCACCGTATTTGTACTGGCCGCGATACCCGTCAGGGATCGGCGCGGTGTGAACCCAGTCGGGCGCTCCGCTGCCGCCTGGGCCGTCGTGTTTGTAAGGGCTGATGTCAATCAACCCAGTCGTGTTTCCGTGATAGGCCGCTTCAAGCACGATCATATCTTTCTGACGTGTATGCGCTCGCGCCAATCGCAGAGCCAGTTCGTTGGCTTCGCTGGCGGAGTTGACGAAGAAACACACGCTCAGATTTTCAGGCAGCATCGAGCAAAGTTCGTCGGCGTATCGGTTGATCGTGTCGTGCAGATAGCGCGTGTTGGTGTTCAGCACGGACATTTGTTTTCGCGCGGCTTCGATTACACGCGGGTGGCAGTGGCCTACGTGGGGGACGTTGTTGTAAGCGTCCAGGTATTGCCGCCCGGTTTCGTCGAACAAATACTGCCGCCAACCTCGAAGGACTTTGACCGGGTTGCGATAGCCAATACTCAGATTGCGACTGATACGGCGATTACGATGCGCGAGTGTCTCGGCTTTGTCAGGTTCAGATGGCGGAAAGCGATCGGCAGGAATACCCAAAATCAAATTCGGATCGGGCGAAAACTCTCGCCAGATTTCGCGCTCGCTGGCTCGGCAGACGCCTGGGAAGTCAACGCCCAAATCCAGCAGGTCAGTGATGATTTGAAAGTGAAGATGTGGAGTCCAGTTGCCATTGGTTGGCGGAGTGCCGACTGACGCGATTTGCTGACCAGCCGCGATTGGCTGGCCGACTTGCAAACCTTTCAACGAGTCTTCGCTCAGATGGCCGTAAAGCGTGAAGAACTCTTGCCCGTCGGTTTTATGCTTCAGGATGATAACCGGGCCGTAATCCAACTCGGCGGCGTTGTTGTTGAAGGCGTGGATTTCGCCGGCGAGAGGCGCGTAAACCGCCGAGCCTGCCTTTACAAACAAATCAATTCCCAGATGAACAGTTCGCGCTTCGCCGGTGCGAGCGTCGGCGGCAAAAAGCGGAGTGACGTACAGCATTCGCGCTTCGTCGTAACGGCCTACGCCGACTTTGACGTTGGCGGACTTCATCAAACCGAACAGGCGCTCAGTCAATTTGGGTTCGGAGTTTTCTTCGGCGTCGCCGCTGAGTAGTGAGCTGCCGACGCTGAGGTCGAGCACGATCAACGGTTCGGTTCTGAGGTCGGTGTCAATCACTGAATGGGTAGGGAGCGCGGTTGCCTCAATCAGTCTCTGCCGGAAAACCCGCTCCCTACCGGTCACGGTACTGACTCTGAATGCGGCCTCGGCAAAACGCGGATGAATTGCCGCCAGTTTCGGCAGCGTTTTGCGAATCGGTTGCTGGCTGATCGTCAAGTATTCGTCATCAGGTCTTTGCTGTTTTTGAACCGCAGCCATACAAACACTGACGCACAACCGCAATTTGACCAGTCCCAATAGTGCGGCAATTTCGTCCTCTGTCAGAGCGAATTCCGAATTGTAACCGGCGACGATTTGCGCGGCTGCGGCGAGCGGATCGGCTTTATCCAAAATGGCATAGGCAATTGCTATGGCCAGATTGCCTACTGTGTAGCTGAAAACCATGTCTCCGAAATCTACCAAGCCGACGACCTGTTGATTGTGGGAGTAAAGGTCTTTGCCGCCACCAACCAGCACGTTGTAATCGTTCGCATCGTTGTGAATCGCGCTGCGGCGAAGTTTTGGAAGCAGTTGCGATGTGTTGCGTTCAAAATCGTCAGCCAGTTTACCTACCAATTGCTGTATATCCGCGTTGGCGATTAACGATTGGTATTTGCGAACTTCGCGCAGGCCGTTGGCCAAATCCCAATGAAAGTCTCTGTGAATGGCCGGATGATCGAAGCCGCTCAAGGCGCGATCAACCCTACCTAAACAGCCGCCAAGAGAGCGCAGCAAATCGTCGGAATGCCGTCGCACACTGCCAAGTGGAACTCCGTCAAGGTAGGTAATTAGCCAGGCAAAATGCGCGGCGTTATTGGATTGAATTTCAGAAATTGTTTCGCCGGTCAGAGTCGGCACAATGCAAGGGCAGAAAGACGATTGCTCTGAAACCAGAGTCATCGCCTGTTGCTGAGCTTCAAGCATGGCGCGTTCTTCAATTGAGTTTGCGATTTTGAAAACGAACTTTTCGCCGGACTCGGCCAGGAGCAGAAAATTCTGATCGCGTTCGCTGGGCAATGGTGAAGCGGTTGAGTTGAATCCATAAATTTGCCGGACAAGCTGGCTTGCCAATTCGGTGGTAAAACGCGGAGCGTGGTTGAGCAATGACATAGAGAGTTTTCTTGAATTTGTGAGCTTGGACAATGCCGTGTTAGTTTACCGGTCTGAATGCAAACTTCAAATTGTTGATCCAGCTTATGTCATCTAAATATCTGTTTGCCGTTGGTTCGCAAAACCCAGTCAAAATAAATTGTGTTACCCAAGCTGTAAAAGCTTTCTGGCCGGAGGCTTACGCGATTGGAGTAGACACTGACTCCGGCGTCAAGGCGCAGCCGGAATCCGATCACGAAATGTTTACAGGCGCGCTGAATCGCGCACAGCAAGCTTTGGAAAAAACTCCTGAGGCCGGGTTCGGTGTTGGCGTGGAAGGCGGAACCCTGGATGCCGAAGATGGAATGTGGGCTTATGCCTGGATTGCTGTCGTTGACCGGCAAGGCCGTATTGGCAAGGGACAGTCCGGACGGTTCTTGTTGCCGGAGCCAATTGCCGAAATGGTTCGACAGGGAATTGAATTGGGTGAGGCTGACGACCATTTCTTTGGACGCTCGAACTCAAAGCAGAAAGATGGCGCGATTGGAATTTTGTCGGATGGTGTGGTGAGCAGATTGGATTTATACGAACAGGCAGTCGTTTTTGCGCTGTTGCCGTTTGTTCACCCTGAGTTTTACGAAGTTTGAGTTGGAACGTGATGCCAGATTGTCCTACTAACAAAGGCTAAACTGTGGCTGCCATATTTTTGTTGGACAATAGTAGATTGACTGATTCCATCAGGCTTTTGCTGTCGAAGAGGGATTTGTCAACGAATCTGTCAATTCCAGCGCCTAGCTTTTCATTCAAATTGAACTCGCTTAGATTTCCGCTCAGGGCAATGATTGGAATTCCGCTTAACTTGCCGCTCTCGCGGCGGATCAGCCGGGCCAATTCAATCCCGTCCAGAATCGGCATTTGCAAATCGGTAACTATCAAATCGGGCTGGTGAGCCAATGCCTGCAGATAACCTTCGTCGCCGTCTCTTGCCGTAACGACGGCAAACCCTTGCAGACGAAATAATTCTGTCAGGGTTAGTCGCAATGTTAGATCGTCTTCCACGACCATGATTTTTTGCCGTAGGTCTGGCATTTTGATCGTCCTCCCGTTAATTCTGTGATCTAGGCTTTTTGACCGCGAAGCTAACTTTCGGCCAGCAATGGCTATGCCAGCAACCATTATAATGGCTAGGTGTTGATAAGCTTAGACTTAAGTCGTGTTTAAGTGGAAATTGAACCGAAGAAAGTTGGCTAATAGTGTAATTATTTCAGTCGGAATTTTTTTTGAGTGTTTTGTCCTGGTTCACAAGATAAACGGAAAAAAAGAGCGAGCCAATGGTGTCGGTTCGCTCTTTTTCCGTTTATAGGCGGAAGTTCAATCAACCATCGTAGCGTTTGAATAGTAAGGCAGCATTGGTTCCGCCAAAGCCGAAACTGTTTGAAAGGGCATAGTTAACTTTGGACGGGCGCGCCCGGTTTGGCACGCAATCCAGATCGCAATCCGGGTCAGGTGTTTCGTAGTTGATAGTTGGAGGCAGAATCTGATTGTGGACCGCCAGAGCAGTGATGCCTGCTTCCAGCCCACCGGCTCCGCCCAATAAATGCCCGGTCATGGACTTGGTCGAACTGAGTGCCAGCTTGTAAGCGTGTTCGCCGAATGCGGCCTTGATGGCCTTGGTTTCGTTGACGTCGCCTGCCGGGGTCGAAGTGCCATGAACATTGATGTAATCAACCTGATCGGTGGAAATGCCAGCGTCCTTGATCGTCTTCAGCATGACTCGGCGAGGCCCATCCATATCAGGCATAGTTATGTGGAAAGCGTCTGCAGACATGCCGTAACCGACGATTTCGGCATAAATTTTTGCTCCACGAGATTTAGCGTGTTCCAGCTCCTCCAGAACCAAAAGCCCTGCGCCTTCGCCGATGACAAAACCGTCGCGGTCTTTGTCAAATGGCCTCGAAGCGCGTTGGGGATCATCGTTGCGAAGCGAAAGAGCTCGCATCGCCGCAAATCCTCCGACAGACATCGGAGTGATCGCACCTTCAGTACCGCCGCAAATCATGGCCAGGGCATCGCCACGCTCAATCATTCTGAAGCTGTCGCCGATGGCGTGAGCGCCGGAACTGCAAGCCGTTGCCGTCGCCGAATTTGGCCCTTTGGCTCCGCTGTAAATTGAAACGTATCCGCTGGCCAGATTGACGATTGAGGCTGGAATGAAAAACGGTGAGATACGGTCAGGGCCGCCCTCCAGCATTTTGGTGTGCTCACGCTCAAAGACGCTAAAACCACCAATTCCGCTGCCGATGTAAGTGCCTATCATTTCGGCATTGTCTTCAGTGATTTTCAAGCCTGAATCTTCCAGGGCTTCTCTTGACGCGGCAATGGAGAAGTAGATGAAATAATCCATCTTCTTCAGTTCTTTCTTTTCGATGAATTTTCCAGGATCGAAGTTTTTGGTTTCAGCGGCGAATTTGACTTTGTGCTGACTGGTATCGAAACGCGCTATGTAATCAACCCCGCTGCGCCCTGCGAGCAGGCCAGCCCAGGTTTCTTCGGCTGTATTGCCGAGCGGGCTGACCAGGCCAATACCTGTAACGACCACACGTTTTTTGGTTATTTCGTTGCTCACGACTTCCTTCCCCTTCGGAAATATCTGTAAAGACAATCAGCCACAAAAAGGCGACTGCATCACAAAAGTAACCCGGAACTCGCCTGGCTTTTGTAAGTTGTGTGCCTTTCTGTGGCTCATTTCTGCTGTAGCAATAGCCAATTAATGCAAGTGATATAAGGCCTACTTGCCGCTGTGCTGGTCAATGTAACGATACGCGTCGCCCACACTCTGAATCTTTTCGGCATCTTCGTCTGGGATTTCGATTCCAAACTCTTCCTCGAAGCGCATTACCAACTCGACGGTGTCGAGTGAGTCCGCGCCCAGATCGTCAATGAACCGCGCGTTTTCTGTGACTTCGCTTTCGTCCACACCGAGTTCGTCCACAATAATCTGTTTAACTTTATCCGCGATTGATTCTGCCATGAATTCCTCCAAGTAGTGATTTTAGATTGCGGATTGCAGATTGCGGATTTCTTCAACCCGCAAGCTGTAATCACATGTACATTCCACCATTGATATTTATTACCTGACCGGTGATATAGCCTGCCTCATCCGAGGCTAAAAACGCAACAGCGTAAGCCACGTCAAGATCGGTTCCGGGTCGCTTTAACGGAATCTGTTCCAGCATCGCATTGCGCGCCGTTTCGCCAAGCACATCTGTCATCGGCGTTTCTATAAAACCGGGCGCAATTGCGTTGACTGTTATGTTGCGCGAAGCATATTCACGCGCAACGGCTTTGGTAAATCCAATCAGCCCTGCTTTGGCTGAAATATAATTGACTTGCCCTGCGTTGCCCATCTGCGCGACGACCGAAGTCAGGTTGATGATGCGGCCTTTGCGGGCTTTGGTCATCATAGGCAATATGGCCTGAGTCATCAGAAAGACTCCGGTCAGGTTGGTGTTGATGACCTCTTCCCAATCGTTCTGTTTCATTCGCAGCATCAAACCATCGCGGGTGATGGCTGCGTTGTTGACCAGAATTGAGATCGGGCCGAGTTCTTCTCCAACTTTGGCGACGGCGGCTTTGATGTCTTCGGCGCTGGCCATATCGCCCCGAACGGCGACGGCTCGGCGGCCTTTTGCCCTGATTTCATTGGCAACGGCCTCACACTTTTCCAACGTGCGAGCCATGACGGCCACGTCAGCGCCGAGTTCAGCCAGGGTCAAAGCCACGGCGCGGCCAATGCCTTGAGAGCCGCCAGTGACCAATGCGATTTGTCCTGAAAGATTGAACATTTGATGCCTGGAATTTGAAATTCCCGATTTGAAATTTGAGATCGCTTCGATGCCTGTACGAACCTTAAGTCTTTAACGCTTCGAGCGTTGCTTGCAAACTCGCCTGATCTTCGACGTTGAGCAGTTTTACTTCCTTGCCGGCGTCTTTGGCAATTGCTTTGACCAGCCCGCATAGGACTTTTCCGGGACCGACTTCGATGAAAGTTTCGACGCCTTCGGCCAGCAATTTCATTATGCTGTCGGTCCAGCGCACAGGCGCAGATATCTGGCGAATCAGAGCTTCGCGCGAAATTGCTCCGTTCGTCGTGATCGTCGCGTCAACGTTGTTGACGATTGGATAAATCAGGTCGTTGAAATTCGTAGCAGTCAACGGTTCGGCCATTTGTTCCTGAGCAGGCATCATCAAGGCCGAATGAAACGGCGCGCTGACTTTCAGCATCATCGCGCGTTTTGCTCCCCGACCCTTGCATTCTTCAGTGGCTCGCTCCACGGCTTCTTTGTGACCGGCAATGACGATCTGTCCCGGAGTGTTGAAATTTGCCGGAGCGCAGACCTGATCTTGAGCTGCCGCCGCGCAGGCTTCGCTTACTTTTTCAGCGTCAATTCCCAGGATTGCAGCCATTGCACCGACTCCAACCGGAACAGCTTCCTGCATGAACTGGCCGCGTCGGCGAACCAGCTTTACCGCATCGGTCAGGCTCAATGCGCCAGCAGCAACCAGCGCCGAATACTCGCCCAAACTGTGACCGGCAACGAAATCCGGCTTAACCCCTTTTTCCGACAGGGCACGAAATGCCGCGACGGAAGAAACCAAAATCGCCGGTTGAGTGTTAGCTGTCAGTTGCAAGTCTTCTTCAGGGCCATTGAAGCAAAGATTGCTAAGGCTAAAACTCGCTGATTCGGAACTTAGAGCGTTGTCTGCTTCGTCAAACGCAGCTTTTGAAATCGAAAAGTTGTTGGCCAGATCATGACCCATTCCTGCGTGCTGCGAACCCTGACCTGGAAATATAAATGCTAGTTTGCTCATAAAGCTGAAATCGGATTCAACCGTCTATTGAATCCCTGTTATTGGATCAACGTCATCTCGCTGATTTCGCTTTCGATATGGTCGCTCAGGTTTTCTTTGACGAACTCTTTGGCTACTCGGATTGCGTTGCGAATCGCTTTTGGAGTTGAACTGCCGTGACAGATAACAGTGATTGCCTTGCAGCCAAGCAAGGGAGCGCCTCCAAATTCCGAATAATCCAAACGTTTTTTGACGCTGCGGAAAGCCTGACGAGACAGAATCGCTCCGGTTTGAGTCAATAAGGTCTGTCCAAGCTCGGTTTTTAGCAGGCCCATAATCGCTTCGACCAGGCCTTCGCTGGTTTTCAGTATTACGTTTCCGGTGAATCCGTCGCTGACAATGACGTCCACATCACCTGTGAAAATATCGCGGCCTTCGACGTTGCCGATAAAGTTGATCGGAGCTTCTTTCATCAAATGAAGCGTCTCTTTGGTCAGATCGTTGCCTTTGATGTCTTCCTCTCCAATGCTCATCAGTCCGACGCGCGGGTTACGAACACCAAGAATCGAACGCGAATAGACGGCTCCCATGATTGCGAATTGCTGCAAATGCTCCGGCTTGCATTCGGCGTTTGCCCCTACGTCCAGCAGCACGGTTCCGTTTCCCTTTAGGGTAGGGAAGATGCCTGCCAATGCCGGGCGATCAACCGAAGGAAGTGTGCCCAACATTAAGACCGAGGTCGCCATCACTGCACCGGTATTTCCAGCACTGACCAGTCCGTCGGCCTTGCCTTCGCGCACCAATCGAGCAGCGACACGAATCGAAGAATCGCGTTTGCGTCTGACGGCTTGCGCAACCGAATCGTCCATTGTGATTACTTCGGTCGCGTTGACGACTTCTATATGAAGGCGCTGTTTACGTGGATCTGGCACGCCCTGCTTGGAAAGTTCGGCGCGAATTTGTTCTTCACGCCCAACCAGCATAATGCGTACGCGGAGGTCGCGGGCTGCCTGGATAGCGCCCTCAACCTCTACGGCAGGGGCGTTATCTCCGCCCATGGCGTCAACAGCAATAGTGGTGAGCATAGATGCCAAGCGGGAATCTAAAGCAAAGACATTGGCAAAGGCCGCCGATGGATAGTAGATAAACGAAAGGTGAATGACAAAGTCATTTAAGACCTGGCCATTCACCTTTCAGGATTATCAGATTTGTTCTTTAGGTTGAATCACTACGCGGTTGCCGTAAAAACCGCAACGGGTGCAAACGCGATGAGAAAGCTTTCTGTTGCCGCAATTCGGGCAAGAAGACAATTGAACGCGGCTTAGCGCGTCATGGGTGCGGCGCTTGCGTCCGCGTGATTTAGAGTGTCGTCGTTTAGGATTCGGCATAAATGTATCTCCAAAAAGTACTGCTTAAAATTACCGTTTAGTTTCTTGCTCTTATTTCTTCAGATCGGCCAGCGCCTGCCAGCGAGGGTCAATTGTTTTTTCGCATCGGCACTGTTCAACATTCAGGTCAGTCCCGCATACCGTGCATAGTCCAGAACAATCCTGGCGACATAAAACATGCATTGGCAAACTCAGTTCAAGTTGCTCAATCACCAGGTCATCAAGGTTAATCTGGTCGTTTTCGTATATCGCCAGATCAAGATCGCGGTCATGTAATTCGCGTTCGCCAGACTGACCCTCTCCAGGATCGCCAGGCACGTAAATCAGATCAAAGGGCGCATCAACCGGAATGTGTACATCATTCAAACACCTGTCGCACTGAGTAACCAGACCGGATTTAATCTCGCCGCGAACCCTCATATCCATTCCGGCGCGATCAACGCGACCGGTCACTTGAGGCAGTATTTCAAGCTCGAACTCGCGCTCACTGACATCAAGCTCGTCCGAAGTGTACTGATGGCTGAAAGCCAAGCCGTCAGCATGCATACGCGATAACTGGATAATCATAATTTCTTCGGTGGCGACAAAGGGCGTAATTATATTTTCGGTCAGAGCTTTGTCAACCGTGACGCTTGTAAACCTGAAAGTAGCTGCTCACCCTGATCTCGCACATCTTCCAAAGCGCGTTGAAAATGTTCAAGCTCGGCTTCGTTGTTGCCGTCTTCAATTCGAATCTGCTGCCCGATTACAACTAGAGCGCGGGCAAAAGGCTTTGGGATTTCGATTCGATCCCAGCTTTTCAACCGCCAACAGCGATCCAGAGAAATGGAGAATGGAAGTATGGCGGCGTTGGCTTTTGCCGCCAGTAACAAGGCTCCAGGTTTGGCGACATAAATTGGCCCGCGAGGTCCATCTACTGTGAAGGCTGCGCTTTTGCCCGCGCGAACCGCGCGAATCATTTGAATCAGCCCGGCACGCGCTCCGCGGGTCGAACTGCCCTTGGCTGTGCCGTAACCGAATCGTTGAATGAACCGCGCAATGTATTCCGAATCAAAGCTTTGCGAAGACATGACGACAATACCTCGCCGCCTCCAGAAGTAAGTCGCTGTTGGAATGCGGTTATGCCAGAAACAATAAATCAGCGGTTCGGTTTCGGTGTGATTCTCCAGGCCGATGATTTCAAATTTCACGGTTGAACAGATTCCGCGAATCAACCAGTGAAGCAGAAACCCAGCCAGCCGGATAATCAGCCGTTGTTTGAAAGTGTATTGATCGAGATTGGCGAATGAATAAAGCCGTTCATCCAGTGACTCCTTCGGGTCATTTGGGAGGCTAGTTTCATTGTCGGTCTTTTCTTTGATACTTGGCATAACTATTCGTTGTTAAATCTTTTGCGGCTGACAAAATAGGTCAGCGCTGAAACAGACTCAACCGGTTTGACCTGCTACTGGGCGAAAACCCCCAGCCATTTTCACCTCACCTGAGTAGAATTCCTCATCCAAGAATTCTCTTTACCTACCAACTTGGCTAAAAACACAAGGTTTTTTTGGAGATTTCGGCCATTACGCTCAATGGAACAATGCTTGCTTTTGCATTAAGCGAGGGGAAGAAACAAATTCTCCTTACGCTGTTCTCTTAACCGATACCCACTAATAGCTGGACGATGACTGCCGTATTTGTCTGTGACAGCGGAAGGGCCTTGCTTTATGGATATTACCTGGATAGCAATAATCGCCAGTCTGTTAATGGGTATCGGCGCTCTTCTTTTCTTCATATTCGCAGTTAAACAAGATTATTTCCGTGATTTGGAAGACACCAAGTACCAGGTTTTCTGGTCAGACTTGGAAGAGTTGGTTGAGTCTTCGATCACAGAGCCGGATTCTCACTCTGAGGAGGAACGCAACGATGGCAATGGCGAAAAAAGCCCAAGCTCCAGAAACTGAACCTACCGAAGGTCAGATTACAAGACGACGAATGCTCAATTGGTTGAGCAGTTTCGGACTGTTCGGGTCGGCTGTTGTCAGCATTTTTTCCAACCTTGTCTTTATCAAGCCAAGAGCGACCTACGGCCAGCCCAATCGTTTCAGCATAGGTAAACCTGAAGACTTTCCTTCTGGGGCTCGCATCACGCTCGGTGCCCAGAATATCTGCGTAGTCCGCGAGGGCGAAAAGCTGTGCGCCATTTCGACGGTTTGCACTCATCTGGGTTGCATCGTTTCGACTTCGGAAACAGGGTTTGCCTGTCCGTGTCACGGCTCGCGTTATGACCAGGATGGCAACGTTACCGGAGGCCCAGCGCCGAAGGCTTTGCCCTGGTACAAAGTTACGCTGGCACCGAATGGCGAACTGGAAGTGGACAAAGGCGAAGAAGTAGTCGCTGGAACTTATTTCAACGCTTAACCCGATTTTTGGAGAAGAAGACGATGCCCAGGAAAAGCTACTTCAGCGCGCTCAAAGAAATGCCAGCCAGCATCTGGCATTCTATTTTCCGCAATCCACTGCCGACTACCGATCTGGGAAGGTCGCAAACCAGCTTTACTAACTTCTTCCTGCACATTCATCCAGTCAAAGTTCATCAGCATACGATCAAACCCTGGTTTTCGATGGGGCTGGGGCTGATTACTTTTTTTCTGTTCATTCTGCTGACAATCAGCGGAGTGTTGCTGATGTTTTATTACGTGCCTTCGACGGAGCAGGCTTACGACCGAATGCTTGATTTGCGCGGTTCGGTCGCGTTCGGAACATTTCTGAGGAACATGCATCGTTGGTCGGCGCACGGAATGGTAGCGGCTGTCTTTTTGCATATGTGCCGTGTCTTTTTCACCGGTTCGTATAAGAAGCCTCGCGAATTCAACTGGGTAATTGGTGTCGTCTTGTTTCTGTTGACGCTCTTTTCCAGCTTCACAGGTTATCTGTTGCCATGGGATCAACTGGCTTTTTGGGCGATCACAGTTGGAACTGCGATTGCAGGGTATGCGCCGTTGGTGGGCAAAGAGATTCAGTTTCTGTTGCTGGGCGACACCAGTGTCGGGCAGGAAGCATTGCTGAGGTTTTATGTGCTGCATATCGCCGTGCTGCCTTTGTTGATGACGCTGCTGATTTCGATCCACTTCTGGCGCATTCGCAAAGATGGCGGGCTATCGCGGCCTGAAGAGTCCGAGGAGTTGGATGCAGAGAAAACTGACTGGCCTAAAGAGATTGATGTTACGACAGCGCCTGTCATCGAAGCCGTTCCTGCCGTTGCCGCCGTAATCGAAAAGAAACGTTATGGCATACAAGGCTTGGTACGTGGCCCTTTTACCAAAGTCGGCAACGTTCCTGACAAATCCGTATTTAGTTGGCCGAACCTGTTTATGGCGGAGTTGTTTGTATTTGTCGTGACAGTGGCCGGAGTTCTGGTTGTGTCTTTGTTGTTCAATGCCCCGCTGGAAGAGCCTGTCAACATCGCACATCCGCCAAACCCGGCAAAGGCTCCGTGGTACTTCCTGGGCTTGCAGGAAATGGTCAGTTACTCGGCGTTCTGGGGAGGCGTGGGCATACCTGCACTGGAAGTTTTGATTCTGTTGCTGGTTCCTTACCTTGATCGAAACACCAAAGGCGTTGGCCGCTGGTTTGCCAAAGAGCGATTGCTGGCCAACACGCTGTTTCTGATCTTCGTCATCGTCAACATAGGTTTAATCATCATCGGCACGTTTTTCCGTGGGCCGAATTGGGAGTTTGTGTCTCCCTGGTAGCGAGAAAAGGATGAAGGCAGAAGGATGAATGATGAACAAACCTTCTGTTGATATTTCATCCTTCATCATTCCGCATTCATCCTTTCAACCGGAGAGTTGGTTATGCGACTGGCTTTAGCCATTGCGAGTTTTGTGATTCTGATTGTTCACGGTCTCGTTTTCTACAACCAGTTTTTCCACAAGTGGGAACGTCACCAAACGGCCTACTTCGATCAAGCGCGAGCGATGGCGAAAACTGACGTCGAGCGTGCCGCTCTGGAAGGGCGCAGTCCGCGCATCGAACAGATTATCGTCACAGCATTTGGAAGCAGTGGTGGCGAAAAGCGTGTTGACCGCTGCACGACTTGTCACATCGGCAACGACGATCCGCGTTTCAAGGATCACGCCCAACCGTTGCGGTCACATCCGTTTTCCGAAAGCCTTGGCGACCGCCAGGTAAATGGTCAGTGGGAACGTCGCCACAAGTTTTCTGATTTCGGCTGCACGGTTTGTCACGACGGCCAGGGGCGCGGGCTGGACACTTACGATGCGCACGGCGAAGACCATTACTGGCCGTCGCCAATGCTGGGTTACATCACGCAAAACTGGCGCAGCGATTTCAAACCAAAGCTCAAAGACAAAGAGTTCATGCAGGCCAATTGCGCTCAGTGCCATACCGAGGAGACTTTCAAAAGCACTCCTTTAGTTGCCAAAGGTCGCCAGCTATTTTTTGAAAAAAACTGTTACGGTTGCCACAAGATCGAAGCTTTGTCGGCGGGAACGCTTGGCCCGGAACTCAGTGAAGTCGGCAAGAAGTTCAAGCTCAATTATTTATGGGAGTCCATTGTCGAGCCGCGCGCTAATAGCGCGACTTCGTTCATGCCTAAATTCAATTTGAGTGACGAAGAAGTCAAAGCCCTGGTTGTTTTCCTGAAAAGCCGGCGCGGGATCAATTTTTCGGAAACCTCACTTGATCGTTACCGCGCCGGCTTGAATAAGGGCAAAGTTGAGCAACCTGCTGGCGCAACTGCGGAAATGATTCCGACGGTTGCTTCGGCGACGGGCGGCTCGTTGGTTGCTCTGGGGGAGAGACTTCTCAACGACCACTCCTGTTTGGCCTGCCACAAACTTGGAAGCCGCGATGGCGGAATCGCACCTGACCTTTCATTTGAAGGTTTGCTGAAAGAGGACAAATGGACGATGGATCATTTTCGCGACCCTCGCTCGCGTGTTTCTGATTCGATCATGCCTACGTTCAATTTTCCGGACGCCGAATATCAGGCGATGACGGCTTACTTGATGAGCTTGAAAACCCCGCCGACGCTGAACGATCCGGCTGGAATTTTCTCTACGCTTTGCGCGCGCTGCCACGGTGATATGGGTAACGGCAAAGGAATGATTTCCGTTTACCTGGACCCGTATCCTCGCGACCTGACCAAAGCTGGATTTATGAGCAGCAAGTCAGATGAACGTTTTATGAATTCGATCAAAAACGGAGTCGCCGGAACTTCAATGCCTGCCTGGGGAAGAGTGCTGAGCGACGATCAGATTCGCGGAGTTCTGGATCACGTACGGAAGAATTATGTGAAAGAACCTGCTCGTCAGATTAAAGGCCGCCAAGTCCCCGACACAAATCCGATTGCTGCAGATGCCGCTTCAGTCAAAAGCGGCGAGCAAATCTTCTTGCAACGTTGCACTGGTTGCCACGGCAAAAAAGCCGACGGCAAGGGGCCGAACTCGCTGGATATTCAACCTCGCCCGCGCAATTTGCGGAACGCGGATTTCTTGAATTCAACCACCGACCGTCGCTTGTTTGAGTCCATCTTATACGGCGTGCAAGGCACTGCGATGCCGCCGTGGGTGGATTACGGCTTGACGCAAAAAGACGTCGGCGATTTGGTCAACTACTTGAGAAGTTTCAACAAAAAGAAGCAATAACAAGCTTGGAATCCCGCCGGGCGGTTGAGTTTACTTCTTGGCGGAGGTGGTTACTCAACGAAGGCGGGATTCCAATTCAAACTCCAAGCCGGAGGCTTTATGCAGAGCGAATCACTTAAAAGCGCAGGCGAAATCCCTGTTTCCGAAGCTGCGCGGTACAACGAATCACTCCATCAGGACACGACGGCCAAGCTGTTTCTGGTCAGTTCGATTTCTTATTTCTTCATCGTCGGCATCGTAGCTTTGATGATCGCGGCCAAGTTCGTCTGGCCGGAATTGCTGGGAACGGTTCAATACCTGACTTACGGGCGGCTGCGCCCGCTGCACGTCAACGGCATGCTGTTCGGCTGGCTGCTGGCTGCGGATATGGGCTTGATGTATTACGTCGTGCCGCGTTTGTGCGGTGTGAAGTTGTGGAGTGAAAAACTGGGCATCGCCACATCGGTATTGTGGAACTTCATCATTCTTGGCGCGGTGGTTTCAACGGTGATGGGCTGGAATCAAGGCTGGGAATATGCCGAGTTGCCTACGTTCCTGGATGTTCTGGTGGTTATTGCCTGGATCATGTTCGGGGCTAACATTTTTATGACCGTTGCCACGCGCAAGTACACTCAGATGTACGTGACGATCTGGTATTGCATGGGGACGATTTTGTGGACGGCGTTTGTATATCTGACCGGCAACTTCGCAACGCTGTTTGCGACGGGCGTCAACCAGGCAAATCTGAATTGGATGTATGTGCATAACGCCGTCGGTTTGATCTTCACGCCCGTCGGACTGGCCATCGCTTATTACTTCATCCCGAAAACCTCTAACAATCCATTGCACAGCCACAAACTTTCGATGATCGGATTCTGGTCGCTGGCGTTCGTGTACGTTTGGACAGGAGCGCATCACATGATCCACGGCCCGATTTCCCAATGGCTGCAAACCATTGCCATCGTCTTTTCGGTGATGTTGCTGGTTCCAGTGTGGGCGGTTGTTTACAACTTTTTCGCCACTATGCGCGGCCAGTGGGATCAACTGCGCGACAACGTGCCGCTGAAGTTTTTGATGACCGGCGTCATCTTTTACCTGCTGACCTGTTTCCAGGGGCCGATGCATGCGCTGCGTTCGGTCAACGCAATTGTTTCCAAGACGGACTGGATTCCGGGCCATGCGCACATGGCCGTGCTTGGCGCATTTTCGTTCTTCGCCATCGCGGGTTGCTATTACGTGGTGCCGCGAATCTTTCGCCGCGAACTGTTTTCAGATTCGCTGGCCAACTGGAGCTTCTGGCTGTTGCTGATTGGCGGCGTGGGGTTTTTCGTCACGCTGTGGCTGGGCGGATTCTGGCAGGGATGGCAATGGAATAATCCCTCGATTCCGTTCATTGACACCGTCATCGCTCTGAAGCCGGTTTGGATTGTCCGCTTCTTTTCAGGCGTGCTGATGTTTGGCGGCATTGTCACGTTCGCCTACAACATTCTGGCCACCGTGATTGGTTCTGGAAGCGAATCGAACAAGGTGGTTGCGGCGACTGCCTAAGCAAGGAAGGAGAAGAATTATGTTACGCAAAGCTGATTATAGTGCTCCGATTTTTGTCGTCGCCGCGCTTGCCCTGTTTTTCATAGGCGGTTTGCTGACGACGGTCGTACCGCCGATTGTTGATAAAACCTGGTCGAAACCATTCGACAACAGCGATCCGAGCAAAGGCGTGACCGGCAAATTACAACCTTACACTGAACAACAACTGCGTGGACGTGCCGTGTATGTCCGCGAAGGTTGTTGGTATTGCCACACGCAACAAACTCGCACCTTGCTGGCCGATACGAAGCGATCAGGCTGGCGCGGGGTAGATTCACCTGTTTCAACTCCTGATGAGTTCGTATACGACAGCCCCCATTTGTTTGGAACCAAACGCACGGGCCCTGACCTGTCGCGTGTGGGCGGAAAGTACGACGAGCAATGGCATCGCGCGCATTTCCGCAACCCACGAGACCTGGTTCCGGGTTCGATCATGCCGCCTTATCCGTGGATCGTCGAAAACGAAGAAGAGTTCCAGGCGGTGGTCGCTTACCTGCAAACCCTGGGTCGCGCCAAGAACTGGCGGCCTGACAACGATTACGAAAAGTAAGGAGGGCGCTTTGCGAGATTACGGATATCCAAGCGTGTTTTTTGCATACTTCTTCTTTGCGCTGTTAGCGGCAGGCGCGCTGTTTTTCCTCATTCGTTCTGTCAAGGACGGTTACTGGAGCGAGAAGAGCGAAGAGGCCAAATATCGAATGCTCGAAGATGACGAAGCCATTGCAGAGAGAAGACCTTCTGAAGAACTGAGGAGACGGCTATGAACGACGACAAACAAGAGCTCAAGGAATACGCTGACGGCTGGATCACCGAGCGCAAGGGAACTGAAGTTCCCATGTTTTTGAAGATTGCCTACATCTTTATTATCGGTGGTGCCATGACCTATCTGGTTATGTTCATGAATGGCGAAGTCAACCATTCTGACCGAGGCGCGCTGGTTCGAGCATTCAATGCCGCAACGCAATCTTCACCGGCATTGATGTACGCGATTGCCGCCATCGTGCTGGTTTACCTGGTCATTTTAATCAGGTTTGTGTTTCGGAAGTTCCACGAAGACTAACAATTTATGGAGCAAAACAATCTGCAATTTGAACTCGCTGACCCATCGTCCGCCGATTACTGGATGAAGATGGTCAAGTGCCAGGACGCCTGTCCTGTTCACACAAACGCCTGCGGTTACGTGACCGCGATTGCCGAAGGGCATTACCAGGAGGCGTACAAGATTGCCCGCGCAACAAATCCGTTTGCTTCGATTTGCGGGCGAGTTTGCGGCGCGCCTTGCGAAGTCAATTGCCGCCGAGGCGACTTGGATTCGCCGGTCACAATTCGCGCGTTGAAGCGATTCGTCAATGAAAAGTTCGGGCCTGAATCCGGCGACTTCACACATTACCACGCGGGCGCAAACGAACGTATGTTGTCGCCCAATCGCGGGGATTACGAACGCATCGCTGTTATCGGAGCAGGCGTTTCAGGCTTGACCGTAGCGCACGATCTGACACGGCTTGGTTACAAAGTCACTGTCTTTGAAGCCAATTCCGATCCTGGCGGCATGTTGATGGTCGGTGTTCCGATTTACCGTTTGCCGCGCGAACTGGTCAGGGCCGAAATTAACGCAATCCTTTCGATGGGCGTCGAGCTGAAATGCAACATGAAGCTCGGACGTGATTTCACGATCAAAAGCCTGCGCGAAGAAGGTTACAAGGCGATCTTTCTGGGCGTTGGCCTGCCGAAAGGCCGGAAGCTGCCTTTGCCCGGAAGCGACACGCCAGGAGTATTCGACGGTCTGGAATTTCTGAAAGCCTTCAACGAAGGTAAGCCGATGGAGCTTGGCAAGAAGATTGTCGTTATCGGTGGCGGCAACGTGGCGTTTGACGTGGCACGTTCGGCGGTTCGGCCCAGAGCCGTTGAAATGGCCGACGCACGGTCGGATATGGAACGAACCGAGCGCATTGCTTATGACGTGGCGCGCTCGGCTTTACGATTGAGCGGCGACAAAGAAGTTCACCTGGTTTGTTTGGAAGATCGCCACGAAATGCCCGCAGACGAAATTGAAATAGAAGAAGGCGAGGAAGAAGGCGTCAAGTTGCATCCGGCTCGCGGCCCGCGCGAAGTCTTGCAACAAGGCGGATACGTCACAGGGTTGCGAACGGTCAAATGCACTTCGGTATTTGACGACGCCGGAAAATTTAACCCGAAGTTTGATGAATCGTTCGTCGAGGACATTGAAGCAGATACCATCATGTTTGCCATCGGCCAGACTTCTGATCTTTCGTTTTTGAATGAAGACGATGGCGTCGAAACGGAGCGCGGGCTGATCAAAGTTGACCCTGAAACGTATCAAACGACGGCGTCCGACGTCTTTGCCTGCGGGGACATCGCTCACGGCCCCCGATTGTTTATTCATGCGATTGCCTCGGCTCAGATTGCCGCGCGTTCGATGCACGATTATCTGCGTGGCACACGGACAGATGTTGTGGTTCGCAAACGCTGGCAGTCAGCCGATTACACAATGACGCCGGGCTGGGATCAGTTGAAACGGCACAACCCTCCGGCGCTGGAAGCCGAGCAGCGCGCTGCGACTTTGAACATAGTCGAAGTCAATTTCCCTGAGACGGAGGCGCGCCAACAAGCTGCGCGATGTTTGCGCTGCAACATCAACACGGTTTTTGACACTTCGATCTGCATCGCTTGCAACGGATGTGTTGATGTATGCCCTGAAAATCTGATCAAGCTGGTTGGGCTGGACAAGCTTCGCCAGGATTCGTTGCTCATGAAGCTGGCTTCGGAATCGGCAGGAATTTCGGCAGAGGATTTGCAGGGTTATAGCAACGAAGAATTACAAGAGCTTGGCGCGATCATGCTTAAGGATGAATCTACATGCATTCGCTGCGCTATGTGCGCTTCTCGCTGTCCGACGCAGGCGATCAAGATGAAGCGATTCGAGTTTTATCGTGAATGCGTGACGATCAACGCGCCAAATCCAAAGATTAAGCAAGGCGGTTTTGTGCAGATTTCCGCAGCGTGAAAAGGTTTTCTTGGGGAATTACACGCAACGGCGGCGAAAACTAAGCGATGTCGGCAATCGAGCTTTCAATTATTTTCGGTCTTGGTCTGGTCAGCAGCCTGCACTGTGTTCAGATGTGCGGACCTGTGGTTGTTTCATTCAGCCTATCCTTAAGCCATCGAACAGCAAGTCAGCAAATGTTCGCACATCTGTCGTACAACTTAGGTCGCATCGTGACCTACGGCCTCCTGGGAGCACTTGCAGGCCTGACCGGCCAGTTTTTTGATCTGGTGGGAAAGCTGGCAGGCATTGAAAACATTGTGGCTATTGTCGCCGGAGCGCTAATGATTCTGGCCGGATTGTTGATGCTCGATCTGGTTCCTCACAGGTTTTTGCAACGCTTCGATCCACTTCGGTATACGTCTCAATTCCTCAAACCTCTGGGCAGTCGTATTTCTTCACCAACTGTTGCCAGCAAATTTGCGCTCGGATTGATGCTGGGCTTTTTGCCGTGCGGGCTGATTTACGCTGCGCTGCTGAAGGCGATGGCCACGGGCACGGCGCTTGCTGGATTACTAACTATGATGGCTTTTGGATTTGGAACCGCCGGAGCGCTGTTCGCGCTCGGAGTGGTTTCATCGGCTTTTAGTTTGAAACTGGCGCGGTTGAATGCCAGCGGATGGGGAAGCCGGTTGACCGCCATCAGCGTTGCGTTGCTCGGAGTGTTTTTGGTCTGGCGAGGCTTGATGCCTTTGCTGGCGATGACCACGACCGAAGCGGCGAGTTGTCATCACTAAAGTTTTCAAAAATAAAATAATCGTTATGAGCGTCAGCAGCCCAAACTTATCCGCCGAGCGGGGCCTGGCTGGGCAAGTCCCTTCGGCTATCAAATCTGTTCCCAAACCTGTCAATAAACCCGGTGGCAAACAGTTGCCGGTGTTGCCTGCGCAATCAACTTACCATCGTTACCGTCGAATCATTCAGTTCACCTGCTTTCTGATATTTGTTGCCTTGCCGTTTTTCAATCTCATGCGGTTCGACATTCCGCGCCAAAGGTTTTACTTCGCCGGATATGAACTGTGGATCAACGAATTCGGCATCCTGTTTTTCTCGATGCTGTTTATGTTGTACGTGGTGACGGCGGCTTCGATGCTTTACGGGCGAATCTATTGCGGCTATTTCTGCCCGCAGATGATCTTCAGCGAAGCCTCGTTGGCGGTGGAAGCGCGCATTAAGAAGTTCGTCAACAAACGCTTCATCAAGCTTCACGCAAAACGTCGCCAATGGATGAGCGGCGCTTTGTTTTACGCAGTGTTGGTCGTTGCGTCAGTTTTTTTGGCGTTCGTCTTCATTTCTTATTTTGTCGAACCGCGCGATTTGATGGGACGACTTTTCACACTGGACATTAAAACCGCTGGAGGAATCGCCGGGGCGGCGACGACGCTGATTGTCTTTCTGGATTTTGCCTTCGTGCGGCAAACTTTCTGCAAGACCATCTGTCCTTACGGTTACTTGCAGGGAATGCTTGGCGACAAGGAAACACTGATCGTTCAGTACCGCGATGGGCAAGGCGCGGACAAAGTCTGCATCGAATGCAAAAAGTGCGTCCGCGTTTGTCACATGGGAATAGACATTCGACACTCTCCTTATCAAATTGAATGTATTCACTGCGGCGAATGCATTGACGCCTGTGTGGACGTGCTGGGCAGATTGGGCAAGCCGGGTTTGATTCATTACGCCTGGGGCGAAAATGGCGAACTAGCGAACGACAAACGAACGCCATTGCTCAAGCGGCTGGGATTGCGCGACGCCAAACGAGCAATCGTCGCTCTGCTTCTGCTGTTTTATGCTTCAGGATTGTTCGTAGTGCTTTCGATGCGGGACAACGTAATGGTGAAGATCGCTCCGGTTCGCTCGGAGCTTTACCGGCTGGGCGACGATGGCCGGATTTACAACAAATTCCGCATGACCGTCGCCAACCGTCAGGGCAAAGACGCGACACTGGCGTTGACGCTGGAACATCTGCCCGGAGCGCAGATTGAATTGGAACAGCCGTTAAAGCTGAAACCTGCCGAAGAGCGCCAGCTTCAATTTGAGGTTTCAGTGCCGCCGCAAACCTTGCCGCAAGGCGTCAACCATTTTGAAATTGTCAGCCGCGTTGAACCGGGCGGCGATACAGCGAATATGCCGATGACCTTTATTACTCCCACCGAAAGGAAACCACGATGATAAAACGGATCGCTAATTACTTATCACAGCAACAAGGAAAAATTTTGACCTTTCTGCTAGGTCTGGTGTTTGCGCTCTTCATTGGCATTTTGGTGACTGCGTACATTATTGCCAAGCGCGCGAACCCGATTCTTCTGGACGAAACCGGCAAGCCTGTGAATGCTCAAACCGCCGACACTTACAAATAGCCACGGCGTCAGATGATTCACGATAATCAACACAATCCTTGCGAACTTTGCGGTTTGGCGATTGGTCGTCATCCGTTTACGCGCAGCCTCAACGGCGAAGAAAAGTCATTTTGCTGTCTGGGCTGCATGAACGTTTACGCCATCCTGTTGGAAAGCGGAGTTATTGCTTCCGGCCAGAACGTGCGCGAAACCGAAGTTTTCAAGCGGAGCCTGGCGCTAGGTTTGATTGCAACTGGCAACCAGGGTGGGAAAGAAGCCTTGCCGCCGATTCCACCCGATGCCCAGACGCAAGAAGTGTTGCTGCAAATTTCTGGGATGTGGTGTTCCTCTTGCGCCTGGTTGATTGAGCATTCTCTGACGAAAGAGCGTGGTGTTATTTCCGCCGAGGCTTTCTTCGCCTCCGACCTGGTCAAGGTCAAATACTGCCCGCAATACCTTCCGCCTGATCGAATCCCACAACGAATTGCCGAACTTGGGTACAAGGCCAGCGAATGCAGCGGCGACAACGAATCGGCCAACGCTGAACGGCGCGATTTGTTGTTGCGGCTGGGCATCGCGGGATTTTTGTACCTGAACATCATGACGCTGAGCATGGCTCTTTACGTCGGTTACTTCGAACAGATTGCGGAAAGTGTGCGACGCTTTTTGCCGTTCGTGCTGATGGGGTTGGCTACGCCGATTGTTTTTTATTCGGCGATACCAATTTTGAAACCGGCGTGGCACGGATTGCTCAATCGAATGGTGAGGATGGAAACCCTGCTGGGGTTGGGAATTCTGGCGGCATATTTTTACAGTGCAGCGCAGGCAGTTTTGGGCGGACACGTTTACTTCGACACGGCTTCGGCAATTGTCACATTGGTTTTGGTCGGTAAGCTGATCGAGAAAAATGCAAAGGAACGAACCTCTCGCGCCGTAACCACGCTTTACAGGATGATGCCGAAGAAAGTGCGATTGATCATTTCGACTTTGTCCGGTGTGGAAGAGAAATTTGTTTCGGTGGATGCTTTGAAAGTCGGAGACGTGTTTGTGGTCAAGGCCGGAGAGAGAATTCCTGCTGACGGCGAAGTCATTGAAGGCATTTCGCAGGCCGACGAATCCTTGCTGACCGGAGAATCAACTCCGGTTGAAAAAGCGCCCGGCAGCCATGTCATTGCTGGAAGTCTAAATTCCGGCAGCGTTTTGCAGGTTCGCGCCTCAAAAGTCAGCGAAGACACAACGCTCATGCAAATCATCAAACTGGTTGAACAAGCACTGGGCAGCAAATCTCCTTTGGAGCGCACAGTGGATCGAATTTCGCGGTTGTTTGTGCCTGGCGTTGTGACGATTGCTGCACTGACGTTTCTGGTTTGCTGGCTAGGCGGGTTTACCGAACTGAACGAAGCCTTGATGCGAGCCATTACAGTTCTGGTGATTGCCTGTCCTTGTGCTTTGGGAATGGCGACCCCTTTGGCGATGACTGCGGCAATTGGGGCCGCATCACGTAAAGGCATTCTGGTTGGTGACAGTCGGGTGCTGGAGAACATCTGCAAAGTGGACACCGTGGTGTTTGACAAGACAGGGACCATCACTGAGGGCAATTTTGCATTACTGGAATTCGAGCCTTTCGAAGTGGCGTCAGAGACGGTTCAGCCAATGGCAAAGACGCAGAGTTACTTGGAAGTTAAGCAAAGCGCTTACTCGGCTTTGCCCCCGAATTTGGCCAATCTTGATTTACCGCTCAGAGGTGAAAGTGAAGCTGCCAGGAAAATTTTTGCGCAAGAGTCTTTGCGACTGGTCGCCTCGCTGGAACGTTACTCAGAGCATCCACTGGCACGCGCGGTATTAAAACGTGTGGAGGTTGAAGGCCTGGAATTGTCGGAGGCCAGCAATATAGAGGTTCGAAAAGGGCAGGGTTTAGTTGGCACGGTTTCCGGTCACAGAGTTTTCATTGGCAATCGCCAACTGGCTGAAGATGAAGGCGCCTGGATGGATTTTTCAACTGAAGCTCAATCTCAAAATTTGGAAGCGAAAGGGCGGACAGTGGCCTTTTTCGGCTGGGGTAAGCAGCTACGAGGTTTGATGGCTTTCGGAGATCAGGTCAGGGCGGAGGCTGAGTCTGTGATTGGCGATTTCAAGAGTAGAGGGATCAAGACTTTGATCGTTTCAGGTGACTCCAATGTCACAACCTCAAAGGTGGCTTTGCTGGTTGGCGTTGATGATTTCATTGCCAAAGCTCTGCCGGGCGATAAAGCATTGATAATTGAGCGTTTGCAGCGACAAGGACAATTCGTCGCAATGATTGGTGATGGCATTAATGACGCACCGGCTCTGGCGCAGGCAGATTTGGGTATCGCTGTCGGCTCTGGCGCGGACATTGCTATGAAGGCTGCGGCAATTGTTTTGATGACAAACTCACTGGGCAAATTGTTAGAAGTCTTCGACCTGGCGAACAAAACCTGGCGCGTGGTTCGGCAAAATCTGTTTTGGGCATTTTTCTATAACGCGCTTGGAATCACCTTGGCCATCGCCGGAATTCTGAATCCGATCATGGCCGCCGGAGCAATGCTGCTTTCCAGTTTGTCGGTAATTGGTAATTCGCTCAGACTCAGTCGGCAGTAATTGGATGTCGAAAAATAACGGTCTTTCCTCAGGCATAATTTGGCGAGTGAATTCTTGGCTTGAAAGATGAGTAATCGAAATATGCCTTCAACTACTGACTACTGTCTACTCCCAACACCTTCGGCTATAATCCCGCCCGATGATTCGCTTTGAAGAAATCCAAAACAAAGTTGAGCGTTACCACCCTGATGCTGATTTAGACCTGCTTCGCCGGGCGTATCTTTATTCTGCGATGATGCATGGAAAGCAGGTTCGCGCATCGGGCGAGCCTTATCTCAGCCATCCGCTGTCTGTGGCCAGCCTGCTGGCGGACATGAAGCTGGATGTTGAAACCGTCTGCACCGGATTGCTGCACGATGTAGTTGAAGACACCCTGGCAAAATTGCCCGACATCACCGAAAAATTCGGCCCGACGGTTGCACATCTGGTCAATGGAGTAACCAAGATTAGTAACCTTGGCGACGTTTCAAAAGAAGACGCCCAGGCCGAAAGCTTGCGAAAAATGGTTTTGGCCATGGTGGACGATGTGCGGGTGGTGTTGGTCAAGCTGGCGGATCGTTTGCACAACATGCAGACGCTGCAATTCCTGAAACCGGAAAAACGCAAACGCATTGCCAGGGAAACGTTGGAAGTTTACGCGCCGATTGCTCACCGGCTGGGAATGAGCAAGATACGAACTCAGTTGGAAGAGCTGGCGTTCGAGTACCTGGAACCTGACAATTACAAGCAGCTCAAAGAAGAAGTCGAACAGCGCCGAGCTTCCACCGAAGCTTTTCTGGAAGAGGTTAAGTCGCGGATTTCTGAGCGATTGACTGAAAATCAGGTTCCGTTTGTTCGGATTGATGGTCGCATCAAGCGGCTATACAGCATTTACCTCAAGCTACAAAATCAGAAAATCACACTGGACAAAGTTTACGATCTGGCCGCCGTTCGAATCATAGTGCCGGAAACTCGTGATTGTTATTTCGCTCTGGGCGTGATGCATCAATACTGGAAACCGTTCAAGGATCGAATCAAGGACTTTATCGCCAACCCTCGCTCGAACGGCTATCAATCGCTGCACACCTCAGTCATAGGCGAAGAAGATCACCACTTTGAAGTTCAGATTCGCACGGAAGAAATGCATCGCGTTGCCGAAGAAGGCATCGCCGCTCACTGGAAATACAAAGAAGGAAAAGGCCAGGATACCAGCGAAGACGAAAAGATGAAGTGGCTGCGTATGCTGGTCGAATCACAGCATGATTTGGATGCGCGCGAGTTTGTTGATTCGCTTAAAGAAGAACTGCACCTGGAACCGACAGAGGTTTATGCCAGAACTCCGAAAGGCCGCGTTCTGGAATTGCCGCTCGGAGCCACGCCCGTAGATTTCGCTTATGCCATCCACACACAAGTCGGCGATCAATGCATAGGCGCAAAGGTTAACGGTCGAATCGTTCCTTTGCAGTACAAAATTCAAAGCGGCGACACAATTGAAATCCTGACCAGTGCGAATCAAAAACCGAACCGCGACTGGCTGAGGTTCGTCGTCACAACGCGGGCGCGCACCAAGATCAAACATTACGTTGCGCAAAGAGAGAATGAAGAAGCGGTTGAAGTCGGGCGCAAGATGTTTGAAAAAGAAGCCCTGCGATTGAAACTGAAGCCGAAGCAGGTACTGGAAGACTCGCTGCTGGAAAAATACAGGTTGGACAACGGTTATCCCAAACTGGAAGATATGTACGCGGCTATTGGTTACGGCAAATTGGTGGCTAAAACACCGCTGGGGCGCTTCATCCCGTCTGACAAACTGGAAGAGCTTGATAACGCAACTGCCACGCGGTTGCAGCAGATGACTCAGGTCGTCAAACGCGCGCTGAAGTTGGGAGATGACCGCATCACCATCAAAGGTGTTGATAACGTGCTGGTTTATCGCGCACAGTGTTGCAGCCCGATTCGAGGTGAAGAAGTCATAGGCTACATTACTCAGGGCAATGGAGTGGGCGTTCACGCCCGCCGCTGCAAAAACGCCGATAATTTGATGGTCAACCGCGAGCGAATCATCGAAGTCAATTGGGTCGGAGATGGTAGCAACGAGCCTTATGCGGTGACGCTGGCGGTCAGGACTGAAGACAAAACCGGGCAATTGGCCGCATTGTTAAAAGTTGTCGCGGACATCAAAACCAACATCCGTAATGCGCGCACAGACGACAGCGACAACGGCGACGGAGTCAGGTTGATAGAACTGACTGTTGATATCATGGATTTGAATCATCTGGAGCGGGTCCGCAGCGCACTCAGAAAAGTTCCAGGTGTGATCGAAGTCGAAAGAATTGCGCCCCAAATCAAATAAATCGCGAATCATCCCATCGGCTGAAAACCATCAGCCGGACAATCAACAAATGACAATTTAAGCAGTCGCAGTCACCCCAGTTCAATCAAAGGTTACCCAAAAAGGTGTCTGCGCATTCGGCCTAAAAAAAGGAGAGAAACCACATGCCAATGTCGGCCAATCGTAAAAAACTGAAGGTAAATTTGTCTTTGCTTCTGGTGATTATCGTTTCTTCACTGGCGGCGAGCATTGTGCTGCCGCTGATGACTGCTTCCGGGCAAGGCAGCAAAACAGCTGTCAAAGAACGCATTCAAACCGCGCGCGCCAGAAAGGGAAGTCGTTTTCGCCAGCCACAGGAACGTCAACCCAAGCGTGAAACTCAAGCGCAAGTTCCTTTTATTCAGCAAGAGACAAATTCGCTTTTATCGGCTTTTCCGAATTGGCCGCAGGGTCTGAACAACGAATCGGGTAACGGAGTTGAATGGCCTAATTTCAGGCTTCCGTCAGACAAGCAGGAGGAAGAGGCTTTCGACAAACCGCGCGAAGCCGCCAGCTATTTTTTGAAAAAACGTTTGCCCGTCGGTGAAAAGGAACTGCCGATGGAAAAATACTTCGAGGCGCAGGAGCAGGTGCGTTCGATGCAGCAGTTTTCGACTTCTCTCAATCGCTTTCTGACGACGGAAGAGTCGGCGGCGCTGCGCGCCAAATCCGAAGCAGAAACTGCCGCAGCCGGATGGACTCCGTTGGGGCCTGGCAACGTCGGCGGACGCACGAGGGCTTTGCTCATCAATCCTCAAGACCCGAACGTCATGTATTCGGCTGGCGTCAGCGGAGGCGTTTGGAAATCTACCAATGCGGGCCAAACCTGGGTTCCGATTGCCGACTTGCTGGGAAATATCACAGTCAGTTCGATGGCGTTTGAACCCGGAAATCCGAGTGTGATTTACGTCGGCACAGGTGAAGGCGTTTTCGGTCAGGAGTATGACGGCAATTTAAGCAGCGGCGATTTTCGTGGTGCGGGAATCTTCAAGACAACAAACGCCGGCACAAGCTGGACTCGGCTGGACAGTACGAAGACTGCCGATTTTTACTTCGTCAACGACATTGCCATCAGTACCGCGGACAAGAATCGAATTTACGCAGCCACTCAAACCGGAGTCATGCGTTCACTGGACGGAGGCACGACCTGGACGAAGGTGCATGATCCTATTGGCCCTCGCGGAGTTACGGTTACCTCCGGTTGTTTGGATCTGGCGCTGAGAACTGACAAGACGACAGACGTTCTTTTTGCTTCCTGCGGCAACTTTGAGCAGGCGCTGGTTTATCGCAACAATGACGCTGGCGGCGCTGGAACCTGGGATGTCTCTCTGAGAGAAACTGGAGTCGGGCGAACGGCGTTGGCGATTGCTCCTTCCAATCAGGACGTCGTTTATGCGCTGGCTTCCAGCATTCAACGAACCGATCAGCAATTTTCGCTATATGCAGTTTTCCGCTCAACCAATGGGGGAACGAATTGGACGGCTCAGGTTCGCAATACGGATCCCGGTAAAATCAACCGCTCGATTTTGTCTGCTTCGGCCTTCGCCGTGGCAACAGATTGCGGTTTTGATACAGAGGATTCGACTTTTGCACAGGGTTGGTACGATCTGGCAATTGCGGTTGATCCGATTGATTCAAATCGCGTCTGGGTCGGAGGTATCGAGATTGCTCGTTCAGACGACGGCGGAGTGAACTGGGGAGTCGCCGGACTTAGTTATCTCAACCTGAATTTTAATCTGGGACCGATTCATCCCGACCAGCACACCATAGTCTTCCACCCGAAATATGACGGCACGGCCAATCAAACGGTTTTTATAGGCAACGACGGAGGTTTGTTCCGCACAGACAACGCTCGGGCGACGGCTGCGACTACTCCTGCCAATGTCTGCAACCCCAATTCAATCGGCGTCAAATGGACTTCCATAAATAACAATTATGGCGTGACGCAGTTTTACAGCGGCGCGGTTTCGGCTGATGGCAAAACGTATTTAGGCGGCACTCAGGATAACGGAACGGTTTTGGGCACAGACGACAAGGGCGTCAATGGATGGCGGTTGGTCAACGGCGGCGATGGCGGCGGAGTGGCGATTGACCAGACGAACGCCAGCACTTTGTTTGCCAGCTTCCCGGGCATTTCGTTCAGGAAGAGCACCGACGGCGGCAACTCTTTCGGAGATTCGACCTTTGGCATTAACGACGGAGGTCCATATTTCGTTTCTCCGATGACGATGGATTCCAGCGATTCTCAGCGGCTTTGGACTGGTGGTTTTTACCTGTGGCGAACTGCAAACAGCGCCGCGCAGTGGGAACGAGCCAGCGCGATTACCGCCGGGACAGAATCCGTCACTTCAATTGCCATTGCGCCGACCGATTCAAACAGGGCGCTGGCAGGAATGGGCGACGGATTGGTTTTGCGAAACAGCGCCGCGCTGACTTCGACCAGCACAACAGTGTGGCCCGATTCCCAACCGCGAGACGGATGGGTTTCCTCGGTAATTTTCGATCCAAACAACCGTGATATTGCCTATGCCACATATTCCAACTTCGGAGGCGCTCACGTTTACAGAACCATTGACGGTGGCCAAACCTGGACAGTTGCTGACGGCAGTCAGGTCAGCGGCGGCAACTTGACCGGGCGAATACCGGATGTGCCGGTTCACAGTCTGGCAATTGACCCGTCAAACACGGCCAGATTGTATGTCGGAACCGATGTCGGCGTTTTCGTCAGCACTGACGGCGGAGCGAATTGGGCTGCTGAAACGACTGGTTTTACAAACGCCATCACTGAAAAAGTTCAGATTCACATTTCCGATGGAGTGACCTGGGTTTACGCCTTCACGCACGGCAGAGGCGCCTGGCGAACGATGGTTAATAGCAGCGGTTGCAATTATTCATTGTCGCCTGCAACTCGCGAAATTGCTTCGAC
>JBGAPB010000010.1:0-39048 GCA_044221525.1 Blastocatellia bacterium | reverse complement strand
CGAAGCCAACAACAAAAACAACACAACCGCCAACAAAATCATTTTACGCATCTAAATTTTCTCCCTGAATTGAGTGAATCAGAATGTCTGCCACGTCTGGCATCATAACTTCCGCTCCACGGTCAGACAAACAACAGCGAGCAACCAGGGCAGCTTCTTGCAGCCGCAACTGGGCACGTCGTACAATCCAACATCATTTTGAGTGCTGAAAAATTCTCCGAGACAACTGCTTTTATGCGAATAAAGATTTTTGCGCTTGCCGCTTTGCTGTGCTGCGGCTGGATGGTCGGCTGTCGTTCCTCATCGTCAAATTCGGTGCGTTCCGGCGTGGGCGACGACAAATCGCCCGTCATTGCTGAGATCAATGGTTCAGCAGAACATCTGCTGGCGTTTGAACGTTTCGTCAAGGCACGATTATCCGACTTTGAACAACAGGGCACTTCCGATCAGGCGGCCAACGACAAACGGCGAAGCCAGTTGCTTGACGCATTCATACAGCGCCAGTTGATAGTTCAGGCTGCTGTGGAAAAGAACATAGAACCAACCGATGACGAGATCCGCAACGCGCTGGAAAGCCAGCACAAACAAACCAGCACAGCCAACACAAACGGCGACGGCAAAAACGGCAACGGCGAAGACACGGAGCAAGATCAGGTTTCATTGCAAGGGGCGGAACGGCGACTGGAAATTTACAACGATTTATTGACACTGAAGTTTTACAAGACCGAAGTTCTGAAAGATGTGCAGGTGACGCGACAGGAAATCGAAAAGTATTACAACGAAAACAGTTCGGTTTATCGGGGCAAAAACGGATTTTACGTGCGTGAAATTCGAGTTGACAGCGAAGCCGATGCCCAAAAAATCTACAAACAGGCATTGGCCAAACCCGTTGATTTTGCCGTTCTGGCCAAGGAGCATTCCGAAGCCCCGACAGCCTCGAACGGCGGGTTAATTTATTACGAAGCGCAGATGCTGCCGCCAGTTTTGGAACAGGCGATCACTCCGCTAAAAGTCGGTTCAATCAGTCGTGTCGTCAGATCGAATTACGGCTTTCATATTTTCAAACTGGAACAACGAGGCGAAGCACAGCCACTGGACAAGGTTAGCAAAGAGATCGAAGACAAATTGCTAAGCCTGAAAAATCAGGCTTTGATTGAAGAGTTCAACAAACGCGCCCTGACCGGAGCAAAAATCAAAATTCACCGCGACCGTTTGGGATTCAGTTACAGCGGCAGCTTGCCCTGATTCGGTCTTTTGAGCCGACCGATTGTCTGTTAAGCGCAAGCTGGGATTTAAGCCCACGTTCAAGATGAGGCGAAATCCACAAACGAAACCAATAGCAAAGAGGATGAACTGTCATCTGCTTGATACGCGGATGCCTGACAAGGAGAGTTTTTATGAAGTTGATAAATAGAATTCTGTTACCGGGGATATTGATAGTGTGCGCTGTTTTAGCTAATGCCCAAAGCGACGCTCCTCCGGTTGATGAAGTGATTGCCCGCGTTAATTCGGGGGTGATTATGCGTTCGACTTTCGAGGCGGCTCAGAAAGAACAGTTGGAGCAAATGAAGAACGCCGGGTTAAAAGGCGCGGAACTGGAAAAGAAGTTCAACGAAATCAAACCAAAAATTCTGGACGAGTTGATTCATACACAGTTGCTGGCTCAACGCGCCAAAGACCTTTCGATCAACGTCGAACCGCAGGTCAATCAGCAGTTTCTGCGAATGATGAAGGAAAACAACTGCGAATCGAAAGAATGTCTGTCTCAGAAAATGCGCGAAGCCGGGTACGACATTGAAGAAGTAACCAAGCTGCTGACGGAAAATTTTTCGCGTGAAGCCGTGTTGTGGAATGAAGTCCAAATGAGGATTTATCGAAATCTGACTGAAAAAGAAAAGCGCGAAGCTTATGAAAAGAACAAAGAGTTTTTGACCATACCGGGCGAAGTCGCGCTAAGCCGAATTTTTATCGCTTTAGGCAAAGACCCTGGCCAGTCTTTGTTGCGCGCCAAAGAAATCGTTTTGCAGGCTCGCAATGGCGCGATCGAGTTTTCAGCTTTAGGCGAGCGCGTTTCAGAAGACGAGCTTTGCAAAAAGCAAAAATGTAAGCTCGGCCCGGCAATTAAAATCTCTGATCTGGCCCCGGAAGTAAAAGCCGCCGTCGAAAATCTGCCGGTCGCGTCAATTACTGACCCGATCACGTTAGAGAACGGTTATTACATTTTCCGGGTTGACGAACGCAAAGAACCCACGCTGATGCCGTTTGAAGATGAATCCGTGCAGCAAAAACTTGGTGGTTATCTGGTCAGCCAGCAGGCAGAACAGCAAATGGACACTTACCTGGCCAAACTGCGTGACGATGCTTTCATTGAGATTGACCCGCGCTATCAGTTTGAAGGCAGCAAGGTGAAATCGGCACAGATTAAACGAACCGCTTATTCGGAAGAAAACGAGAAGACCAGAAAGAAGAGAGAGAAAGAGGAGAAGAAAAAGGCTGACGAAGCAAAGAAAGCCGTCGCAGCAAAAGAGACGGCCAAGCCTTAACTCCTTATTTGGATTTTGGATTCTGGAAACTCCTTCTGGAATCCAAAATCAGAACAGCCAGGTGTCTTATGGAAAAAATCTTTGTCCGTGATTTCACTCCTAACCAGAACATCAGCACAACTTTTCTGGTCAAATCAAAAGAGTTGCGCGCAAAAAAGACCGGCGGTCAATTTGCAATGATTACATTTGCCGATCGCACGGGTGACATATCCGGTCAGTGGTGGGATAACTTCGAAGACACGATCGACACTTTTGACAAAGACGACATTGTCTTTGTTCGCGGCCTGGTCAATGTTTATCGCAATCATCTGCAAATTCAGATTCACCGTATGCGTCCATGCCAGTCGCATGAGGTTGATCTGACGCATTACTTTCCGACAACCAAATTCGATGTTGACGAAATGTTTGCCGAACTAATGGGCATAGTCAGTCAGTTCCAAAATACGTATTTGAAACAACTGCTGGAAAACATTTTTGCCGACGAGGAAACGACACGAAAATTCAAACGCGCTCCGGCGGCCAAAACCATGCATCACCCTTATCTGGGAGGTTTGCTGGAACATTCGCTGTCGTTGGTCAAACTGTGTCAGAAAGTTGGAGGGCATTACCCGGGCATTGACATTGATTTGCTGCAAACCGGAGCTGTGCTGCATGATTTCGGCAAGATTGATGAACTGAGTTACGAACGTGCTTTCGGATACACAAACGACGGACAGATGATTGGCCATCTGGTGATGGAAACGATGATGGTGGCAGATCACATCAAACAAATTCCCGGTTTCCCGGAAAATTTGCGCCGCCATTTGTTGCACATGCTGTTGTCGCACCACGGCAAGTTGGAATACGGATCGCCGAAACTGCCCTCGACGCCCGAAGCGCTGATGCTGGCTTATCTGGACGATCTGGATTCCAAAGTCGAAGCCATGCAGCGGCTGATTGCCGAACCGCATTCGACAGGCGATTGGACCAGAATTTCGCCAATGTTCGAGCGACCGATTTACCGTGTTCGCACAAATGAAGCTGCGACGGAAATCAGTGATCTGACGGCAGAAACTGTAACCGCGCAAGTCGCAGTTGCCGCCGCGCAACCTGTGAAAAGCGAAGCTCCGGCGCGAAAGCCGAATATACGATCAAACAGCTTCAACACTCCGTTTGAAGCATTGGCGGATTTGGCGAAATCTGAATAACGTAATTCTTAAGAAAAACACCCATACTCATAAGCGATTATCAGGAGGCGAAATCAACCCATGATTTCAGGAATTCTTTTGGCTGCCGGTGAATCGAAACGAATGCAGCCTGCTTTCAAACCCTTGCTCAAATGGGGCAGGCGAACAGTCATTGGCGAATGCGTTCACCAGATGCGGAACACTGAACTGGCCGATATTTTTGTCGTGCTTGGCCATCGCGCAGATGAAATTCGTCCTTGTCTGGCAGGAACTGCGGTTCAGTTTGCTGTCAACGAAGATTATCAAAACGGCATGCTCGGTTCCGTAAAGACGGGTCTGGCAATGCTGGGGCCGAACACCGATGCGGTGATGATTGCATTGGTGGATCAGCCCATGGTTAAGACGGAGTTGATGAATAAATTGATCGCGGCTTATGGCGATGGCAGTAAAGGCATTGTCATTCCGACATACAACGGCAAGCACGGCCATCCGATCATAGTCAGCATCAATCATGTAGATGAGATTATGAAACTTGATGAAACCAACCCAGAAGGTCTGCGGGCGTTCATCAATGCAAATAAAAACGACTGCCTGGAAGTGCCCGTTGAAAGCTCTGCTGTCATCGAAGACATTGACGTCCCTGAAGATTACCAGCGGCTCAGCAAACAGGCGGAACCGCTTTACGAACATCACAACTGGCATCCGTAAACGCCATCAACTTCCAACAAAGAAAGCACGAATGGGAACAGCATCGCCTGTCCTTTATTCGTGCCTTTTTTGTGTCTTTTTGTGGATAAGGTTTTTCAGCCTGCGACTGGTTTTACTTTTTTACGAATAGCGGAAAGATGTTTTGGAAAACGTAATCTTTGATTTCCCGATCCAACCGACGCGTGTCTTGCGCCGAATCCTTTTCGGTTGCAGTGGCGTCGGTGTTGAACGCGGCGATATAAGCCATGCGCGTGTCGGGGCGCAGGTAAAAATGCGAGATGAATCCGTTCTGACTTCCGCTGTGACCTATGAAGTGTTGGTTGAAATTATCTTCGATGAAAAAAGTCAGCCCCATTGCATCTTTGCGGTTCTGCCCTTGAGGTTCAACGATTTCAGTCGAAGCCACCGGAATTTGCGGCTGGAACATTTCTTCCAGCGAGGCACGTTTCAATACTTGATCGTAAATCGCCTGACGCCGAATCTCTCCCGTCAGAAAGCCAATGTACCTGACCATATCGGGCAACGGAGCGTTTAGCCCTCCATTTGAAACCGTGATTCCGGTGTCAGCGTCAAAACGCGCAGATGTCAGTTTCCCCTCTTGCAATAAATAGCTGGCAGAACGGTTTTTCAGCAAATGGTAAGGCGTCGTGTCGAAATAGCTGCGATACATTTCCAGCGGTTTTAGGATGTTCTTGTCAACGTAAACTTCGTAATTGTCGCCGGATAGTTGCTCAATCACTTTGCCAAGAAAGATGATTCCCAAATTTGAATAGCTGAATTTGCTGCCGGGCTTAAACAGAATTTCGGTGTAAGGCATCATTGCTACCAACTGCGACCATTCGGTGGGTTCGTGCGGCTGCCAGTCTTTGTCGCCGCCCCAAGGCCAGGTCGCTCCGCGAAAACCCGACGAATGTGACAGCAAATGCTTGATGGTGATTTCGCTCATCTGGCCGAACGGGTTGTGAACGGCTTTTAGTTCCGGCACATATTTGATGATCGGGTCGTCCAGTTTCAGCAAACCACGATCCCGCAACTGCATGATTGCAATGCCGGTAAAAGTCTTTGTGATCGAAGCCCAGTGGTAAATGGTGTTTTCGTCTACCGGCTGTTGTTTTTCCTGGTTGGCGAGTCCGAAAAATTCCTGCGCAATGACCTGGCCATCCTGAATTAGCATAAAGCTGCTGCCAACAATGCCATTCTTACGGTTACCCTGATCATAGAAAGTTTTGAACTCTCGTCGCACCTGGGCGAAATTTCGTGGCGTTTGGTTCTGAGCTACGGTTGATGACATCGGCGATAAAACCAGCAAACTAAAAAACAATGACGCGGCCATGCGCGCATAAGCGCTCGGCTTAATGTTCATCTCTGTGACCTCTTTTGATTGGTATGATTGCTTGCCCCGGCTTGTTGCTCGGAAACTGCGGCTATTCTCACATCCAACAGCTTGCCTGACAACCGTTGAATTGTCTGAATCGTCTTCAGGGAATCACCAGATCAACAATCAGTGGCAAATGATCGGAGCCAACTCGACTGCCCGTGCGGATGTTTGCCACTTGAATTCCTCGACTGATCAGGCATTGGTCAATAGGAATGCTCATCGGAGGCAGGAACGTCGGCCACGAAGGCAATACCCCGAAACCTTCGCGGGAATTGACCAGCCCGGTGCTTTCGATAAAGCGTTTGTAGTACGGCGACCACATTGTCATGTTCAAATCGCCGATGACGATTTTTGGTTCCGGCAAAGTGTTCACAAACTCGGCGGTCTGTTTCAGGATTTCCGTTCTGTTGTCAAAGTTTTCTTTTCCCGCCGGAGGTGGCGCGTGAACAGAAACGATTGAAACCAATTTGCCGCCAATGTTGATTTGAAAAATGGCAGCCGGACCGTTCAAGTGAGCCAGCGGAGCCAGTTCGGCTCGAAAAAATGGAATGCGGCTGAATGAGGCCAACCCGCCAGCGTCTTCGGCGGGGTTAAGCCGGTAATACGGGAAATCACTTCGCAAAGCTTCCAGTTCTGTCGCCCACGGGTACGTAACTTCCTGAAAGAAAGCCAGATCGGGTTGTTCGCGCCTGGCCATGGTAATCACGGCTGGCCGTGTTTTGTTGTCCCATAAAACGTTCGTCAACAGCAGCCGAAGTTTCTGGCCTCCGCCGTCGGCTCGAACTGATTTCACAGGCAGATACCACGGTAAAACGAAAGCTGAGTTTATAAAAAGGCAAATTAACGCCACGCCAGCCCATCGCCACATCCGAATCAATGCAAATACCAGTAAAAAGAAAAACGAAAGCACAAAGTATTGAAACCGGAAATGAGTCGTCAGTTCCAGCAACCAAAACGCTCCGCCGAAAAATGCAGTAAAGGTCAAAACCGGAACGTAAAGAAAAGCGGCTTTAGGAATTTTGAGAAGCAGCGAAAAAGCCAGAGATTTGATTGCTGAAGAAAGAGTTTTTGGTTTCATTACTGCTGTTACTTCTTGCTGAATCTGGGGCCAAGCTTACGTTTAAGCATGTTTGTCATTTGATCCAGTTCGCCGACTTTGAGCGCTCGCACTGCCAGATAAAACACCGTCATGCCAATTGCAATCGAAGCTCCGACATCAATCAGCCGGGCGGCTAAACTAACAGTTCCCATTGCGGCTTCGATCTGTTGGCTGACCAGCCAGCAAATTGCTCCCATCACGGCGGCGGCGGCGCTGACTTTGGCAAAGGTCGGAAACAGGTTGCCGCCCTCCATCTTGCCAACTTTGCGCCGCAGAAAAACAAACAGCAGAGCAAAGTTGACAATCGAAACTGCCGAAATCGAAAGTGCCAAACCGCGATGCCCCATCCCAAAATAATCCACAGTGGATTTGGCTACGGCGTAGTTGGTGATGATTGAAAACAAGCTGGCCATCATCGGCACGCGGGTTTCTTTGAGGGCGTAAAACGCCGGAGCCAGCACTCGCACTGCCGAATAAGCCGTCAGCCCAATGGTGTAATAAGCCAGCGCGATCCCTGTTTGAGCCGTATCGTATTCAGTGAATCGTCCTCCGTGTTGGTAAATCAACGCGATGATCGGTTTGTTCAGCACGATCAATCCAACCGCCGAAGGAATCGTCAGCAGAAATGTCAGCCGCAAAGCCTGAGCAATAGTCCGGCGAAATTCTTCCAGATTGTCCGCAGCCGCCGCGCGCGAAGCCGCGGGCAAGGTCGCTGTCGAAATCGCCACGCCGAACATTCCTATCGGCAGGTAAATCAGCCGGAAAGCAAATTGCAGCCAAGACACGCGGCCTTCGCCCAGGCTGGTTGCAAACGTGGTGTTAATGACCAGGTTCACCTGCAAAGCCGCAGAGCCGATAATCGCCGGAGCCATCATTCGCATAACCTGGCGCACGCCTTCATCTCGGAAACTAAGGATCGGCTCCCAGCGAAAACCTACCGACCGCAAACTGGGAACCTGAATCAGCCACTGCATCATTCCGCCAACCAAAGTGCCAATAGCCATTCCGGTAATCGCCGATGCAGCTCCTGTGTCGTCGCGCAAAAGCTTGTGCTGATGAATCAGGGCCGAAGCACCGCCCGCAATGTATTCCGGCGCGAACAGATAAGCGAAAAACAGTCCGCCGATTATCGAACCAACATTGAACATCGTCGAAGCCGAAGCCGGGACACCGTAACGGTCTTTGCTGTTCAGAATTCCCATCGCCACCGCCGCCAGCGAAACCATCAACAGAAACGGAAACAGAACCCGTGTCAGTTTAACGGCCAGTTGAAAGGCGAAATGGGTTTGGTCTGGGCTGACATTTGGGCTGGATTCAAACAGCAATCCTACAATCTGCGGTGCAAACACGATTCCGGTTATCACAATGACCGACAGTACCAGAACCAGTCCGTTGCTAACCAGATTGGCCAGTCGCCAGGCTTCGCGTTCGCCTTTCTGAGTCAGTGTGCGGGAAAACGTGGAAACAAAAGCGGCAGACAGCGCGCCTTCGGCAAATAGATCGCGCAGCATGTTGGGAATTCGGAACGCGATGTTGAAAGCGTCGTTGGCTACGCCGGGGCCGAAGAAGGCGGCAAAAACCTGTTCGCGCACCAGACCCAGAATGCGGCTGCCCATGACGGCTATGCTGACGATACCAGCGGAACGGGCTATGGACTTTGGTTTTGGATTTTGGGTTTCGGGTTTCGGGTCAGGTGGCGTAGCTGATCCGTCAGGAGTGACGTTATTCATTGGTCAATTTTAGCGACTGTTATTTTACAGCCGTAGCAAACCGCAAGTGCAAAGTGTTAAGCAAGGCATTCAAATTTGGCGGCTGAAATGATTCGGAGTTGGTTGATTCAACTGCGTCAAAGGTAAAACCATTGGCCAGGGCAACGTTATTCAGCGCCAGCAAAAAAAATTTCTCGTCGCTTTCTTCCAAAGCCGCATTCAGATATTCGGCGGCTTCTTCCGGGTCACGCAAAGAAACCAGCAATGACTCCTGATAGCTTTTAGTCGCTTTCATCTTCGTGCTCCTCTGTCTGTCTGAGTTTGTAATCAGCCCAAAACTTGTTGGCATTTTTGATGTCCTTAGTTTGCGAGCTTTTGTCGCCGCCACATAACAAAACTACTACTGTGTCGCCAACCTGTCCAAAATACACTCTGTAACCTGGGCCAAAGTCTACTCGAAGTTCAAAAATGCCAGAGCCAACAGATTTGCTATCGCCAAAATTCCCCAAGCTCAAGCGATCAAGTCTAACTCTGATTTTGGCGCGGGCTTTTCCATCCTTCAGGCCTGTCAGCCACTCTTCAAATGGCGACTTCCCATCGCTTGTTATGTACAGTTCAATTTGCTTGGGAAGAACTTCAGCCACAACTTGATTTTAGATGAATAGCCGCTTTGGCGACAAATGAAACACCGTTTACTGGTTGGCTTGAACCAGCAACAGCATTATCCCTTTTTGAGTATGCAGTCGGTTTTCGGCTTCGTCGTAAACAATTGAGCATTTGCTGTCTATCACATCAGCGTCAACTTCATCGCCACGGTGAGCGGGCAGGCAGTGCATGAAGTAAGCGCCTTTGGCGGCGGCATTCATCAGCTTTTTGGTGACGCGGAAAGCCGAGAAGATTTCGCGGCGTCGTTCAGTTTCGGCTTCAAAACCCATCGAAGCCCAAACGTCCGTGTAAACGGCCTGGGCGCCTTCGACAGCTTCGAACGGATCGTGAAAGACTTTGATTTTCGCGCCGGTCTTTTGGGCATCCTTGCGGGCGGCTTTCAGAACGCTTTTGTCCGGCTCGTAACCTTTAGGGCAGCCAATGCTGATGTGCGCGCCAAGTTTCGCCGCGCCAAAAATCAACGAATGAGCCGTGTTGTTTCCGTCACCGACATAAGCAATGTGAAAGCCTTTCAAATCCGGCCCGACTTTTTCGGTCAGCGTAAAGTAATCTGTCAGCCCCTGGCAGGGATGGGTAAATTCAGACAAACCATTGATTACTGGCACCGAAGAGTGCTCTGCCAGTTCAATCACCGACTCGTGACTGCGCAAACTGGGTTTTTCAAAGATCAGCGCAACGCTGCAACCAGCCAGAGCCTGGCTGTAATCGCGCGGTTTGGCTTTCAGGTCGGCGGTGGTAGTGAAAATCTGCCGGACTTCTTTCGCAGTCAGATCGTTGATGGAAATCAGGTCTTTAAGTGCCAACGGTTGCTCCTTCAAATGCGAGATGTAAAACAAGGCGCGCATTATAGGGAAGCCGTTACTCACCGGCAACGCGACGTTTTTCCGGCTTTACTTTATTCGGCCAACTCAAATAGTCTTGCCATGCTTTCAAACAATTCACGAACAGCAATCAATTTAAGGAGCAAAAGATGAAGGCTTACGAACTTCAACAGTTTGGCATTGACGGTTTGACGCTTGTCGAAAAGCCAGACCCGCAACCCGGCGCACGGCAAGTCGTCGTAAAAGTACAGGCCGTTTCACTGAATTTTCGCGACCTGATGGTGACGAAGGGAACTTACAACCCCAGATTGAAATTGCCTATGACGCCTTTTTCAGACGGAGCAGGCGAAATCGCGGCAATCGGCAGCGAAGTCAAAAATTTCAAAGTCGGCGACCGCGTCATCGGCACATTCTTTCAAAACTGGACCGGCGGCGAACCGAACGAAGCCAAAGCTCGGACGGCGAAAGGCGGCGGCGATCAACCCGGCATGCTGGCCGAATACGTCGTGCTGGAAGAAACCGGCGTCATCGCCCTGCCCGCGCATTTAAGTTACGAAGAAGCTGCGACGCTGCCTTGCGCCGGGCTTACCGCCTGGAACGCCGTCGTGGACAAAGGCCAAACCAAAGCCGGTGACACCGTGCTGGTTCAGGGAACCGGCGGAGTTTCGATCTTCGCCGCGCAGTTTGCGCAAATGCATGGAGCCCGTGTGATTGCCACCTCATCCAGCGATGAAAAGCTGGCTCGGCTGGCGGCAATGGGCGTCACAGACGGCGTCAATTACAAAACCAATCCCGACTGGGACAAAGCAGCAAAAGAATTGAACGGCGGCGCTGGAATTGACCATATTGTCGAAGTCGGTGGTGCTGGAACCATCGAGCGTTCGCTAAAAGCCGTCCGCATTGGTGGGATGATTTCGGTCATCGGCGCGCTTTCGGCTGGCAGCGGCATCAATCCGGTTTTGGTGCTGATGAAAAGCATTCGTCTGCAAGGCATCTTCGTTGGCCACCGCGAAATGTTTGAAGCGATGAATCGCGCCATCAGCCATCACAAAATGAAGCCGGTGGTTGATCGCGTTTTCGGCTTCGACCAAACAAATGAAGCTTTGCAGTTGATGGAAAGCGGCGGCCATTTCGGCAAAATTGTCGTCAAGTTTTGAAAACGGAATCAGACAGGATTTACAAGATCGACAGGATGAATTCCCAATCCTGTCGATCTTGTAAATCCTGTCGAAAACAAGAAAGGAAAACTGTGGAACAACGCAAACTTGGAACTCAGGGGCTGGTCGTTTCAGCTCTCGGACTGGGCTGCATGCAAATGAGCGGAACAACTTACGGCCCCGCCGACGAGGCTGAAGGCATTGCTTCAATTCACGAAGCGCTTGATCTGGGCATCAACTTTTTCGACACGGCGGAAATTTACGGCCCGTTTGAAAACGAAAAGCTGGTTGGGCGCGCCCTGAAAGGCAAGCGCGATCAGGCCGTTATCGCCACCAAGTTCGGCTTCGCCATTCAGGACGGTCGTCCGGTTGGAACCAACAGTCGTCCCGAACACGTCAAAGAAGTGTGTGATGCTTCGCTGCAACGCTTGGGCGTGGATCACATTGATCTGTTTTACCAGCATCGCGTAGACAAAGCCGTGCCGATTGAAGACACCGTCGGCGCAATGGCCGATCTGGTTAAAGCGGGCAAGGTTCGTTACATCGGTTTGTCTGAAGCGGGTGCAGCCAACATTCGGCGCGCTCACGCGGTGCATCCAATTTCGGCCCTGCAATCGGAATACTCGTTGTGGGAACGCGGCATCGAAACCGAAGTTCTGCCTACGATTCGTGAACTCGGCATTGGCCTTGTGCCTTACAGTCCGCTTGGTCGAGGCTTTCTGACCGGCTCGGCAAAACGGGCTGAAGATATGCCGGATGGTGATTGGCGCAAAGTGAACGTGCCGCGTTTCCAGGGCGAAAACTTCGACCGCAACATGGCGCTGGTCGAAGCGGTCAAGGAAATCGCCGATCGCAAAGGCTGCACTCCGGCTCAAATGGCGCTGGCCTGGTTGCTGCATCTGGGCAAAGACATAGTGCCGATTCCAGGGACAAAACGGTTGGCTTACATGCGTGAAAACACCGCATCGGCAAACGTCGAATTGACGGGTGAAGACATGAAGTGGATAGATGAAAAACTCCCCGCTGGCGCGGCGGTTGGAGATCGCTACTACAAGATCGGCATGAGCCTGCTGGACAATTGATCGCCACATTAAAGCAGAGAGAAATTAAACCACGGGGAACACTGGGATCACGGGGAAAAACAAAAAAGCTTCCAGTTTCTCCCCGTGTGCCGCGTGGTTGAATTTTCAGGCAAGCAATTGAAACCCGATTCAAAAGCATTTCGACGAGGTAAATTCATGGGTGAGAAACAGACTTTCACGTTGACCGTGAATGGCCAGCAGCATTCGGTTTCAGTAACACCGCAAACCCAGTTGATGGATGTGCTCAGAGATGAACTGCATCTGACCGGCACGAAAGACGGATGCGCGACCGGCCATTGCGGCAGTTGCATGGTCATCAGCAACGGGGAGCCGGTGCGTTCCTGCCTGATTCCTGTGAAACGCGCCGAAGGCGCAAACGTCACCACCATCGAAGCCGTCGCCAACTCAGACGGCAGCTTGCATCCGGTTCAACAAGCTCAGCATTGACCAAGGCGCGACTCAGTGTGGGTTCTGCACGCCGGGCTTTGTGATGGCGACGATTGCCTTACTCGACAAGAATCCAAACCCGACGCTTCAAGAAATTTACGACGGTCACAAATGGAACATCTGCCGTTGCACCGGGCACAACGCCATCATTCGCGCCGTCCAACAAGCCGCCGGTCAGCAAGTCCCGCCGCTCCCGCAAGTCAAACAACCGCTCAAAGCCATCAGCCGTCCGCTGCCTCGACCCGATGCCGTTGAGAAAGTCACAGGCAAAGGCATTTACGCAGATGATCTTTACGTTGACGGAATGCTGCACGCCCGCGCGCTGCGCAGTCAGCATCCTCACGCGCGCTTGCTGAAAGTTGACGTGAGCAAAGCAAAAGCGTTGGCCGGGGTCGTCACCGTCTTAACCGCCGCCGACATTCCCGGTCGCAAAGATTGCGGCGTTCACGAAGTTGATTGGCCTGTGCTGTGTTACGACAAAGTGTTACGTCGGCGACGCGATTGCGCTGGTCGTTGCCGAAACTGAAGCCATTGCCGCCGAAGCCTTGAAGCTGATCGAAGTCGAATACGAACCGCTGCCCGTCGTCATCGGCCCGAAAGAAGCCGCTTTGCCTGACGCGCCAATTTTGCACACACGTTCCGCATCACGATCCTAAAGAGCACGGCAACTGCCTGAAACATTACCATCTGGAAAACGGCGACATTGCCAAAGGCTTTGCCGAAGCCGACGTCATCATCGAACGCGAATACAGCACGCAAACCGTCGAACATGCCTTCATTGAACCCGAAGCAGGTTTGGCAGTGCCTGATCCAACCGGGCGCATTACCATTTATTGCGGAGGCCAGATTCATTTCGGCGACCGCGCGCAGATTGCCGCCAGTCTGAATTTGCCCGAAGACCAAATTCGCGTCATCAATTGTTTGATTGGTGGAGCCTTTGGCGGCAAGGAAGATGTCTCAGTGCAGATTCACACGGCGCTGGCTGCGCAAGTGACGAATCGTCCGGTCAAGATGGTTTTGAGCCGCAAAGAATCTTTGCTGGTTCATCCCAAACGCCACGCCACGCGCATCAAGATGAAACCGGCGCTCGCGCGCCGGCGCGTCACCGCGCACGAAGCCGAAATCTGGGGCGACGGAGGTGCTTACGCCAGCTTGAGCAGTCACGTCATGTTGCGCGCCACAACGCACGCCGCCGGAGCTTACGAAGTCAAAAACGTCAAGGTGGACACTTTTGCGATGTACACCAACAACGTGCCTTCGGGTGCGTTTCGCGGCTTCGGCGTGACGCAAAGTGTCTTCGCGATGGAAAGCCAGATGGATCAACTGGCAGAAGCTTTGGGCTTGTCGCCCGTCGAAATTCGCCGCCGGAATGTCCTGAATTACGGCAAGCAAACTCTGGCCGGGCAGGTCATGCACGAAAGCTGCGGCCTTTCAGATGCGCTCGAAACCGTTGCCGCCGAAATGGAAAAGCATCCATTTGTTGCCGTCGAAGGCGACAAGCGCCGCGCCTGGGGCGTTGCCACGGCATACAAAAACACAGGGTTTGGCAGCGGCGCGTATGACGCCGCCGGAGCCGAAGTCGAACTTTTCGCCAACGGGCGAGCCGCCGTGCGCGCAGGCGCAGCAGAAATCGGACAAGGTTTGGTCGGCGTGCTGGCACAGGTCGTCAGCGAAGAACTCGGCGTGCCGTATGACAAAGTTGATGTGCTGGTCGCCGATACCGACCGCACATTGGATTGCGCAGCGACCACGGCTTCGCGGCAAACCTATGTCACCGGCAACGCCGCGCGGTATGCGAGCAAAGAAGTGCGCAAACTGCTTTCCTTGAAAGCCGCCGAAATGCTCGGCGCTCCACCCGATGAATTGCTCTTTGCCGACGGCCTGATCAAAAGCATTAATGGCAATGGGGGCCATAGCGTCGAACTAACAGAGATCGTCAAGATGATGTGCCGCGAAGGCCGCCTGCCGAAGATGAGCTATCAATACGTCGCGCCGATGTGCGAACCATATCACCACTTCGCTTTCGGCTTCGGCGCGCAAGCCGTGCTGGTCGAAGTGGATGTCAAAACCGGCGAAACCAAAGTCCTGAAAGTCATCGCCGCCAGCGACGTTGGCCGAGTCATCAATCCGCTGGCGCTGCAAGGGCAAGTCGAAGGCAGCATCTCAATGGGATTGGGGATGGCGCTTCAGGAAAACTTCGTTATGAAAGACGGCTTCGTCCAAACCGACACGCTGAAGAAATGCAATTTGCCGGAGATTGGTCAAACGCCAGAAGTGATCTCGTTCTTCATCGAACACGAAACCAAAGACGGCCCGTACGGCGGCAAAGGCGTCGGCGAACTGGCTTCGATCCCGACCACGCCCGCGATTATCAACGCGATTTATAAGGCGACTGGCGTGCGTTGTTACAATTTGCCAGCGGATAAAAAGTGGTTGAAGGCGGCGTTGATGGAGTACGTGAAATGACCAGAGCGATTTTTGGCCCCACCTTTGAAGAGATGCTTCATCCGAGCGCGGTTGATCCGGCGGTACGTCAGCGCGCAATCAAAGCCGCGACCGAAGCGCCGCTCGATCCGATCAACCTGTACAACATCACTTGGCGCGGCGCGGACGACCAGATCAAATATGAAGTGCTGTCCAAGGAACTGACCGGCGTCGAAGCGCCGATTGTCGTTCTGTATGGCCGTGATTTCCCGACCGGCGCGCACAAAGTCGGCGCGGCGTATTCGGTGATTGCCGAAGCTCTGCTCTTCGGGCAGGTAGACATTGACCAGCACACCGTTGTCTGGCCCAGCACGGGCAATTACGGCATCGGCGGCGCGTGGGTGGGCGGGCGCGTTGGCGCAAAATCCATTGTCGTGCTGCCCGAAGGCATGAGCCGCGAACGTTTCGAGCGCATTGAAAGTTATGGCGCCGAAGTCATCAAAACGCCAGGCGTTGAATCGAACGTCAAAGAAATTTACGACAAGACCTGGGAACTGCGCCGCGACCCGAACATTCGCATCCTGAATCAGTTCGAGGTCATGGGGAATTACCGTTTTCATTATCACGTCACCGGCAACACGATTGTCGAACTGGCGGCGGAGTTGAAAGCTCAGGGCATCGGCGACGGCTCGATTGCCGCCTTCACTTCAGCGATGGGCAGCGCAGGAACGATTGCAGCGGGCGACCGCATCAAACAAGTATGGCCGGATGCGCGCACCGTGGGGCTGGAACCAATTCAATGCCCGACGCTTTTCAATAATGGTTACGGCGGACACGACATTCAAGGCATCGGCGATAAGCACGTCACCTGGATTCATAACGTCCTGAATATGGACGCGATCATGTGTTTGGACGACATCGAGTGCAAAAAAGGCTTGCAGGTGTTGACCAGCCAAGCCGGGCAGGAAACGCTGGCGCGGCGTTACGGAATCGCCGAAGCCAAGCTGCAACAGCTTGGCACGATCTTCGGTATTTCGGGCGTCTGCAATGTGCTGGGCGCAATCAAAACAGCGAAGCATTATCAGCTTGGCAAACGCGATGTGATTGTCACCATCTGCACCGACGCGATTGACCGTTACCATTCGGTGATGGAGTCCATGGCCGAATGTTACGGCGCGATAGATGACGCGCGCGCAATGGCTTATGTCGAAGCGATCTTCCACGGGGCAAAGACCGATTGGATCAAAGATGGCACACCCGATGTGCGCCGCCAATGGCACAACCTGAAATACTTCACGTGGATTGAGCAGCAAGGAAAAACGGTAGAAGAACTGGATGCTCAGCTTGATCCCGAATGGTGGGTTGGACATCAGCAGTTGATTCCTGAAATGGACGCGCGGATTGCGGCTGCGCGAACGGTGTAAAGCGATGAGCTATGTCAATGGTTTCCAATGCCTGGAATGCGCGCGCTCGTTCACCACGAACGAAGTTGAATACGTCTGTCCGGCCTGCGGCGGCAACCTCGACGTGCTTTACGATTACGGCCGCATAGCCGGGCAATTCACCAAAGCCTCGCTTGCCGCCGATTCCAACTTCACAATGTGGCGTTATCGCGCATTGCTGCCAATCGCTGATTCTTCGCCAGTGCCGCCGCTCAGTGTTGGCTGGACGCCGCTGTACGACGCGCCGCGCTTGGCCGCTGAATTCGGAGTCCGGCAATTGCTGGTCAAAGACGACGGGCGCAATCCGACCGCGTCGTTCAAAGATCGTCCGAGCGCGCTGGCCGTCGTCAAGGCGTTGGAAGCAGGTGCGACCGTCGTAACCACGGCTTCGTCCGGCAATGCTGGTGCGGCGCTGGCCGGGATGTGCGCCAGCGTAGGAATGAAATCCGTGATCTTCGTTCCGGCGACAACTCCGGCGGCCAAGGTTGCGCAACTGCAAATTTATGGCGCGACCGTCGCGCTGGTCGAAGGCAGTTACGAACAGGCTTGCGAATTGTGTTTGGCGGCATCGGGGCGGTTTGGCTGGTATCAACGCACGACGGGTTACAACTCATTCACGGCGGAAGGCAAAAAGACTGCCGCATATGAAATCGCCGAACAGTTGAATTGGCAAGTTCCTGACCGCGTCATTGTCGGCGTAGGCGACGGCAACATCATCGGCGGTTTGTGGAAAGGATTTTATGACTTGCAGCAACTGGGTTGGATTGATCGGTTGCCGAAGTTGACAGGCGTGCAAGCTGCCGGGGCTGCGCCTTTGGTGACTGCAATCAACGGCGATGGCGTGATTCGTCCCGTCGCCGGGCAAACCGTTGCCGACGGCATCAACGTCGGCGATCCGCGCGACGGCACGCGGGCGCTGCGGGCGATGCACGATTCCGGCGGCAGAGCAGTTGCCGTCAGCGACGAAGAGATCATTGCCGCAATTCCGCGCCTGGCGCGCGCAACCGGAGTTTTCGCCGAACCGGGCGGAGCGGCGGCGTTTGCCGGATTCGTCAAACTGCGCGAAAGCGGCGCGATCCAATCGGACGAAAGTGTGGCGCTGGTCATCACCGGCAACGGTTTGAAAGACATCAACACGGCTCGCCGCTCGGTCGGTGAACCATTGCGTTTGAAACCTGAACTTGATGAGTTGGATAAATTGCTGAGTTGAGGCGGTCGCGCGATTGCTGTTTGGTGTTGTGTTTACACAGAAGCCGGGAACGTAACTGTTCCCGGCTTTTGGCGTTTCAACGGCTACGAATTTTTAGCGAATCATTTAATCGCAAACCAGATTGACCAGCGTTCGGACGCAAACGCCGGTCGGCCCGATTGACAGATAAGGCTTTGTGCTGTCGTTCCAGGCAGTCCCGGCAATGTCCAAATGCACCCACGGAGTGTCTTCTACAAATTCGCGTATGAAGTAAGCGCCGGTGATGGTCCCGGCTTTGCGGCCACCGACATTTTTGATGTCGGCAATCTCGCTTTTGATCTGTTCGCGGTACTCTTTGTCCAGCGGCAGTTGCCATAGCTTTTCGCCGGAGCGTTTTGCCGTCGCTATCACGGTATCAATCCATTCCTGATTGTTGCCAAGAATTGCCACGTAAAGATCGCCGAGCGCGATTGAAACCGCGCCGGTCAGCGTAGCCAGATCAACGATTTTCGTCGCGCCCAGTTTGCGCGCATAGGCCACAGCGTCGGCCAGAATCAACCGGCCTTCGGCGTCTGTGTTTATGACTTCGATGGTTTTGCCGGTCATCGCGCGAACCACGTCGCCGGGACGTTGAGCGCGTCCGCCGGGCATGTTTTCAACCGCCGGAACAATGCCAATCACATTGACCGAAGGTTTAAGCTGGGCAATGGCTCGCATCGCGGCAATTGTCGTCGCTCCGCCGGCCATGTCGTACTTCATCTTTTCCATTCCATCGGACGGTTTGATTGAAATGCCGCCAGTGTCGAATGTCACGCCTTTGCCGACGATGGCCACGGTTTCATCCGATTTGGTTTTCGGCGTGTAAGTCAAAACAATCAGCTTGGCCGGTTCGGCTGAACCCTGAGCCACGCCCAGCAGCGAACCCATTCCAAGCTCGCGCATTTTTTCTTCTTCCAACACATCCAGTTCCAGGCCGTAACTTTTGGCGACCTCTGCGGCCTTGGCGGCCAGTTCGGTCGGAGTCATCAGATTGCTTGGTTCATTAATGACTTCGCGTCCGAAGTTTGTGGCTTCAGCAATGATGCGTCCACGTTCGATGCCGCTTTTGGCGGAGTCCAGATCATCACCGTTGGTGGCCAGAATCATTTGATCCAGATGGCTCTCTGTCTTGTCGCTGGTGTGATATTTGTCGGGTTCAAACAGAGCCAGCAAAGCGCCTTCGGTTGCCGCCTGCGCGCTTTCGGCTATGGCCACATCAGAGCGGCGAAGGAAAGCGAACGTCCGTGCCTTTTTGCCCCGCAAAGTTCGCGCCGCAGTTCCGGCCATTCGCCGAACGTTGTCGGCAGTGAAATCCGCCTGTTTGCCTGCGCCGAGCAACAATAACCGCCGGGCTTTCATGTCGCCGGTGTTGTGAACGTAAGCGGATTCGCTGGATTTGCCTGTGAATTCGCCGGTTTCGATCAACGAAGTCAGCACTCCGCCTGTTCGTTTATCAATCTCAGCCAGAGCGCCGCTTTCAGGCTTTTCGCCCTCAAAGACGGCGACAGCTAGAGCATCGCATTCAATTTCGTGAAACTTTCTTGAGTCAGCTTTGACTTCCATTCAATTTTCTCCTGATAAAAATGTCCGACAAACTTGAGTTTGTCATTGTTTACTAACGCCGCTACTTGCGAGGACACTCGACAAACTGAAGTTTGTCGGACACTTTCTTCGTGTCTTTATTCCTCTCGATTTCTATTTTTCATCGCTGCGCGAGCTTCGCGTTCCTGAGTCTTCCTGGCCTCGGTCTCGCGTTTGTCATAAAGCTTTTTGCCTTTTGCCAAACCAATCTCGCATTTGATCAGATTGCCTTTGAAATAAAACTTTGTCGGAACCAGTGTCAGACCTTTTTCCTGAGTCTTTGATTGTAACCTGATGATTTCGCGTTTGTGCATCAGCAAGCGGCGTTCGCGGACAGGTTCATGATTTTGCCGGTTGCCGTGCGAATAATGGCTGATGTGAACATTCATCAGCCAGGCCTGTCCGTCGCGCACTGTCACGTAACCGTCTTTCAGGTTGACGCGACCACCGCGAGCGGATTTGACCTCAGTCCCAGCCAGTTGAACTCCGGCTTCGTAAGTTTCCAGTATGAAGTAATTGTGATACGCCTCGCGGTTTGTGGCCACGGTTTTGGGTTGTTCTGTCTGTGTCTTTGCCATTTAAATCCGTTCCGATTTCAGCGGACGTTCCATCAATTCAACCGCCAGTTCGCGCGGAGTTTTTCCTTCGTAAAGCATTTGGTAAACGCCATCAGTGATAGGCATTTCAACGCCGAGTTTTGTCGCCAGTTTGTTCGCGGCTTTTGCTGTTTTGACGCCTTCGGCGACTTCGCGCATTTCGCTGATGATTTCTTCGAGCCGCCGGCCTTGACCAAGCTCAAAACCTACGCGCCGATTTCGCGATAACGCGCCGAAGCAGGTTAAAACCAAATCGCCCATTCCTGCCAGTCCAGCCAGCGTTTCCCCGCGTCCGCCAAGTTTGACCGCCAATCTGGTCATTTCCGCCAAACCGCGTGTGACCAGCGCAGCCTGGCTATTGTAGCCCAAGCCCAGGCCGTTGACGGCTCCGGTGGCAATTGCCATGACATTTTTGATTGCTCCGGCAATTTCGACGCCTACGACATCGTTGTTTGTGTACACGCGAAAGCGTCCTGACGAAAACGCTTGCTGGATTTCCGTCGCCCAGTCGATCGAATGCGAAGCCGCGACAATGGCGCAAGGTTCATCTTTGGCAACTTCCTGCGCGAAGCTGGGGCCGCTGAGCACGACGTAACGCGGTTCAAATTCGTTTTTTAGAACATCGCGGACGACTTCTTCGATCCGCATCTGAGTTTCGTTTTCTATGCCTTTGGTCGCGTTGACGAAAATCATTTGTGGATTCAGGTGCGGCAACATCTGGCCGTAAACCCCGCGGCAAAAGTGCGAAGGCACGACGGTCAAAACAATCTCGGCTCCGGTCAGGGCTTCGGCCAGATCGTTTGTCGCTAAAATCGAATCGGGCAGCGCAAAGCCTGGCAGATAAATTTTGTTTTCGCGTTCTCGCTGCAACCCATCGGCAACTTCCGCGCTGTGCGCCCACAGGCGAACGTCGTTCCCGGCGCGCGCGGCAACCAAGGCCAGCGCCGTTCCCCAACTGCCTGCTCCGATGATGGCGATTCGTTTCATCGCGTCAAAAATACTTCAAGCCTCGGTCGCTGTCGGTTTAGGGCTTTGCGGTGTGCGCGCTTGCAGCCGGAAAAAGCCAAACACCGCGATCACCGCCAGCATCACCGCGCTCAGGTAAAACAGATTGACGATGCCCAGCTTTGCCGCCAGCGAACCGGAAAAAATCAAACCGACGACTTGCGACACAGACAGCAACGACCAGACGCTGCTGCTGACTCGGCCAACCATTTCCATCGGGGTTTCGGTCTGAATCAGCGTCATCGAAGGAATCATAATCAAGCCGGAACCAATGCCAATACCGAACATCCCAACCGATGCCATCGGGATGTTGCCGAACGCCGCCAACACGGCCACAGACACGCCAATGACCAGCAGACCTTCGATCACCATTTTCGATTTGGAACGGGCCTGGGCAAATTTGCTGATGGTGATTGTGCAAAGAATCATGCCAACGCCGATCAACGAATTGACCGCGCCAAAAACAAACGTGGTCGCTTTCAGGTTGTCACGGACAAAAACCGCCACCAGCGGGCCGAAACAACTGATGGCGAACATCCCCGCCGTCAACGCCAGAATCACAAACGAGATGTTGGCGTGGGTCAGAATAAATTTCATGCCTGCGCCGAACTCGGAAATTATCGAACTGACTGAAGTTTTCTTTTCCGCAGTTGCCGGAGTTTGCACGCGGTGAATCACCAGCGGCGCAATCATCAATGCCGAAAACAAAAAACTGCCTCCATCAACCAGGTAACAGACGTAAGCTCCGAACCATCCAACCAGCGCGCCAGCCAGAGCCGGAGTGATGATGCGAATGACCTGCATGGCCTGTTGCATCATCGCATTCGCCGACATCAATCCGTTTGGAGGAACCAGTGTTCGCAACGTTACTGATTGCGCCGGAATGAAAAACGTAGAGACAAAGCTCAGCGTCATCAACACTGCATAAATGCTGTAAAGGTTCGGAGCCAGAATCAACGCTCCAATCAGTCCGGCGCGGATTAAATCGCTGGCGATCATCGTTCGTTTCAAATTCCAACGATCAACAAACACTCCGGCAATCGGCCCGAAGAAAGCGAAGGGAATCAGGAACGATACGCTGATCAAAGTGACTTGCGCTGCCGTGGCGTGCAACTTGAAAGTCGCGTAACTGAGTACGGCAAAGATTGCCAGAAAATCTCCAAGCAAACTGACCAATTGCCCCGCCCATAACCGGCGAAAGGCTGGAATCTGCATGACTTCTTTGATCGAAAGTTGCTGCTGCTGCACTGCGTCCATTTTGAATCCTCTATCGCTCAGAGTTCACGCTTCAGCGTGTTCCAGAAACCGGACACGCTGAAGCGTGAACGCTGAGCTTATCTGCAACCAGACACACTGAAGCCTGAACTCTGAACCTATTTGTCTTTAGCTGCGCCGAATTTGTTTTCTGTTCCGGCCATCAGCCGCTGAATGTTTTCATGGTGTTTGGCGATGATGATTGCCGACGAGGCGCAAAGCGCGGCAATGATCGGCACAAAGTGGCTGACTGGCTCAATCCAGGTGTGGAACAACCACACCCACAACGGAACAAACGCCGCCGCCAAAATCGAACCGAGCGAGATAAATCGAGTTCGCCAAACAACCACGACAAAAACTATGCAAGCCGCCATCACAGCCCACGGCACGATAGCCAGAAAAACTCCCAACCCCGTCGCCACGCCTTTGCCTGCTTTGAATTTCAACCAAACCGGGAAGCAATGCCCGACAACGGCCAGAACTCCCGCGCCAGCCACCACCCACGAAGTCTGCGACTCGTTCGTCAACCATTGCGCCACCCAAATCGCCGCTACGCCTTTGAGCGCATCCAGCGCCAGAGTGACGATGCCCGCGCCTTTGCCCGCTTTGCGAGTCACATTGGTTGCGCCGGTGCCTCCGCTGCCGGTTTCGCGGATGTCCGCACCGCTGGTCATCTTGACGATCAGGAATCCAAACGGGATTGAGCCAAGCAGGTAGGCGAGAATCAGAGCAATGATGTTCATAAGCGGTTCACAGTTCACAGTTCGCTGTTCACAGTTCCATGCCTTAAGCACTGCTGTGAACCGTGAACTGCGAACTTTTTATTTGATCCTCCGCCGCAGAAGATCAAGCGCCGAATTGACCGTCAGCGTGCGAATGAATTGGCGGTCGCCGGGGAAAAGCAGCTTGCGCGCCGTCACCGAGTCCTCGTCAGCCAAAGCGATGTAAACCAGACCGACTGGTTTTTCTTCGGTGCCCCCGCCGGGGCCGGCTACGCCAGTGATGCCGATGCCAAAAGTCGAACCGGCAAGTTTGCGAACTCCGGCGGCCATCGCGCAGGCGACGGGTTCGCTGACCGCGCCGTGTTCTTCCAGCATTTCAGTAGGTACGCCCAGCATTCGCATCTTGGCTTCGTTGGAATAGGTCACAACGCCTTCCAGAAAGTAATCCGAACTGCCAGGGACTTCGGTGACGCGCCCGGCCAGCAAACCTCCGGTGCAGCTTTCCGCCGTCGCCAGACTGTAACCGCGCCAGCGCAGCAAATCGCCTACGACCTGTTCCAGCGTTTCGTCACGGCGCGAAAAGATGTATTCGCCCAAGACTTCGTCCAACTGCCCAGCCAGTTCATCCAGCAAGCGATTGGCTTCGGTGTCGTTTTTGGCCTGAGCCGTCAGGTGCAATTCGATCTGGCCGTCTTTGAACAGGATCGTTGTCACGGGGTTTTGAAACTTCGTGTAAACCGGCGCGGCGCGTTCATCCACCGCCGATTCGCCGAGGCCATAAATGCTCAGCTTGCGGCGACAAATCACCACGTCGCCGACTCGCTGTTTCAACACCGGAGCGACGCAGGCATCGAACATCGGCTTCATTTCGCGCGGAGGGCCAGGCAGCATCGCAATCGTGCATTTGCCTTCTTCAATCAGCATGCCCGGAGCCGTGCCGTTTGGGTTTGGCAGAACTTCGGCGCGTTCCATCACCAGCGCCTGTCGAGCGTTGATTTCCGGCATAGGCATGTTGCGTTTGGCAAATCGCGCTTTCAGAGCTTCTAAAATCGCATCGTCCAAAATCAGCCGCCGTTTCAAGACGCGAGCGAAAATCTTGCGCGTTATGTCGTCTTCGGTCGGCCCAAGCCCCCCCGTGGCAATGACGATTTCCGAACGTTTGATGGCGTCGCGGATGGTTTCTTCCAGCCGCGATTCGTCGTCGCCGACTACGGTTTTGAGCTTCACGTCAATGCCCATCGAATTCAGCCGTTCGGTCAGCCACAACGAATTGGTGTCCACACGAAACGGCGTCAGCATCTCAGAGCCGATGGCGATAATTTCAGCGTTCAACATAAGGTTTTGAGTCAGTGCCGCGCGCGGTAGCAAGCGGGTTAAGCGAACCACAAGGCCAATGACATCAGGGCGGCGGCGTAAATTCCGGCAATGACGTCATCCATCATCACGCCTACGCCTCCGGTCAAGCTTTGCAGCCCGTTGATCGGAAACGGTTTGAAAATGTCGAAAGCGCGAAATAGAAGAAAGCCGGGAATCATCCACCAGCGCCACCGCTCGCCCAGTCCGGCTAAAAACGGCGCGATGAAAATAAACGTGATGACCTGGCCGCAAACTTCGTCAATGACAATCTGGCCGGAGTCCTTTTTGCCGAACACGGATTCGGCTCTCGTGCCTGCCCAAATTCCGATCCAGGCGAGCAGTACGCTGACGACTATCAGCAGGTTTTGCAGCAATGCGACATTTTGTTTGAAAGCCGCGATCAACCCATAAGCAATCAACAAACCAACCAGCGATCCCCAGGTTCCGGGAGCGATGGGAACAAAGCCAGCGCCTCCGCCGGTGGCGATGATGACTGCAAGCCAGTCGGCGGTTCCTTGAGGATTGAAAGATTTGCCGCGTTTGTCGGCGAAAGGTTCGGGATTCGTCATAGCTTTATTCGATCACCTTTGCCACCAGATCGTATTCGTGGGCTTCGGTAATTTCGATGTTCAGAAAATCGCCGGGTTTGGCGGCAAAGCCTTCCGGGATGTCGTTGATCAGCACGTGGCCGTCAACTTCGGGGGCCTGCGATTCCAGGCGGGCTTGCAACAGCAAATCGGTTTCCTGCGAAACGCCTTCCAGCATTGCTCGGAATTGTTTGCCGATGATGGCTTTGTTTTTCTTCTTAGAGATTTTAGCCTGCTCGCGCATCAACTTCGCTCTGCGAGTTCGCATATTGCCAGCCGGAACTTTGCCGTCCAGATCGTAACCGTGCGTGCCTTCTTCGTCGGAGTAGGTGAACACGCCTACGCGGTCGAATTCGACATCGCGGACAAAGTGCATCAACTCTTCAAAGTCTTCGTCCGTTTCGCCGGGGAAGCCTACGATCAAGGTCGTTCGCAGCGTGATGTTCGGCACGAATTGCTTGGCGCGATTCATCAACTTTTCCAGCAACTGGCGGTTGCCGCCCCGGCGCATGCGTTTCAGCATGTTGGCGCTGGCGTGTTGCAAAGGCATGTCCAGATAGTTGCAAACCTTCGGCTCTTCGGCCATTGCGGCCAGCGTCGCGTCGCTCAAACTGTTCGGATAGGTGTACATGACGCGAATCCATTCGATGCCATCAACGCGCGCCAGACTTCTCAGCAAAGGCGCCAGGCCGTCTTTGATTCCCAAATCCAAACCGTACTGGGTCGAATCCTGAGAAATCAAAACCAACTCTTTGACGCCTTGTTCGGCAAGCTGCTCGGCTTCGCGGATAAGCGAACCGGCGCGGCGGCTGCGGTAATTGCCACGCATTTGCGGTATGGCGCAAAAAGCGCAGGTGTGGTCGCAACCTTCGGCAATTTTCAGGTAAGCAAAATGCTTTGGCGTCGCCAACACGCGCGGCGAGTTTTCATCGTAAAGATAAGTCGGCAAACCGCGGGTCATCCAGGCATTCGACGCCACAAAGGCCGCGTCCTGTGCAGCAACCGCCGCCGGATCAACCGCCGCGACGATCTTTTCCAGTTCGCTGGTTCCCAGCACGGCGTCAACTTCCGGCAATTGATTCAGCAAATCCTGCCTATAGCGTTCAACCAGACAACCGGCGACGACCAGTCGCTTCAGATTGCCCGTTTCTTTCAGCGCGGACATTTCCAGAATGGTGTTAATGGATTCTTCTTTGGCCGTTTGGATGAAGCCGCAGGTATTAATGACCATGACATCGGCGGCTTCGCGGTCGGTGGTCAATTCGTAACCGTGTTGTTTCAGTTGCCCCATCATCACTTCGCTATCCACCAGATTTTTGGGGCAGCCAAGACTGACGAAGCCGATCTTTTGAATTTCAGATTTCATATTGCTTTCATTGTTTGTGCGCAGCTAATGACGGCGCTATAGCTCTGCTGAGAAAGGCCGTCAGTCTACACTTGCACAGATGATTTACCAACCAAGAGCACAGGCGATAGCAGCTTTGACACCTCTGTCAGCCTGAAATAGACTCCCTACCTGTTCGTGGGAGAAGACGTTTTGTAACCAAACAAGTGATTAATCAGCCGCTGTTTCGGGCTGGACGGCGGACAAAAAGAAGTAACAGCCTGAAATGAAGGAGTGAGTAAGCAATGCAAGTACTGCTAAATACGATTATCCCATTTGCCATCCTGTTATGTGTTTTGGTCGTGATTCATGAATTCGGCCATTTCATTGTCGCCAAGATGCTGGGAATAGGAGTCGAAGTTTTTTCGGTCGGTTTCGGCAAACGGTTGTGGGGATTCAAGATAGGCGACACCGATTATCGCTTGAGCCTGGTTCCGCTGGGCGGTTACGTCAGGTTCCGTGGTGAAAATCTGGAGATGTTGCAGGGCAAAAGCGACGCTCCCGAAGATGAGTTTAACTCCCAACCGAAATGGAAACGTTTTCTGGTGGCATTGGCCGGGCCGGTGTTCAACATCGTGTTTGCTCTGGCGATTCCAACCATCGCGATTTTGATCGGTTTCAAAGTCGGGGCAGAGCAGATGCAACAGCCTGTCGTAGGTTTTGTCACCAAAGGTTCCGCTGCCGAAAAAGCCGGGTTGATTCCAGGCGACCGGATTCTGACTTTCGATAATTTGGCCAAACCGAATTGGGATGATGTGCGGTTGCAAATACAGGTCAAGCCAGAAGAGCAAATCCCGCTTACCGTTGATCGAAAGGGGCAGATTCTTAACCTGACTCTGATACCTGCCGCCAGACAGATTGAACGCAATAAAATCGGCGAAGCTGGTTTTCAGTCGCTTATCCCGACCAAAGAAATCATCGTTAATAGCGCGGAATCCGGAAAGCCAGCGGCATTGGCTGGCATTCAAGCCGGTGACAAGATAGTGGGTATCAATGGCCAGTCGTTGGTTTCCTGGCATCAGTTCAAAAATGCCTTGAACGAAAGCAATGGCCAACCCGTGGCCATGAAGATTGTGCGCGGCGATCAAACACTGGAAGTCCAAGCTTCGCCGGCTCAAGTCGAAGGCGAATACCGCTTGGGAATTGCCACCACCATCAAAGGCGAATTGGTGACGCAAAAAACGTCTTCGATCGTCGAAGCCATGCGATATGGATGGGCTTACAACTGGCGAATTCTGCGTGTGACTGGCATCGCATTCGGCCAGATTTTTTCTGGCAGCCGTTCGGTTCGTGATTCAGTGTCCGGCCCAATCGGAATGGCGCGCGAAACAGGCCGCGTTTATGAAAGCGAAGGTTGGACAGGGTTGATCCCCTGGGCTGCAATGATCAGCTTGAATCTGGGCGTGTTTAATTTGTTGCCGATTCCGGTGTTGGATGGCGGAATGATCCTGACAATTTTCGTCGAATGGTTGATGGGATTGATTGGGCTGACTATGTCTTTGCGCTTCCGCGAAGGCATTCAAGGCTTTGGGTTGGTGATTATTCTGGCCCTGATGGTTTTCGTTTTCGGCAACGACGGTTGGCGATTGATCGAAGACAAGTTTGGAAAGAAAGAACCACCGGCTCAGGTTCAGCCTCAACAGCAGTCACCGGCTCAGCAACAGGCTCCGGCGCAAGCCGAGCAATCGCCTCAACCGGCCAATAAATAATTGTTTTAGCGCGAGGGCGGTTCGGAAACGGATCGCCCTTTTTCCTTCCTTGTAAGCGAACACTCCACTCACCTATGGCACAAGAAGAAAAATTCGTTCGAGGTCTGGGCTTGCTGGATTCGACGATGATTGTCGCGGGTTCGATGATTGGGTCGGGCATCTTTATCGTTTCGGCGGACATGGCCAGGCAAGTTGGTTCGCCCGGGTGGCTGTTGGTTGCCTGGCTGGTGACTGGATTTTTGACTGTCGTCGGTGCGCTTAGTTACGGCGAACTGGCCGCAATGATGCCAAAAGCCGGTGGCCAGTACGTTTATTTACGTGAAGCTTTTTCTCCGCTGTGGGGATTTTTGTATGGCTGGACGCTGTTTCTGGTGATTCAAACCGGGACGATCGCGGCTGTGGCCGTGGGCTTTGCCCGCTTCCTGGGTGTGTTGTGGCCTACGGTTTCAGAATCGAATTACATAATAAAGCCGATCAATTTGGGTTCAAGTTATGCCGTCTCGCTTTCTACAGCTCAATTGGTTGGAGTGCTGTTGATTACGCTGCTGACCTGGATGAACACTCGCGGATTGAAGCTGGGAAAGATTGTCCAAAACGTTTTTACCATTGCTAAAACCGGCGGTTTGATCGCTTTGATTGTGCTTGGCATTTTAATGGGTTGGAATTCCGGCGCGGTTCACGCGAACTTCGGCGATTGGTGGACGGCACGCGGGACTTTGCAAAATGTTGGCCCAGGATTGACCGCCGCAACTACATTCGGTTTGTTTATCGCTTTGTGCGTTTCTCAAACCAATTCTCTGTTTTCAGCCGACGCCTGGAACAACATCACATTTACCGCCGGAGAAGTTAAGGACCCGAAACGTAATGTCCCGCTTTCGTTGGCGATGGGAACCGGGCTGGTTATCACGCTTTATCTGCTGGCCAACGTCGCTTACTTGGTTTCGCTGCCGCTGGAAACCATACAGCAGGTTCCCAGTGACCGCGTGGCGGCTGCGACCGCCAACGTGGTTTTTCCTGGCTTTGGCGCAACGTTGATGGCTGTGGTGATGCTGGTTTCGACCTTTGGCTGCAACAACGGATTGATCCTGGCTGGAGCGCGAGCTTATTACGCGATGTCGCGCGACGGACTGTTTTTCAAACGCGCTGGCGAACTGAACCGTAACGCTGTTCCAGCCTGGGGATTGTGGATTCAAGGTTTGCTGGCGGTGGTTTTGACCTTGCCGCGAACAATCAAACCCGATGGCAGTTACGGCAATCTTTATGGAGACCTGCTGACTTACGTGATTTCGGCGGCGCTGATTTTTTACATTCTGACGATTGCGGGAATCTTTGTCTTGCGCAGTAAACAGCCAAACGTTGAGCGGCCATACAAAGCTTTCGGTTATCCGATTGTGCCCGCGCTTTACATCGTCGGAGCGGCAGTGATTCTGTTTGCGCTGTTTGCCTATCAAACGGAAACTACCTGGCCTGGTTTGATAATCGTGTTGTCGGGAGTCCCGGTTTACTATTTCTGGCGCTAATTTCCAAACGCTCTCCTAACAGAGCCGAGTGTCCTCATAAGCGTGCCCACCTCACTCGCAAAACATCGAAAGGATTGCGAGCCAAGAGAATTTGGCTGCCCACGAAATCATGACCATCTCACATTCTCAGGCAAAAAAAACGTGACCATAAGCGAGGTGAGTGTGGTTTTCCTTAGCGTAGCGCACCTTAGCCCAGCCATGGCGCATTGACACCTTGTGAAATCGTGTGCTACTTATCCGCCCTTAAATTCCACGTAGTTTTTACCGCTGTGCGACCTGTGCAGCGCATTTTTACTGAGAGGAGTGGCGAATCCCAACCGTGATCGTCTTAGCCTTGGCGGGTAGTGTACTAAGCATTGATGGATCTTTTTTAGTTGTCTTCATTTCCATCCTTGTCCTGATTTTCATTCTGAATCGCACGCTGTTCAAACCCATCAACCAGGTTTTGGACGAGCGGGAGCGGCTGGGCGCCGGACGCATGTCCGAAGCCAAGCAGTTGCTTGCTCAATACGACCAGCGTCTGAGCGGTTATGAGCAGCAGATCCAGGCCGCGCGCGCCGAAGCTTATCAGTTTATGGAAGCTCAGCGCCGCGAAGCTCAAGGATCGCGTGCCGAAATGATCGCTCAGATCAAAGGCGAAACGGCTTCGCAGGTAGCTGCAGCGCGCGAAGACATTTCCAAACAGACCGCCGATGCCAAAACCAATCTGGAAGGCGAAGCTCGCGCGATGGCTGCTGTTATCTCTTCTCAGATTTTGCATCGCCCTGTCAGTGGCGGAGGGAATTGAGCCGCTATGACAAATCCCAACCAACTTTTTTCATTCGCATTTATGCTTCCGGCTTTGTTTCTGGCTGGCGCTGGAATGGCTGCGCTGTCCAAGCTGGTCAACCTGACCATCTTTCTTGGCCTGTTAATTTGGCTGTTGAAAAAGCCGGCGAAAGAGTTTTTTGCCAATCGTCTGGCCGAAGTCCGAGCGACGTTGCAACAGGCCGCCAAAGAAAAAGAATTGGCCGCGACCAAGATGGCCGAGCTTGATGCTCGCTTAAGCCGTCTGGATACCGAAATAGCAGAGATCAAAGCACAGGCTCAGCGCGAAGCGATTGCGGAACGCGAACGGCTGGAAGCAGAAGCACGGCGCGACATTGAAAAGCTGCGCCAGAGCTCTCAGCGAGAAATCGAATCTGCCAAACAGATTGCAATGTCTGAACTTCGCGAATTTGCCGCAACCAAAGCCGTTGATCTGGCAGAGCAAATGATCCGCAAAGAATTGAAACCCGAAGACGACGCCAGGCTGCTTCAGCGAATGGGCGAAGAGATGGGCCGCGTCAGTTAGGTTCACAGTTGGCAGTTCACAGCAAACGGCTGAAAAACTGCGAACCGTGAACTGTGAACAGAGAATTATGAGCGTAACCACAATTGCCAATCGTTATGCGCGCGCGCTGGCTGATGTCATCACAGCGCGCGCTGAAATGAATGAAGTCGTCGCGGAGTTGAACGGCTTTGCAAAAATGCTGGGTGGTCACCAACAGTTGCGCGATGTTTTTGCCAGCCCCGTGCTTTCAACGGAGCGCAAACGAGGCGTGCTGGGCGAACTGCTGGCCAGAATGCAGTTACGGCAGACTTCCAGCAATTTTCTGCGAGTGTTGTTGGACAATTCACGGCTGCACGACCTGGATCAAATACTTAAGGTTCTGGCTCGTGAACTGGATGCAAGAACGAACATTGTTTCGGCTGAAGTCACCACGGCGCGCGAAATCAGTCAGCAGGAAGAGGTTATGCTGGCAGACAAATTGAAAGCTGCGACCGGCAAGCAGGTAAGGCTGCAATTTCGCACAGACCCGACGATCATCGGCGGAGTCGTGACTCGCATTGGCAGCCTGGTTTACGACGGTTCGATCAAAAACCAATTGGCGCAGATGAAAAAGCGATTGTTGAATGCATAGGTGTTTGGTCTTTGGTGGCTGGTGATTGGTTGAAAGAGCCGATCAGACCAACCACGAATCACCAGCCACCAACCACCACTACGGAGTAGATATGGCAAACGAAATCAGAGCAGACGAGATAAGCAAAATAATCCGGCAACAGATCGAAAACTTCGACGCCGGTGTAACCATTGCCGAAGTCGGCACAGTTATTAAAGTGGGCGACGGTATCGCCGAAATTCACGGCCTGGAAAAGGTGATGGCCGGTGAATTGTTGGAATTCGACAAAGGTGCAGCCGGCTTGGCGCTGAACCTGGAAGAAGACAAAGTCGGCGCGGTGATGTTAGGCGATTTTCTGGACATCAAGGAAGGCGACATCGTCAAACGCACCAAGCGCATTATCGAAGTTCCCGCGGGCGACGCGATGCTTGGCCGCGTGGTCAACGCGCTGGGTCAACCAGCCGATGGCAAAGGCCCGATTGTCACCAACGATTTCATGCCGATTGAACGCATCGCGCCCGGCATTGTTGACCGCCAGCCGGTGAAAGAACCGATGCAGACTGGGTTGAAGTCTGTTGACGGAATGGTTCCCATTGGACGTGGCCAGCGCGAACTGATTATCGGCGACCGCCAGACCGGCAAAACCGCAGTTGCTCTTGACGCGATCATCAATCAGCGAGGCAAAGACGTAATTTGCGTTTACGTCGCCATTGGCCAGAAAGCTTCAACCGTTGCCCAGGTGCAGGCCACGCTGGAACGTTTTGACGCAATGAGCTACACGATCATCGTTGCAGCGTCGGCGTCGGAACCGGCTGCGATGCAATATCTGTCACCTTACTCCGGTTGCGCCATCGGCGAATACTTCATGGATCGCGGCAAAGCGGTGTTGTGTATTTACGACGATTTGTCGAAACACGCTGCGGCCTATCGTGAAATTAGTTTGTTGTTGCGCCGTCCTCCCGGACGCGAAGCCTATCCTGGTGACGTGTTTTACCTTCACTCTCGCTTGCTGGAACGCGCCGCCAAATACAGCGACGCTCGCGGAGGCGGCAGCTTGACGGCTTTGCCTGTAATTGAAACTCAGGCAGGCGACATTTCGGCTTACATTCCGACGAACGTGATTTCGATTACCGACGGCCAGATTTTCCTTGAATCCGATTTGTTCAACGCCGGTATTCGTCCAGCAATTAACGTCGGAAACTCTGTCAGCCGCGTGGGCGGCAACGCTCAGACCAAGGCGATGAAACAGGTTGCCGGTACTTTGCGACTGGAATTGGCGCAATACCGTGAACTGGCGGCGTTTGCTCAGTTCGGTTCCGATCTGGACGCAGCGACTCAGCGTCAGTTATCACGTGGTCAGCGACTGACTGAAATCCTGAAACAGCCGCAATACGTGCCGATGGATGTCGAAAAACAGGTTGCGATTATCTGGGCAGCTTCCAACGGTTACGTTGACGATGTGCCGGTCGAAAAGGTGCGCGATTTCGAGATTGAGTTGGTGAAATTCCTGGAAACCGGAGGCACTGCGGCGCTGAGCGCAATGCGAGAAAATCCCAAAGCCGGAATTGACGCCGACATCAAGGCCAAACTGACGGCAATGCTTGATGAATTCAAACAACGCTATAACGCGCAGGCAAAAGCCGCGAAAGCGTAAGGGTTAAAAGACCGAGGACAACATGCCTAGTGTTCAGGATTTAAGACGACGGGTTCGCGCCGTCAAAAATATGAGGCAGATCACCAAAGCCATGAAAATGGTTTCGGCTGCCCGTTTGCGTCGCGCAACTGAACGTGTGACTGCCGCGCGTCCGTACACCACCAAGATGTTGCAGATTCTGGGTGACGCGGCCAGGCGTTCGCCGGATTACCGCGACCCTTTGCTGGTTGGTCATGATCGCGAAAACGAAAGCCGCAAGGAGCGCGTTGTGCTGGCGTTGGTTACTGCCGACAAGGGGTTATGCGGCGGGTTCAATACCAACCTGACCAAGGCCGCCCAGGAATTCATTCGCCAGAACGCTGACAAAGACGTTGAACTGGTTCTGATTGGCCGCAAAGGTTGTGATTATTTCCGTCGCCGACCTGTCACCATTCGCCGCGAATACGTCGGCATCACCGGAACCGGCAAAGTCAAAGTTACCGATGTTGTCGAAATCGGCCAGGAACTGGTCGCCGATTACAAGTCTGAAGAAAAGCCCATTGATCGTGTTTACCTGCTTTACAACGAATTCAAATCGGCGCTTTCACAGCGGCCAGTGGTTGAACAACTGCTGCCGATTGGCCGTCACGAAGTCGAAGCCGGGCAAAGTGAAGTTCTGATTGATTATTTGTACGAACAGCCGCCTCAAGTGATTTACAGCGAGTTGTTGCCAAAGCTGATCGAAAATCAAATTTACCATGCGCTGTTGGAATCCGTAGCTTCGGAGCTTGGCGCGCGAATGACCGCGATGGATTCCGCATCTAAGAACGCTTCGGAAGTGATTGATAAGCTGACGCTGGTGATGAACCGTGTTCGTCAGGCGAAGATCACGCGCGAAATTATCGAAGTCGTCAGCGGCGCTGAAGCGCAGTAATTCTCGATTTTGGATTCTTGATTCTGAATTTGGCGAGTTGTTGGCGATGAACGAAAGGATCAATCTGGAAAATCCAAAATCCAAAATCCGAAACTCAAAATTGTTTTACTGGCTGCCTCCACTTATCTGGATGGCAGCCATTTTCTTTTTCTCAACCGATTCATTTTCGGGGGAAAACACAGGCTCGCTACTTTACGACATTGCTCACCGATTATTTCCCAGCCTGACGCTTGAGCAGTTTCAGCCAGTTCACTTTGCGATTCGCAAGGCCGCGCACTTCACCGAATACGGGTTGCTGGCGTTGATGTTGTTCAGAGCTTTTCGATCCGGGAATCCTGTTCGTTGGCAATGGCGCTGGGCGATTTATTCGTGGTTGGCGATTGCGGCTTATGCGTTGCTGGACGAATACCACCAGACTTTTGTGGCTTCCAGAACGGGAACAATTAACGATAGTTTGATTGATGCTTTGGGAGGCGCGACAGCTTTGCTGGTGTTGTGGCTGATCAGGCGAAAAGGTTGAAGCTGTTAGCTGTCGCCGCGTTCGATGCAGATGGTTTGAACCGGCGAAGTCACTATGCGCTGGCCGCCGGAATAAAATTCGATTCTGAAGCCAATACCCAACCAGCCCATTTTCAACATACAACCGCCGAAAGTTGAACCGCTGACAGTGGCTTCAATGGGTTCTTCAAAGTACCGTCCGCCCTGCACCAGAGCCTTTCCTGATTCAGGCTCCAGAATGAAAATGTAATAGTTGGTGTTTAGCGTTCTAGCGCAGACAGTGTCGAATGGAGCGAGGGAGCGCAGAACGATTCCTTCAAGCGAAGAGCTTAATTCGGTGAATCCGTCCAGCGAACAATAACGTGGTATTCGATGCACTCCCTACTCCTGTTGTCGAAATCAAAGCTGTTTGAAACAACTCTGTGCTTTAACAGCCTTCAGCGGAGGCAATTATTAAAGCCGTCCGCTAAATCGGCGTCAGTTTTACTCCACTCTTACAGGCCGGTCAAGCAAGTCCCTGTCGCATGAAACCGACATCCGATATGTCTTTGACCGCAACTGATTCAGACCAGGAGCTGCCATAAGTTGCCAGGAGTTGTTGGTTGAGAGCTTTTGTGGGGTGAGGACAAAAACTTTATTTGGGCAGCGAAAAGGCCGATTGCTCACTGGGTACAATCGGCCTTTTCGTGCCAAAGAACAAGTTGAAAGGGTAGCAGCGGGGGTAGTTAATACCGGCATCGGACCGCCACATCCTTGCCCAACACCAGCAGATCATGCTGGCACTGATAGAAAACTCACAATGAGGGCATTCTTCCAGTTTTTCTGAAGATTTTTTTTGAAAAGGCAGTTCGGTTGCGGCGGCAACAGGCTTGTGACTCTAAACTGTGGCGTCTTAAAATCTTCCGGCATTCATTCATAATCAAAACCAAAACGGCTTTCAATCAAACTCGCCAAGCGAATAAGATGCGGGGCGTTCACTTCATCGAAATCACAAACAAGGAGCAATCAAAATGAGTTCAAGCCTGCAAGGCAAAGTCGCCATCGTCACCGGCGGAGGCCGCGGCATTGGCAAAGCCATCACAAAACGTCTGGCCGAAGCCGGAGCCAACGTCGTCATTGCCAGCCGCAAACTGGAAAATCTGGAAGCGACGGCGAAAGAGTTTTCATCACTGCCCGGCAAAATCACGCCTGTGGTTTGTCATGTCGGACGCGCCGAAGACCTGGTCAACCTGGTTGCCGAAACCGAAAAGCTGTTCGGCCCGGCTGACATTCTGGTCAACAACAGCGCAACCAACATCGGCCAAGGCCCGGCGTTGAACGTCACAGACGATATGTTCGCCAAGATGTTTGAAATCAACGTGCTGTCGTCTTTGCGGCTGATTCGGGAAACCGTGCCAAAGATGATCCAGCGCGGCACAGGCGGTTCGATCATCAACATCGCTTCGATTGCCGGGTTGAGGCCGCAAAACGGCGGTTTGCTTTACAGCGGCACCAAAGCCGCGCTGATTATGATGACCCGCAGTTGGGCTTTGGAATTCGGCAAACACAACGTTCGAGTCAACACCATCGCGCCCGGACTGATCGAAACCGATTTCAGCGAGTACTTCTGGAAGAACGAAAATTACGTCAAGAAGCTGGAAGCGACTCAACCGATTCCGCGCGTCGGCACGCCGGACGAAGTCGGAGGTATGGCGCTGTATCTGGCTTCGAATGAATCGTCGTTTGTCACGGGTCAGGTCTTTGTCGTTGACGGCGGAGCAACCGCAATCTGATTTTCAACAGGACAGCCACAGAGTCTCAGAGACACGGAGCGGAGAGCTTCAATATCAGTAAAGTTAATCTCTGTGACCCCGCGCCTCTGTGGCAGTTTTTGTCTGATTCAATTGTCACTTGGCGGTTAAATCGCTGTCTTGACAACCCGCCGACGCATCGTCAAAAATGCAGCCCGCTTGAACAAGTCATCAAGTTGATTTCAATGACAATACGGGCCGTTAGCTCAGTTGGTAGAGCAGCAGACTCTTAATCTGCGGGTCGGTGGTTCGAGCCCACCACGGCTCATCGTTCTGGAAAAAGACTTAGCGCGAAAAATGCGTTAAGTCTTTTTTTGTTTCTGCCGCCAGACCTTCACTGTCTGGCTGCCAGGGTCTGACGATCGTTTGATTACCGATCTTCCTGCAAAACCTTGATTCGGCCATAGCATCGGGTTAGATTCGCGCCCGGCCTCAAATAAAAGCTTTGTTCAATCCATTCAACGGTTGGTACGTTTCCGAATGCCAAAGACCGAAAAGCCGCCAAGCCAAATCAATGCCACATCAGGCGAAAATCGCCGTCAGACGGTGTTTATCAGCTATTGCCGGGAAGACAAGGAGGACGTTGACAGCTTGATCGCCGAACTGAATGCCGCCGGTTACGATTGCTGGATAGACAGAAGCTCGATCAAAGGCGGCGAAGAATGGGCAATGGCGATTGCCGACGGAATTATCAAATCCGACGCATTGGTTCCGGTCGTCACAGAGAAATCGCTATGTCACAAATGGGTCAAGCGAGAGATTTTGTTTGCACAGAAAATTCAAAAGCCGATCATCCCCTGGGTTCTGGAAGACGTGAATCAGCAGAAAGAATCTTTCCTGCTAACCGATTACCAGTGGATTAATTTATTCGATCTCGGCCAAGCCACCGCGCTTTCCAGGTTGCTCGAAGCCTTGCCATCCCCAAGCCTCAATGAAGCTATGGACACCGATCCACGCCGGGCGCAACGCAGGCTGGAAATGATCTATCTGGAGCGGCTTGGGTTGGAAGAACTGGTCGCCACTGAAAGGTACACGCCGATGAGCGGCGCTTCAGAGCGTAAAGTTCAGCCCGCCGAAATGCGCGCGGTCTTTGAACTGCTGCCGATGAAAACTCGGCAAATTCAGCAGGAACGCCGACGTTTTGAAAACGCAGTCGAAGAAATTCTGAAACTTCGCCGCACCGTTTTGCTTGGTGAACCGGGTGGAGGCAAGACCACAACCATCTGGAAGCTGGCGGCGGATTTGGTTCAGACGGCTTTGCAGGACGGCCGGGCTCCGATTCCTTTGCTGATTCGTTTGGGCAGATGGACTGACGCCGAACAAACTTTGCCGGAGTTCATCGCCGCGCAGCTTGGCGAATTGGGCGATTACCTGGATGTGTTGTTGGCGGAAAAGCGCGCGGCATTGTTGCTGGACGGTTTGAACGAATTGCCCGCCAGCCAGCACAAAGACAAATACGAACAGGTTCGTCAGTTCATACAGCAACACCCGAAACTGCTGGCAGTCGTTTCCTGCCGCGAACTGGATTACACGATTGATCTGGGCTTTGACCTGATCAACATCACGCCGCTTGATCCCGCTCGCATTCGGGAGTTCGCCGTGCGTTATCTGGGCGAAACCGAAGGCGAAGCTCTGTTCTGGCGCATCGCGGGCGGTGACGAAGTCAAAAAGCTCTGGCCAATCTGGCAAAACGCCGGAGCCAGCTTCGATCTGTTCTGGAACGCGCCCGACATTCCACGGGAAAACCCGAACGTTATCGGCATCACCTCTTTCGAGCAGGACGACATTTGGCGGCAGAAAGTGCGCGGCCAGCATTCCCAAAGTTCATTGCTGGAGTTGGCTCGCAATCCGTACATGCTGCTGATGTTGACCAGCGTTTATGCCGAACAGGGAACCTTGCCGGAAAATCGAGGCGAATTGTTCCAACTGTTTGTGGAAACGCTGTTGCACCGCGAACGCATCCCAGCCGATGAACAAACTCCGCTGACCGATGGACTGGCCCAAGTCGCCTACGAAATGCAGATTCGCCGAGAAGGTGAAGCCGATGCCGGTAACGCGCTGACCGTCCTGCCCAGTCAGGAAGTCGCAGCCGTTTTGGGAGAGCGGCTGCTATATCTGGCGGGCAGCGCCAGCATTCTCAGCGTAGGCGAACAGGTTCGGTTCACTCATCAACTGTTGCAGGAATACTTTGCCGCCAGATTTATGGATGGCGAAATTCGGGTTGGGCGATTGAAAGCCACGGACATTTGGCGGCCTGAAAACTGGTGGCAGCGCACCAACTGGGAAGAAGCCGCCGTGTTGCTGGCCGGTTTGTACAGCGACGATTGCTCCAAAGTCGTTGAATGGGTTGCCGAAGCGAATCCGTTAGTCGCGGCTCAATGCGTAGTTCGCAGCGGAGCCGAATTGCCAAAAGCTACGCGCGAACGGTTGCGAGACAAATGGATTCCACGCCTGACTGATTTGAAACACGATCCTGAACCTCAAGCTCGCGCAGCAGTCGGACGCGCATTGGCACTGACCGGCTGGGACAATCGCAAAGGCGTCGGAATCGTTGACGGCTCGCCCGACATTGACTGGGTACGGATTCCCGAAGGCGAGTTTCAGTACGGTGACGCAAAAGCTGAACGTGCCGCCAAGCCGCAAAAGCTCTGGCTGCCGGAATTTCACATCAGCCGTTACCCGATCAC
>JBGAPB010000009.1:0-38563 GCA_044221525.1 Blastocatellia bacterium | reverse complement strand
ACATCTGCTCAACTCGGGGCTGTTGTTTGTTTGCCTCTCGCTGCTGTCTTTGCATCTTGTCGCAGGTATTGTTGCTCAGGATCCGACTGGCCGGGAGATTCCAAAGCCTAGTAAGAAAAAAACGGCGGCAAAAGCGGTCAAAAAAAACGACAAGCCACCGAAGCCAAAACCCACGACCATTAAACCCGTACCTGCTCCTGCTCCCAGACTTACCATCCTGGCGCCTCCCGGAGCTTTGATCGAAATTGACGGGACAGTGAAAGGCTTCTCAGGCATTGACGGCAATCTGGTTATTTTTGGTGTGGCCACTGGCGATCACAAATTGAAGGTCAGCATTACCGGTTACGAAGACTGGAGCGGGCCTTTTTCTATGGGAGCTGGAAACACCAGATTTGAAGTCCCAATAAATAAAAAACCGCAGCCCGGCAGCCTGGCTTTTACGATAAATGAACCGGATGCGTTGGTGATAATAGACGGCCAGGAAAATATCAGGCCAAAGGTGGGACAGCCTCACACTCTGTCAGGCTTATCAACGGGCAAGCATCAGATCGTTGCCAGAAAACGGAATTTCTATGAATGGGTTGGCAGCGTTTCAGTCGAACCTGGCAAAATTAGTTCGTTGAAGATTGTTCTTAAGCCTTTCATTGATCCAGAGTTACTGATGATTGAAGAAGGCGTTTTTGAAATGGGGAGAGATAATGGCGACAAAGATCAACGCCCAAAACATCAGGTCTTTGTCTCTGCATTTGAGATTTCCCGCACTGAGATAACCAACCGGCTTTATAAAAGATTCGTTGACGATACCGGCCACCAACCCCCGCAAGGATTGGGCTACGGCTGGCACGCGAATCAATATCCAGCGGGGCATGATGACTATCCGGTTGTTTTCGTCAGTTGGAATGACGCTGTCGCTTTCTGCAAATGGTTGTCGCAACAAAGCGGAAGCAGTTACCGTCTGCCGACCGAAGCTGAATGGGAAAAAGCCGTGATCTTGAAATCAACGCGTCAATCCCTGGATGAAGCGAATCTCAAATTCTTATCGGCGGGCAAAGTTTGGGAATGGTGTTCCGATTGGTACGATCCCGACTATTACAAATTGCGTGATCGCATTAATCCTCAAGGCGCTGTGGTTGGAAAGAAGGTCAAGTTGATGGGTTTTGAAGGGCCGACAAAGTCTTTGCGTGGCGGAGGTTTCGGAAGCGGGCAGGTTCTGCCGCGCGCTGCTGAGCGCAGCAATTATTTTCAGGACAAAAGCCGTTTCGACATTGGTTTTCGCGTTGTCCGCGAAATCAAACAAGGAGCCAGCAAGTGAACAAGAAGTTTTTTTTATCCACATTAACGCTGATATTTGTCTGCTTGCCTGTGCTGGCTCAGCAAAGGCCGCTTGTCACTGAAGATGTTGAAACCGTCAAACCCGGCTCTGTTCGATTTGAATTTGGGTTCGATTTTATGCAGGACAAAAACTTTACCTTGTCAGGTTTGAATGGCGACCCGACTCGGTTCGGAGTTGTTTCCGCCACGTTTGGGCTGGCTCCGAACGTGGAGTTTGAAGCCGGCGGCGTGATCCAAAACTTTCTGAGCATCAATCGTCAATTCCGCCCGTCGGCGATTCCCCTACGTTTGAGCCAGGCGACAAATTCCACGCATGACAGTGGTGACTTTTATCTGGCCACTAAAATCAAATTGCGCCATGAAACCAAAAGAATGCCCTCTGTTGGTTTTCGCTTTGGAGCCGAGTTACCGAACTCCAATCAATCACGCGGGATCGGCATCAACCAGACCAATTTTTTTGCCACGACTCTCGTCGGCAAAAACTTCGGCAAACGAATTAGAGTCGTTGGCAATCTGGGACTGGGAATCCTGACCGCGCCGGTTGATCTGTTCACCCAAAACGACGTTTTGCTTTATGGGCTGGGAGTCAGTTATCTGTACAACGACCGGCTAACTTTGGTTGGAGAAGTCAACGGACGTTACAACACTCGAAAGACTGCTCCGCTCGGCACCGAATCAGACGGAGCCGCAAGATTGGGCGCTCGCATTCGCGCTGCTGGCTTGATCTGGGACATAGCCGGAATCAAAGGCATCAATCACAACAGCGCCCAAAGCGGTATCAGTTTTGGCGTTAGTTACGAAGCCAGTTTGTTTCAGCCAATCAAATAAAGCCGCGAAGTAAAGCTGTACAGACCAAAATCCAGCGATTATGATGCCCTTGCCTCGATAACAGCAGGCTTCGCTCTCACACCCCGCATCGCAAGCCGCTCGAACCATTCGCCCCTCGCCCCGAAAATCAATCAAGTTGGTGCCTACATTTCTGACTCCCGAAATTGGAGTAATGCCATGGCATGCGCTCAATATCTCTCCCGTCTTCTTGCATCGTCTTTGTCACTGATTGTCTTTTGCGCTTTGGTTGCTTTTACGTCAGTTGAGGTTTCTGCTCAAACCACTCGCACATTGCGAGTGCAGCAGTCCATCGCGGCGCGTGGGCAAAACCAAAGCATAGTTGTTGAGATGGAAGCAGTAGGCAATGAAAATGCAGTCGGATTCAGTTTGAATTTTGACACCAGTCAGTTGCGATTCGTTTCTGCTTCAACAATTTCTGGAACAACCGGCGCGGCGTTAAACGTCAACACCGCAATGATTGGCGTGGGCAAAGCCGGAATCGCGCTGGCGTTGCCGGGCGGACAGAAACTCGCTGTTGGCAAACAGCCGATAGCCGTCATTACATTTACCGTGCTGGCCGCTGAAAACGTTACCAACACTTTCCTGAATTTTGGCGACCAGCCGATTCCGCGTGAAGTCGTTGACACTTCGGCCAACGCAGTGGCCGCCAGTTTTTCAGGAGCTACGCTGACTTTCGCGCAACCGATGGCTGCCGTTTCAGCGGCCAGTTTCAGCAATACCAAGCTGGCAGGTGATTCCATTGCCACAGCTTTTGGCAATCGGTTGGCGACAAAAACTCAAGCCGCAACTTCGCTGCCGTTGCCTACTTCGTTGACCGGGGCAAGCTTGATCGTCAAAGACAGTTTGGGCACAGAACGCGCCGCGCCGCTGTTTTTCGTTTCGCCGACTCAAGTCAATTTTCTGGTTCCGGCTGGTTCAGCCAAAGGCTTGGCAACGATCATTGCCACAAACAGCGACGGCACGTTGTCAGTCGCCAACATTGAAATCGCCACAGTCGCCCCGTCGCTCTTTTCCGCCGCTGCAACCGGCCAGGGGCCAGCCGTCGCAATCGTCCAAAGAGTAAAGGCCAACGGTGCAACCAGTTACGAAGCGACGTCACGTTTTGACGCGAACCTGGGCAAGCTGGTTCCAATTCCAATAGACCTGAGCCAGTCAACCGATCAGGTTTATTTGTTGTTGTATGCCACTGGCGTCAGAAATCGCAGCAGCTTGTCCGCTGTCTCCGCCAAGCTTGGAGGAACAGAAGCACAGGTTTTTTACGCCGGAGCCACTCAGGAATTTGTCGGGCTGGATCAGATCAACATTCGACTGCCTCAATCACTGGTCGGTCGCGGAACGATCAACATCGCGCTGACCGTTGATGGTCAGACGGCCAACACCGTGACAATAACAATCAAATGAAATGCTGAATTCGGGCTGATGGATGATCAATCTGCCATTGCCTCATCATTCCGAATTCGGCATTTGCCGTTTCATTCTCTTGCCATCGCCAGACCTCGATAGTAGCATCGCGCCCGCATCAAGAAACGGTGACGCCCGAACGAACTTATTTCCAGTTCTAAAACCGTCGCCGATCACTCATCGCTTTTCACACAAAACAACCAAGGAGACTAATGATGGCGGTTAGCCTTGCTGACTCTTCTCTGCCCGTAGCCGAACGCGCACACAAGCGCATCACCAAACGGCTGATGCCGTTTCTACTGCTGCTTTATTTTCTGGCCTACATTGACCGCACAAATGTCGGAGTAGCCGCGCTGGATATGAAAAAGTCTTTGGGTGAAGGCGGACTGGGGTTTGACGATGCTGTCATAGGCATCGGAGCAGGCATCTTTTTCATTGGTTATCTTCTGTTGGAAATCCCAGGAACCTTGATCGTTGAAAAATGGAGCGCGCGAAAATGGATTGCCCGCATCATGATTTCTTGGGGAATCATCGCTTCGCTGATGGGTTTGGTCGGTACGCCTTACCTGAATTTCCTTTGCGCCGTTGACTGGTGCGCGCTATTTCGACCGGTGACGGCCGCACTTGGATCGCTGACCTCGCTGATGGGAGTTACTCCACCCCAGATGACGAACTGCACCTGTGACGTAAAGCAGTTTTACTTTTTGCGCTTTCTTCTGGGCATTGCCGAAGCAGGATTCTTCCCCGGCATCATTGTTTATCTGACTCACTGGTTCCGTTATCAGGACCGCGCCAAAGCCAAATCACAATTTATGATCGGCTTGCCGGTGGCGACGATCATCGGCTTGCCGCTGTCGCGCTGGATACTGGAAAAGGCTCACTGGGGAGGTATTTCTGGATGGCGCTGGGTTTACATCCTCGAAGGCATTCCTTCGGTCATTTTGGGAATTGTGACCATCTTTTACCTGACCGACTGGCCGCACGAAGCCAAATGGCTGCCGGAAGACGAAAAGAAATGGATCACAGAAGAACTTGAACGCGAACGACGTGAAAAAGAATCGGCTGTCAAAATAAGTTTCTGGCAGGAAGTTTTTCAGGCTTTGAAAAAGAAAGAAACGATACTGTTGACGGCAATCTACCTGAGCATCGTCATCGGTTATTACGGCTTGGCATTTTTCATTCCATCCATCATTGCTCAACTGAAAGATCGCTCCAGCACTGAACAAACCATCATCAGCATGCTTCCGTACATCTGCGCGTTGTTCGCCATGTTGTGGGTGGCCAAACATTCCGACAAAACCGGTGAACGCAGATTTCACACCGCGTTGCCTTTATTGCTGGCAGCAGTTTCGATGGGTTTCCTGATTGTTTATCAGGACAATCTGTTTTTGATGATCTTCTTTTTCTGTCTGGTTGGAATCGGAGTCCACGCTTATCTGCCTGTTTTCTGGACTTGGCCAAGTGCTTTTATGACTTCGGCTATGGCTGCAACCTCCGTTGGTTTGATCAACTCGGTCGGAAACCTGGGGGGGTATTTCGGGCCACAAGTGCTGGGACAAATGAAAAAAGACAGCGGCTCTTACACGCCGGGTTTGAAGTTTTTGGGATTCAGCATTCTGGTTTCTGGCTTGCTGGCATTGCTGCTGAAACTGCCGAAAAAAACGGAGGCCAAGCTGGTCTCATAACCTCAATTTGAGAGAGGGACAATTTTCAAAATTGTCCCCCTCTCAAACTACTTCACTTCTTTCGTATCCAGCAATTCCACTTCAAAGACCAGCGTAGCGTTCGGTGGAATCACTCCGCCAGCGCCGCGCGCTCCATAACCAAGTTGCGGAGGAATCACCAATTTGCGTTTGCCGCCGACTTTCATCGTCATCACGCCTTCGTCCCAGCCTTTGATGACGCGGCCAATACCAATGTTGAATTTGAATGGCTGACCGCGATCAACCGAACTGTCGAACTTTGTTCCATCTTCCAACATGCCAGTGTAATGGACGGTTACCTCGTGGCCGGGTTGAGGGCTTGCGCCGGTTCCAACGACTGTGTCTTCGTATCTTAAACCTGATTCTGTAGTCACTGCTTTTGCTCCCAAAACTGATGATTTCAGCGGGATGGAAACCCAGGAAACGGCTTTCCATAACCCCGCGCGTTTAACCCAGACTTCCGTGTGGCTGGAAGTGCCGAGCGCTTTGCCTTCGCGTATGTAAGTCGAACGACCGGTGACGACGGCTGTCGTCCCGTAAAGCCGCAGCTTGAAATCTTCACCGCGAATTTCGTCAAGCTGCATTTTGCCGGAGTTCAACATTTCGACCATTTCTTTTTTGGTGACGAAACTGCCGTCAGTATTGATGGCAGTGAAATCGTCGCCAAAGATTCGATTGAGCGCAACGGCGTCTTTTTTGACGACAGCCGTGAACCATTCACGCTCCAGCTTTTTCAATTGAGCTTCAGCGCCGCCTTTGGGCGCGCTAGCGGTTCTGCCTTTTACAGGACGCGCAGTTTTCGTTTGGCCCAAAACTGCGGAAACAGACAGCAGCGTGAGGAGAGTAATCAGAAAAATTTGCTTCAAGAACTTCGACTCCTTTTTGTTATTTGGCACGAAAGATTGATATGTGTTATTTCGGTTAGGAAGTTCCACCAAAATCTACCTGATAAAACAGGCGCGACAATACAGGATAGACAGAAAACCCGGCAAGCCGAAGGCTTGTTTTCACAATGGACAGGAAAGTCAAAGCTATGAAGAAAAACCGCACCCGTAATTCCAAAGATAGTTCAATAGCCGACTCAACTTCTGAGACGAAACTCAACCGCCGTTCATTCGTCAAACTGATGCCAGCCGCCGGAGCCGCCGGATTGACAATGGCAACTGCCGAAACTGGCTTGGCTCAAACCGCCGCGGGCGTCAGCAGGGAAGGTCAGCAGCAAGCCGCTCAACGCATCACCCGCGAAATGTTGCAGGCGACTGAAAAACTGATCGGCATTGAATTGACCGAAGCTCAAGAAAATATGGCTTTGGCAGGCGTCAATCGTAATCTGGCCAGTTACGAAGCCGTGAGAAAGATTGACGTTCCGCTGGACACTGAACCGGCGACGGCTTTTCACCCGGCACTGCCTGGCAAGCTGAAAACATATCGCCAGCGTGTAGCCAAATCCGCCAGATCGGCTAGGCCTGCCGCAACCAAAACCGTCGCTCCGAAATTCTCCACCATCGAAGACCTCGCTTTTGCCACTGTTGCAGAGCTAGCTCAACTGGTTCGCACGCGCAAAGTTTCTTCGGTTGAACTGACCAAAATGTATTTGGGTCGGTTGAAAAAATATGGCGACAAATTGCTGAATGTCGTCACCCTGACCGAAGAACTGGCGTTGAAACAGGCCGAAGCCGCCGACCGCGAAATCAAAGCCTNGCTCCGAAATTCTCCACCGTCGAAGACCTCGCTTTTGCCACTGTTGCAGAGTTAGCTCAACTGGTTCGCACTCGCAAAGTTTCTTCGGTTGAGTTGACCAAAATGTATTTGGGGCGGCTGAAAAAATACGGCGACAAATTGCTGAACGTTGTCACTCTGACCGAAGAACTGGCGTTGAAACAGGCCGAAGCCGCCGACCGCGAAATCAAAGCCGGAAAATATCGCGGCCCGCTGCACGGCATTCCGTGCGGAGTCAAAGACCTGTTCGCCACCAAAGGCATCAAGACCACTTGGGGGGCCGAACCGTACAAAGACCAAATGATTGATTACGATTCGACAGTCGTCGAACGTTTGCGCGAAGCCGGAGCCGTGCTGGTCGCCAAACTTTCAATGGGCGCTCTGGCGCAAGGTGGTCGCTGGTTCAAAGGCATGACTCGCAATCCGTGGCAGCCGGAAGAAACAAACATCGGTTCGTCTGGTTCGTCGGCTGGTTCAGCTTCGGCTACGTCGGCGGGCTTGGTGGGGTTTGCGATTGGAACTGAAACTTTGGGCTCGATTGTCTCGCCTTCGTCGCGTTGCGGCGTGACAGGATTGCGTCCAACTTATGGCCGTGTCAGCCGTTACGGCGCAATGGGTTTGAGTTGGACTATGGACAAGATCGGCCCGATTTGCCGCTCGGTCGAAGATTGCGCTTTGGTGCTGGCTGCGATTTACGGCCCGGACGGTCACGACCTGACCGTAGAAGATGTTCCGTTCAACTGGAATCCCGATCGTCCGCTTTCTCAAATGAAGATCGGTTACATAAAAGCCGAATTCGAACCAACCGCTGGAGCAGGCGGTCGAGGCGGCAATCAAGGCGGGCAGGGAAACAGCGAGGAACGCAAAAAAATGTACGCCGACGCGCTGGATGTTCTGCGAAAGGCCGGAGCGAAACTGGAACCATTTGAATTGCCGCAGTTCGATTTCCAAAGCCTGCGAACAATTTTGAGCGCCGAAGCCGCCGCCGCATTTGACGATATAACTCGCGACGGCAGAGTCAACCAACTGTCTGGCCAAAGTCCAAATGATTGGCCGAACAGCTTCCGCACTTCGCGGTTCATTCCGGCGGTGGAATACATTCGCGCCCAACGCGCCCGGACTTTGCTGATGAGAGAGATGGATAAGTTGATGGCGGACTGGGATGTGTTCGTCACGCCTGCGCCGGGCAGCGCCAGTTTGACGCTGACCAATTTGACCGGCCATCCGGCAGTTGTCACGCCGTGCGGTTTCATAAACAAACTGCCGCAAGCGATTATGTTTACCGGAAATCTGTATGACGAAGGCGCTCCGTTGCGTGTGGCAATGGCTTATCAACAGGCGACCGACTGGCATCGGAAATATCCTGTCTTCGGTTGATTGCTTTACAAGGTTTCGAGAATCAGGTTTTGCCAGGCGTCAACTGTTGCGTGCCAGCCGGGCGGGATCAAGGTCGTTGAGCCGTATTCGATGACAATTGCCGGAGCAGTTATTTTGGCTCCGGGCAGCAAGTTTGCTCGATCAAAAACTGCGGCTTTGCGGCGTTTGTCGCCCAGCCAGATCAGGGCTTCGCGGTCGGGTTTGGCTTTGTAACGGCGAAAAGTTTTTTCCTGTTGGAGCTGCGGTTTGTCAGTGATGCCAACTGCACGCAGCCGAACGCTGACGATTTCGACGGCTTTGTTTTGGTCGGCGTGGCCGTAACGTTCGCGGTGAATTTGGTGAAATTGCTCAATGGCATTTGCGTCCGCCGCCACTTCGAGTTCAAACGACTGGCCCCGATAACGCACGGCCAGCAAGCGAACAAGTTTGGTTTGATCAGGCGCAAAGCCTTCGGCGCGCAAATCGGCTTTGGCCAGTTTTTCCATGGCGGCGAATTCACGCTCTATGCGGCGATGTTGTTTTGATTCGTCGCCAAATTCATTTGCGGCGATTGTCAGCATCACGTTTGGGGCGATTGTCAGCATCACCGTGCGTGAATAATCTTTGACCACATCGGCCAGCAAAACCCCGAGCGCGGAAAAAGCTCCGGGGAAAGAGGGAATCAGCACGCGCGGAATTCGCAAAGCTTCGGCCAATGCCGCCGCGTGCAAACCGCCGGCTCCGCCAAAACTGACCATCGAAAAGCGACGCGGGTCGTGGCCGCGTTCAACTGAAACCAGACGCAGAGCCTGTTCCATGTTTGCGTTGGCGACGCGAATGACTCCAAGCGCGGCCTGTTCGCGTGTTACCAGTTTTGAAGAGGCACGCGACATGTCGTCGGCCAGACGATCAAGCACGGCGGCGGCTCTGAATTCATCCAAAGCCATTTCGCCTGCCAACAAACCTCCACCTGCAAACCTTCCCAAAACCAGATTGGCGTCGGTCACGGTCGGACGAGTTCCGAAACCGTAACACGCCGGGCCGGGGTCGGCTCCGGCTGATTCGGGGCCGACTCTGAGCGCGCCGCCTTCGTCAACATAGGCAATCGAACCTCCGCCAGCGCCGACGGTGTGAATGTCCAAAACCGGCACAGCGACAGGCAAGCCTGTGATTTGCGCTTCGTTGGTTGTGCGAGCTTCGCCTTTGCAAAGTGCCACGTCTGTTGAAGTTCCGCCCATGTCGAAAGTGACGATGTCGCCGAAACCAGCAAGTTCGGCAACTCGCATTGCGGCGACGACTCCGCCAGCCGGGCCTGAAAGAATAGTGCGAACCGGTTCTCTCGCGGCGACTTCGGCGGAAATCGAACCGCCGGAAGATTGCATGATTCGCAACCGGGTTTTGTCCTGATGCTTGAGCTTGCGAGTTAATCCTTCAGTCAATTCGCCCAGATAATTGCTGACTTTCGGAGCCAGGTAAGCGTTGATGACGACGGTCGAAGTGCGCTCGAACTCGCGGTATTCGGGCAGAATTTTGTGTGAGACAGATACAGGAACGCCCAGTGGCTCAAGAGCCTCGGCGATTTTTTTCTCGTGGTCGGAATTGGCGAAAGAAAAAAGCAGGGAAACGGCTATGGATTCGACGCGAAAGAAAAAAGCAGGGAAACGGCTATGGATTCGACTTCGGCCAACTTCAGCTTTTTCAGCAGCGCGGCCAGTTCACGTTGAGTCAGCGGTTGAATGACCCGGGCATCGGCGGCGATACGCTCCTTGACCCCGAAACGCAGTTCGGCGGGAACCAGCGGGGCAGGGCGGACAACGGAAAGGTTATAAAGGTCTGGCCGAGCCTGGCGACCGATTTCAATCACGTCTTCAAAACCGGCTGTGGTGACCAATGCAGTGCGCGCGCCTTTGCGTTCCAGCAGGGAATTGGTGGCAACGGTTGTGCCATGAACAATCTCCACTTCAGCACCCACCAATGCTTCAAATTCATCGTTGATTTGACTCAGGGCTTGATCAAGGCCAGTCAATATGGCCTGAGCAGGGGAGTAAGGCGTCGAAGGAATTTTGAATGAAAGCTGACGTTTTTTGAAGACGACTATAAAGTCTGTGAAAGTGCCACCGGTGTCCACTCCAATGCGAAGCTGGTGGTATGACGGCCTTGTCTTTCTGGTCATTTCTAAATTCTTTCAGGGTTAACCGGACACTGTTTTTTCCGGCGTCAATTAAATCTACATTGTTTTTTAACTGGCTGGGGCAGGAAAAATAATGAAACCACAACCAGATGCTGGCGTTTAGCAGGCTTGAGTTTGTAGCGATGCGCCCGGTCTGAAAGTTGCACTCACTGGGAAATTTTCAACGGGCGCGTCTATTTTAAGCTTCACCGAACCGGCAAAACTGATTGAATGCGCTGCCGACCTCAACTTCACAGTGACGGCGCAATCAATTTTCAAATCACCACCAAAGCGTTGCGAACCGCGCTCAACATTGCGAGATGAACCTGAAATTTGCAAGCAAGCTGCTGCTTTTGATCTGCCTGGCTGGATGGTCAGGATTAGACGTATCAGTACGCTCGCAAACCGCCGCACAGACCAAACCATCGGTTAGAGCACCGGTCATTTTCACAACTGCGCCTAAACTTGTTGAGGCAAAATTGAAGCTTGCTGACGGCTCAAATTCGATGGTACGTGGCCGCGTTACTCTGACCGTTGTCAAAGCCAACGAAAACGATTCGCTGGCGGGAACTCTGGTGTATATTTTGCCGGATGAAACGCGGCAAAAAATAGCGCAATCATCTGGACGCAAGTTGGCCGATATACCAACGAACATAACGCAAAAAGAATTGACTGCGAATTTTCGTCGTGGCACTGCCTGTCCCCTGATCAAGTTGCTGATTTCTGCTAATGAAGCTGAAATCGGCAATGCAGCGCTGCATTTTGATAACTTCGCGTTGGAGATTTACGAAACGCAGGCTCAGATCAATCAGCTTTTTTGTAGCTGGACCAGGCAAATAAACACCAAACGGCAGCGGCTTGGCATAATTGCTGCCATCAACCGTTTGATTACAATTGATGAAGAAGATGTTGAAAATAAAACAGCGAAACCGTAAGCTGTCCGTTCTTGTAGCCCAAAGTTGCCCTGAACTCACAACCATTCTGACTCCGAATCATCTGGCCAAATCCGAATTCCCTAAATAAAGTTTTGGTTTAGGCTTTAAGTTGATCCGGCACCCCCCTTGAATTTCAAAACACGTTTTGGAGGTAGAAACACAAATTTATGAACACCAAATTTTCGAGAGCTATCTTTGCTTTTGTTTGCTTGCTGGGGCTGGGCATCAGCGCCAGCGCTCAATCGCCAGTCACACCGAAGGCAGTTGTTTATACGACTGCGGCCAAACTGGTAATCGCCAAACTGAAAAACGGAGAGGCTGACGCATACGACGTTCGCGGCAAGGTTTCATTTACCTTTACGGCAGCAAACTCCGACGACACGATTGCAGGCACGCTTTCCTATACAATCCCTGACGATGCTCGCCAAAAGATAGCTTCAATGTCTGGAAAAGCCCTAAATGCTGTTCCCGCCAGTATCACCAAAAAAGACCTGATCGTCTCTTTCCAGAAAGCAACAGAACCTCCCGTTTTGCATTTGGAACTTGGCACGACAGACCTGGACGTGGCTGGCGTCAAGATGCGATTCACCCGCATCGTGCTGGACATCAATGCCAGAGACAGTAATCCACCGGATTACTCGGCTCAGGAAATGGAGGCTTTAATCACTGTGTGGGCCAGACAAATCAACGGAGGCCGTTCACGCCGCGGAATAATTGCCAGAGTCAACAAAATCATCAACGGCGAACCAGATTAATCTTTTTGCTCTTTGGCAGATATTAGGTTCTGACCGAAATGGCAGTTGGCTGCGTCCGAAAAAAATCCGCGATTGTGGGTTGGACGTAATGCCAACTGCCGATATGTTTTTTATGCTGACTCGATTTCTCAGTTTGGTCTTGCTTGTTGTCGCTTTTGTGGCGGAGGGACAGTTTTGCGTAGCTTATTCCAGGGAACCATTGAACGAGCAAAGATTTTCAGTCAGTGGATGGATTGAAAACAACGAAGGGAAATTGCGGCTGGTACTGACAAACAATTCAACGTCGGAATTTCGCGGCTTTGCCAGAATCAGTCTTGGCAGCAGCGATGAGCAAAAGGAAGTCGGCCAGGTGTCAGTGGTTTTGCCACCAAAAGAAATCAGCCTATTGCAAATTAACGGGATCAGTCCTTCAGGCGACCATTATTCCCTAGCTATTTACGACCAGTTGGGCGAACGGCATTTTTTCAGAATTGCCCCGCTTCGTCAGGTATCTGACCCAACCCTGGCTGTTGCCGTCACGATTATTCCGGTAGAGCAAAAACGATCCAAAACAGGAATATCAACATCGTCGGCTGGCAACTCTTCTATTCCTGTTCCAGATAAATTCGCCATTTTAGCAACGCAAGTCCAAGTAAAAACCAGATTGTTGGCCAGCGAAGACGCCAGCGATTCGTTCAATCTCTCTTTCGAACTTAGTTCACAATATCCGGTCAACACAGCAACACTTGCTATCTCTGCCGCCAAACTGAAGGATCAGAAACAGATTAGCATCAGCAGACAAACGCGCGTTGAATTCAGATTGCCGGATTCGCTGGAAACAGACAAAGTCAAATACACGCTGACCGACAAGGCGGGGCAGGTTTTGGCCAAAGGCGAGTTGGACCTGTTGAAATTGATGGATGATGATTCCGTTACAGTCAGTGATATTCGCCCTGACCACCAATCTTATCAAGCCGGTGAGACGGCTCGAATGACTATCACTATAGACGGCAAATCTCAGAGCGGTTATCGGTTGGAGGTTTCTGTTAGAGACGGACAGAGCCAGATAATTTTTCGCGATCAAAAAACTGTTAACGCCAGTGAATACGTAAAGTCATTGGACTTTTCTTTTCTGCTTCCCAGTGATGTCTCACTGCCGATCGTGTTCGAGTTTCGTCTCTTTGATGCTGAAACCGGACTGCTATTCGATTCTGGCGAACGCGAGGTTCCTATGGCTCCTGTTAAGCCATAGAGATGTAATTGTAAAAACTTTTTTCTGCTTTGCCTGATAGATTGCACCTGGTCATTGCTGTGGGTACAATGCTTACCGAGTCGTCCCCGATCCACCCGTCAAACTGTTCCCAGGCAATAGCCAACAAGATAATCAATGATCTGGCAGGTCTGAGACGAAGTCTTTATCTAAATTTAGTTTCCCCGCATACGCGGGATGTTTAGAAGGGGGTCACGATGTCAAAGAACTCTTTTTCGCGCCCAATTGTTCTGGCACTCTACTTCCTGCTGATTTGCTTGGCAGTTGTTTCTGCAGAGCAAACCCCGCAGCAAAGCGGAGAAAAGAAAAAAGAGGAAGCACAATCCTCTACACAGTCAAACCCTCAATCTCAAGGGCAACAAACTCAACAACGTCCTGCCCGTCCGGCTGAAGAAGGCCAAAAGCCATTTAGCGATGTCGTCAATACTGAACTTGTCTCTATGACGGTCACTGTCACTGACCCTTATAACCGTTTGGTGACGGGATTGGACAAACATCACTTTGAGGTTTTTGAAGACAAGGTCAAGCAGGAGATTACTCATTTCAGCGACGACGATGTGCCGGTCAGTCTGGGAATCGTTTTTGATGTTTCCGGGAGCATGAAAGGGAAACTTGATCGCGCGCTGGACGCCCTGAAAGCTTTCATCCAAACCAGCCACGCAGACGATGACTTCTTTCTGGTTGGGTTTAATCAACGTGCCAATTTGCTGGCTGAATTTACAGACGGCGATACTTTGTCGAACAAACTTCATCTGGTAGACCCAAAGGGACAGACGGCTGTTTACGATGCCGCGTATCTTGGCATCGAGAAAGTTAAACAAGGCCGCCACACAAAACGCGCACTGTTGTTGATATCAGACGGTCAAGATAATTCTTCGCGCTACACTTACGGCGAGCTTCGTAAGTTGCTTAAAGAAGCCGGAGTTCAGATTTATTGTCTTGGGATTGTTGAGATGGGCGGAGGCTCAGGCACTTCCTTGGACATGCAGGGTCAGGGAATTCTGGAAGAGATTGCTCAGGTCACTGGCGGCAAAGCTTTCTTTCCTCGCACAGCGGCTGAACTTGAAGATCAAACCACTCGCATTGCTTTGGAATTGCGCCATCAGTACAGCATTGGCTATTTGCCTACCAACATCAAAAAGGACGGCCAATGGCACAAAATCAAAGTTAACGTGAAACAGCCGAAAGGTTTGCCGAGTTTGAAAGTACAACACAAGGAAGGTTATTACGCGGTTGCCCAAAAGTAATTTTCAAAATTACAGTTTACGGATAGCAGGAAAAACGAGGTGCGAAGTTGAAAGCTTCAATCCTCGTTTTTTTCGTCAGAATCGCTTTCAGAAGATTCTTCATTTGCGGCTGAATCATCTTTTTTCTTTTTACCTTTGGCTTTCTTTTCCTTGCCGAAACTGGCCACTCCTTCTTCTTCGGTTTTGTAACTTTCGATCAAATCCAGCAACTGTGTGATTTTCAACGCGCCATAAACCCGGTCAGTCACTCCAACCAGTTTCAGCATACCGCCGGCTTCCCCTACTCTCTTAAAGGCACGAACGATTTCGCCTATTCCCATGCTGTCAATAATTGGGACTTCAGTGAGGTTCAACAAGATTTTGGTTGTGCCAGCTGATAAAGCTTTGTCCACCAGCATCTGCAATTGAAAACCGCCTTGCCCTTTGATGAACTTGCCACGCATATCCAGCGACGCGATAGTCCCAATATAATGAATTCCGAGAGTCAGCATAATTGTGATTTGTGTTTTGTTAGTTTCTGATTGCGAAATGCGAATAGAGATTATTGATGGACGAATTAATAGTGGTGTTACGAACGCCATCAATCAGCACGGCAATGTATTTCAGAAGGCCGCAACGCTCAATTCGCAATTCAGGAAAAGCGCGGGCATTTTACCTGACAAAGTCTGAAGTTGCCATCAAGTCACCGATTGTTTTTGACTACACGACTGAGAATGAAACGACTTGCCTACTGCCATTAGGCTGATTAACATACGCCGCGTTTAAGAACATCGCACCACCTCAACATTCACTTTTGACATTCAATTAAGACGATTCCAGACGCGAATCCCTAATAGGTATAAAACCGGGTCTGACTTTACACGAACAATCTCGACATAAAATAACGGACTACTTTATGAAGCTGCCCTCAATTCTCAACTTGATGACCGACGATCTGGCGATTGACCTTGGCACTTCGCGCACGCGTGTTTACGCGCGAGGGCGTGGAATTGTGGTCAATGAACCGTCGTTGCTGGCGTATGACACTCCGTCGCAAGAAGTCGTTGCTGTCGGCCTGGAAGCACTTGAACTCGAAGGGCGGGCCTCCGGCGACATTCAGATAATCAGTCCGTTAAAAGACGGTGTAGTTTCCGACCCGACCTTTGCCGGAAAGTTGCTGGAACATTACCTACGCAAGGCGCGCGACGGACGTTCCTCTCTTTCACGTCGGGTATTGGTTTCGATTCCGGCAGACGCCAGTACTGTCGAACACCGCGCACTTTATTACGCGGCCAAAGAGGCAGGCGTCGGCAACGTACATTTCGTCAATAAAGGTATAGTCGCAATTCTTGGCTCCGGTGTTGACCCTGACGACCAACGAGCAACTTTGGTTGTTGACGCCGGAGCCGGCACGACCACAATTGCGGCAATGGTTCACAACCATTTGATCTTTACACGTACGCTGCGTGTTGGCGGTAACGACATGGATATTGCTTTGAGCGATATGATCAAAGCCAATCACAATATCCTGGTTGGCCCACGGACCGCTGAGCGCGTCAAGATCGAATTGGGATGCGCTGTTCCGCTGGATCAGGAAAACACCACCATGGTTAAAGGTCGGTCAACTATAGGTGGCAATCCGGAAATGGCTGTTGTCAACAGCATTGAAATTCACGAAGCCATCGAACCTCTGATCAATCGCATTGTCAACGCAGTTCAGGACGCCCTTGAAGCCCTGCCGCCAGAAGCTTCGGGTGATATTTACGACCGCGGCATGATTCTGGCTGGCGGAGCTTCGTTGCTGGCCGGGTTGGATGAACGACTTTCAAAAGAGACTGAATTGGCCGTGCAACTGACTGAAAGCCCTCAGCGTGCGGTTATTCGAGGACTTGGGTTGTTGTTTGAAAATCCTTTGGCATTACGAAGGGCGATTATCAAATCAGAGTCGTAAATTTTAGTTTCTGAATTGAAACCACACTATACCAGTTTAAGCTTGACCAATCGAAATCATGAATGAGTCCGCCTCCAAAATGATGGCTGCGCTGTTTGAGGAGCCGGAAATTCTGACCGTTGGCGAATTAACCGAGCGCATCAAAGACAGCCTGGAAAGCAAATTCTTTTCGCTCACTGTTCAAGGCGAAATCTCCAATTATAAAAATCATCAATCTGGACATTGGTATTTCACGTTGAAAGATTCCGAAGCTCAGGTTCGTGGAGTCTTTTTTCGGCAGTGGAATCGCCTGATGCGGTTCGAGCCGGAGAATGGTCTGGAAGTTCGTGTGCGCGGGCGATTGTCCGTTTACCAACCGCGCGGAGAATATCAAATCGTTGTCGAAACGATGGAGCCTGTCGGTGTCGGAGCCTTGCAGTTGGCTTTTGAACAGCAGGTGAAAAAGCTGGCTGCGGAAGGTTTATTCGACGAAGCTCGTAAGCGCCCATTGCCGATGTTGTCTCGTCGAATCGGGATTGTAACCTCGGCGGACGGCGCAGCGTTACGCGATATGCTTCAGGTTCTACAGCGTCGCAACCGCGGCGTTCACGTCATCATCACTCCGGTCAAAGTTCAAGGAATCGGTTCGGCGCGAGAAATTGCTGATGCCATTCGACTTCTCAATCAGTATTCGAAAAAAGCTCTGGCAAAAAAATCCGGCGAAGAAATTGACGTAATCATCATTGGCCGTGGCGGCGGTTCAATGGAAGATTTATGGGCATTCAACGAAGAGCAGGTTGCGCGTGCAATTTTTGATTCGGAAATTCCTGTGGTCTCAGCCGTTGGCCACGAAACTGATTTTACGATCGCCGATTTTGTTGCCGATCTTCGAGCCGCCACTCCCTCCGCTGCCGCCGAATTGGTGACACGCGAGGCCAGCGAGTTGGCTGCTCGTGTCGAAGATTTGCAGGCGAGTTTGAAACGAGCAATGAATTATTACTTGCTGCGTCGCCGTTCAGAGCTGCGGGATTTGGTTGAAAGCCGTGGATTCGCCAGAACCGTTGGCTCGATTGCTTTGACCGCCGCAAAATGCAAAGAGCTTGAAGCTCGTGCATTTGATGCACTCAGAATTAATCTGAGCAACACACGTTTAAGGTTTCACGAAGCGCAAAAGCGATTGGGAATGACAGACCTTCGTGCGCCATTGGGGATCAAGTCAGCGCGAATTGAAAACCTTGAACAGCGAATCAACAGTGCCGTGCAGCGACTATTGGAAAATCGCTGGCACCATTTGACGCTAACCGCCAGTAAACTGGACGTGCTTTCTCCGCTGTCGGTTTTGGGACGAGGTTACGTACTGGTAAAAGATGAAGCTAACCGGCTGATTTCGCGTGCAGCAGGATTGGGTGAAGGACAAAATCTGAAACTGCGATTTGAAGACGGCGAAATCGGTTGTTGCGTGACCGATGTAAAACAGTAAAAAGTATTTGAGAGCTTATGGCGAAACCAAAAGATCGAGAACAAAACTTTGAGATTTCACTTTCCACGCTGGAACAGATTGTCGGGCAATTGGAATCCGGCGATTTGCCTTTAGAGCGTTCGCTTGAACTTTTTGAAGACGGCGTCACACTGGCCAGACGCTGCCAGTCTCAATTGCAGGATGCCGAGCGGAAAGTTGAATTGCTATTACGCGAACGAGGCGAAATCAAAGTTGTGCCTTTTGAAGAAGTCACAACCGCTGAATCGGCAGCAAAGACAAATCAAGGTGAGGATAGCGAAGACGACCTTGACGACTCAATTCCCTTCTGAGCCAAAACCACCTGTGGATATTAAATTTTATTTCAAACAAAAAGCCGCCAGCATTGATGCCTGGCTTGATCGGTTGTTGCCGTCGGAGTCGGTTGCTCCTGCGGCAATTCATCAGGCTATGCGTTACAGCATTTTTGCTGGAGGAAAACGTTTGCGGCCAATTCTGACGATTGCCGCTGGCGAAATTTTTGGCGCGACCCAGCAGGAATTGATGCCTGTGGCATGTGCGCTGGAAATGATTCACACATACTCATTGATTCATGATGACCTGCCTGCCATGGACAATGATAATTTACGTCGAGGTCTGCCAACTTGCCACGTAAAGTTTGGTGAAGCTTTGGCAATCCTTGCCGGCGATGCTTTGCTGACCCAGGCTTTTGTGACTTTGGCTGATTACCAAACCTCTCACCACGAAAGGAAATCTCAAGTTATATCAGAAGTCGCGCGTGCCGCCGCAACTACAAATGCTTTGATCGGTGGCCAGGTTTTGGACATTCAATTTGAAGGCAAGCCAGTCACTGGCCCACAACTCGAAGAAATTCATCGTGGAAAAACGGGAGCGCTTATTCGCTGCTCAGTTCGCGTCGGAGCTATCATTGGCGGAGCCAACTCTGATGAATTAGATGCGCTCACTGTTTACGGTGAAAGGGCCGGATTGGCTTTTCAAGTTGCAGACGATTTGCTGGATGAAACCGCATCAAGCGAAGAACTGGGGAAAACTGCTGGTAAGGACGCCGCCAGTCAAAAAGCAACCTATACTTCCTTATATGGGATCACCGGTGCGCGCGTGATGGCCGACAGGTTATGCCAGGAGGCGATAGCGGCAGTTCGTAGGCTGGAACATGAAGGGAAAGCCAGGCCAAATACTCTCGAAGCTATCGCGCGGTTCATCGTCGAACGAAAATCCTGAAGGTTTCATAGTTCAAGCGCCAATAGAACATTCCTTGACACCCCTAGAGGTGATTGTTAGTCTCTGCGTTTTCAAAATCAACACTTTAAGCAACCTGTGAGATAAGGAGAATAAAAATGAAGCGAACTTTTCAACCCAACAATCGCCGTCGCGCGAAAACACATGGTTTTCGTCTTCGCATGAGTACGAAAGCTGGTCGGCTGGTGCTGAAGCGCCGCCGTGCCAAAGGCCGCAAGAGACTGACTCCACATCATTATTAAGATCGGCGGCGGACTTAAGTTTTAGAACTGGCTGAAACGTCCGTAGCCTGATCCTCTGGTCTGAGGTACTTACTTCGAGAAAGCCGTGAAGAAACTCCAAACGCTTCGTAACAGTCGGCAATTTCGTCAGGTTTACGAGCAAGGGCAGAATTTCCACACACCTCTCTTTTCGGCATTTTTCCTGAAGGTTGAAACTGAAGAGCGGCGCGTCGGCTTTACTGTCACGCGCAAGATTGGAAATGCGGTTGTGCGCAACCGATGCAAACGCAGGCTGAGAGAAGCTCTGAGCAAACAATTCAGCGAATCTGAAAACCTGGTGGGATTTGACCTGGTTATCAATGCCAGATCGGCTTTGGTTAAAGCCGACTTTGCCAGACTTGAAGAAAACCTGGCAAAAACTTTGAAGCGATTTGCAGATTCAGTTTCCAAGCAGTGAGGCGGTTATGAAACAGATCGCAATTTTGATTCTGCGTTCATACAAATATGCGATTTCTCCTTTGCTGCCGCCGAGTTGCCGATTTACCCCGACGTGTTCGGAATACGCAATAGAAGCGATCACCAGATACGGTTTCTGGAAAGGCCTGTTGCTTGGTTTGAAGCGGTTGTCACGTTGTCATCCTTTCAGTCAAGGTGGATATGATCCGGTGCGCTGACTTCGGTCGGCGCATTGGCTTTTGATAAAGCTCGAATTTCCCCCAAGGCTCTCGTTGCTTTTGAGTTTATAGATGGAAAAGAGATTAGTTTTATTTCTGATACTTTCAGCCGCAATCTTTTTCGGCTGGTCTTACATTTACACGAAAATCAGTCCGCCGAATCCAAAGACTTCGCAAGATCAAGCCGCCCTGCCGACTGATAATTTGACCTCGCCATCTCCGACGGCAACGATTGCTGCTCAACCTGTTAAAAATGAACCCCAAACTTCCGTACCCAATGTACCGGTGACCCAAGCGGAGTTGCGACAGATCAGGATCAAGTCCGATTTCTGGTCTGCAAACCTGTCCAATCAGGGCGGCGTAATTACCGAGTGGATGATGACCCACTTTCCTGATGGCAAACCCATTGATGCGCCGACAGGTGTCAATCTGATTTCCGCCCAACTTAGCCAGCAGATTGGTGGCACCTTTCGATTTCATATTCCCGCCGATAGCGGACTGGAACAGACGCTAAATACCGCTGTTTTTGAGATCAAGACGGGGACTGACCAAGAAATTTTTCTTCCACGTAACGAAAAACGCGAGATCACTTTCTTCTACTCCGGCAATGGAATCGAAGCGAGTAAAACTCTGGTTTTCAAAGGCGCGGGTTATGAAGGCTCTTCCGGGTTCGACTTTGATTTTCAGGCCAGCGTGAAACGTGACGGTCAGCCAGTTCAGGTTTTTGTGGTTGTCGGCCCTAACTTCGGCGATCAGGCTGTCAAAGTAACCAGCATTTACAAACACGCGCCACAATTAACTTATGCAACTGGTGGCAGTGTTGAGCGCCAAACCGCAGAAAGTTTGAAATTGCCGGTAAATCCAACCGCTGCCCCTGTCACCTGGGCAGGTGTTGATGACAATTACTTTGCGATGGTGATTGTGCCGCCCAAACCTGCACAGGCCAGCCGTCTCCTGAACGACAAAAAAGTTTCGATTGCTGTTCAAATCAATAATGGCGACAACAATCATGTTTATGCCGGACCGAAAGATCTGAAGCTGTTGAAAGAAGTCAGTTCAACATTTGGCTTTGGAAACAACGGCGGTAATCTGGAAGATATCGTCAGTTATGGCTGGCTCAACTTTCTGAAATTTATTCTAAAGCCCATCTCGCAATTTATGCTGATGGCACTGCGGGCGATTAACACTGTAACTCACAATTTTGGCTGGTCAATTGTTGTGCTGACGGTGTTGCTGAACATGCTCTTCTTTCCTTTGCGCTGGAAGAGTTCGCAATCAATGAAGCGCGCCGCGGTGATGCAACCGAAGATGAAAGAGCTTCAGGAAAAGATGAAGAAGCTCGAAAAGAATGACCCGCGCATGGTTGATCTTCAGAAAGAACAGATTGCTTTGATGAAGGAAGGCAATCCGTTGATGGGTTGTTTGCCGTTGTTGTTGCAGATGCCCTTCTTTATGTCGGTATATGCGATTCTAACGGTTTCAATTGAAGTTCGTAACGCACCTTTCTTTGGCTGGCTGACAGATCTTTCATCTGGTGATCCTTATCACATCTTGCCAATAGTGATGTGTGTGACGATGATAGCTCAGACAGCATTGACACCTTCGCCTGCGGCTGCCGATCCGATGCAAAAGCGAATTCAGTATCTGATGCCGCCGATTATTACTTATTTCATCTTTTGGTCTGCGCCCGCAGGGTTGGTTTTATACTGGATGGTCGGCAATCTGGTCGGCGTAGGTCAGCAGCTCATTATCAACAAACTAAATCCGCCACCGCCATCGGCAGAAGACACGACAAAGAACGGCAAATCACCGCAGCCTCCCGCAAGCGGGAAAAAGGCAAAGCAGGCGCTGGCAAATTCCTAACGTTTTTTTTACACTCGGAGCGAGTTATGACACTAGAAAATTTTGAAGGACTCCGCGATCAAGTTGAACAATTCGTTGAAGATCTGATTGACCGGTCTTCGCTTGATCTTAAAGTTGAAGTGACAGAGCCTGAACCGGACGCCATTGAAGTTTCGTTTCAAGGCTTCGATTTGCCATTGGTTTTAGGTCATCACGCCGAATTACTTGACGCTATGCAATATATTGCACGCCGCGCTTTTGCTCGCGCCGTGGCCGAAGGTATTCAAATTGACTTCGATGCCAACGGATACCGAGACGCTCGCCGTGAAGAACTGGCCTTGATGGCGCAGAAAGCCGCAGAGCGAGTGAAGACAACCAAAGTTCCATTCGTCTTTGATCCAATGAGCGCACAAGACCGCAGGGCTATTCACACTGCGCTGGTGGACATTGAAGGAATAAAAACCGAAAGCGAAGGCGACGGGCAGATGCGACGGGTAAAAGTCTTGCCTGCGTAGTTGTTTTGCCTTTGTGAAAATTTCCCAGCCTTCACGCTTCCCTCCGGCCAGCCGTTTTCTGCCATGAATACTTATGACTTGAAAACAATTGCGGCTGTCGCCACGCCTACCGGTTACGGAGGGATCGGCGTCATCAGATTGAGCGGCAGCGAGTCGTTATCCTTGGTTGCCAGACTGCTCCGCGAAAGCCAGCACCAAAGTTTCACACCTCAGCATGCTTCACTGCAACATTTGGTCAATCCCGAAACCGGAAACACAATCGACGAAGCTGTCATCACTTACTTCAAAGCCCCCCACTCTTTTACCGGCGAAGACGTAGTTGAAATTTCATGCCACGGTAGCCCGGTAGTTCTGTCGGAAATCCTAAGACTGTTGACTTCGTTTGGTGCTGAACTGGCACAACCGGGCGAATTCAGTTTGCGTGCTTTTCTAAATCGGCGACTTGATCTTACTCAGGCCGAAGCCATCAAAGACTTGATTCACGCTCAGACTAGTTACCAGGCCAAAATTGCAGCGCGTCAACTTCGCGGAGAATTGTCAGGTCAGCTTAAACCTATTAAAGAAGAATTGATTGAATTGATCGTCCATTTCGAATCATCAGTTGAATTTGTCGAGGACGATCTTGATTTACTTGATATAGCAAAGTTCATTACCAAGATAGACTACTTTATTGAACACCTTTCAAGGCTGGCTGGCAGTTATCGTGTTGGGAAGCTTATTCGCTCTGGAATCAAGCTGGCTTTGATTGGTCGCCCCAACGTAGGCAAGTCTTCCCTGTTTAATTCTTTGCTAGGCCGTGATCGAGCAATTGTCACTCACCTGCCAGGCACAACCCGCGACACTTTGAACGAAGCGGTTTCAATCAACGGAATTCCGATTGATTTGATTGACACCGCAGGCATAAGGGAAACTGAAGACCTGGTCGAAAAAATCGGAGTCGAAAGAACGAAGTCCGCCATCACGGAAGCCGACTTCATTATTGCTGTCGTCGAAGCCGATTCTGTCCTGCCGTCAGAAGAAAAGGAGCTGATTACTCAATTCCCCGTCAATCTTTTCGTTATCAACAAATGCGATTTAGGATCAACTATGTCGGAAGAATCAATCAGCTTTCTGGCTGATCTAGCGCCACTGATGAGAGTCTCTGCTCTGACCGGAGAAGGCATTGAAGAGTTGAAGCAGTTCATTTACGGACAACTGGTCTCGGAATCTCAGGTAGCAAACGAGAGTGCTATAATCACAAACGAGCGACACTATCAGGCTTTGGAGCAGGCACTGGATGCCTTGCGACAAGCGAAGAACGATCTGGTTTCAGGTTTTACCGAAGAGGTTGCGCTGGCGAATCTTCATCAAGCTTTGAAAACGCTCGGAGTCATTACCGGCGAAACGTTGATCGCCGACATCATCAATCAAATTTTCTCTACCTTCTGTATCGGAAAGTAGAAATCACATAATTCTTATGCCGCAGTTCGATGAAGTTTTTGATGTAGTTGTTATCGGGGCAGGCCACGCTGGCTGCGAAGCCGCAAATGCCGCAGCACAGCTTGGTGCCAAAACAGCTATCGTCACATTCAATCTTGACCTCATTGCACAAATGTCCTGCAACCCGGCCATCGGCGGAATTGCCAAAGGCCATTTGGTTCGAGAAATTGATTCACTTGGTGGGTTAATGGGACGAGTAATTGATCAAACGGGAATTCAGTTTCGCTTGCTCAATCGCAGTCGAGGCCCGGCGGTTCAAGCTCCGAGGGCACAGGCTGACCGAGCACTTTATCGCAAACAGATGCGGCAAGAGCTTGAATCAATAACGAATCTTTATCTGCGACAAGGCGAGGTTACGGAAATTCTGGCTGAAGATGGTCGAGTCACTGGAGTCGAGTTGATGGACGGGAGACTGCTTCGGACTGAAGCTGTTGTTGTCACCACAGGCACTTTTTTGAACGGTCTGATTCATATCGGAGAAAAGAAATTCTCTGCCGGACGCTCTGGAGAATTGCCTTCGATCAAACTGGCTGAAAACTTACGGCATCATGGTTTTAGAATAGCAAGACTGAAAACTGGGACACCTCCGCGATTGGACAGCAGAACAATTGACCTCAAACAATTTGAAGAACAGCCGGGTGACGAAAAACCGACTCCGTTTTCATTCACAACAAAGACGATTGCACAGCCCCAAATTTCTTGCTACATCGGTTACACAACTGAAAAAGTTCATCAGCATATTCGAGACAACATCAGTCGTTCGCCTCTCTACAGTGGTCAAATAGTGGGTATTGGGCCGCGCTACTGCCCTTCCATCGAGGACAAAATCGTCAAGTTTCCAGATAAAGATCGTCACCAGCTTTTTCTGGAGCCAGAGGGGTATCACACTTACGAAACTTATCTGAACGGCTTTTCAACCAGTCTTCCAGCCGATTTACAAAGAGAATTGGTGCGTCAAATTCCAGGAATGGAAAACACTGTAATCATTCGACCAGGTTATGCTATCGAATATGACATGGTTGATCCGACAGAGTTATGGCCATCACTGGAAACCAAACGCCTGAAAGGACTCTTCAATGCAGGACAGGTTAATGGAACAACCGGATATGAGGAGGCTGGTGCCCAGGGAATCATTGCAGGTATCAACGCTGCTCGATTTGTTCATCGTCAAGAGCCGGTCATCATCAAACGGGACGAAGCCTATATCGGGATTTTAATTGATGATCTTGTAACTCAGGGAGTTGACGAACCTTACCGCATGTTCACTTCCCGCGCCGAGCAGCGATTGAAACTTAGAATTGATAACGCGGACGAGCGATTGTCTGAAGTTGGTTTCAAGATTGGAATGCTTACGAAAGATCGCCATGACAGCTTTATCGCCAAGATGCGTCACAAAGAACAACTGCGCGATTTTTTTCGAATGACAACAATTTCGGCAAAGACGGATGGCTATCAGCAATTCATTCAAGCGTCAGGAGTCAATCTGTCTGAAGCTGTAAATCTGGGGCAACTGGCCAAACGCCCGGAAGTAACACCGGAGCAACTGCTTCATTTGATCCCAGAGGCACTGCAAAATGTTGACAGTCTGGATCATCTGACTACTGTTGTGACCGATTTCAAATATCACGGCTATTTGGCTTCGCAGGAAAACATGGCGGCGCGCTTAGAGAGATCGGCAGATCGAACGATCCCGTCTACCTTAATCTTCTCACAGCTCCCTGGTTTGTCTAACGAAATGATTGAAAGGCTAAACCGTGTTCGCCCGCAGACGATTGGACAAGCTATGCGAATTCCAGGAATTACTCCGGCGGCGCTTTCGCTACTTACAGTTCATGTCGAACTCTTATCTCGCCAACAAACGTTGTGAACCAAGAGAATCTACGCAAATTTGAAGGATTACTCAGAAAGAACCGGCGCTCAACTGGAGCCGAGTTCTCTGACCTGGAACTTGAACGACTGAAAAGCTATTACGAATTAGTTCTAAAATGGAATGCCAGGCTTCATTTGACCACTTTGACGACGCCTTCCGAGTTTTTTTTACGCCACATTTACGAATCTGATTTTGCTGAGACGTTTATTTTGCCATCTATTGATCAAATTTGGGATTTGGGAACCGGTTTAGGGGTACCTGGAATTCCGTTGGCGATACTCAGGCCGGAATTGATCGTTAACCTTGTTGAATCGAAGCGCGGGAAAGTCGTTTTTCTGGAAGAAGCGGTTTCGGCTTTGAAGCTGACAAACGTCAAAGTTGTCGGAGCTAGAATAGAATCAATTGGCCAGTTACCCGTAAATTCTTGCCTGATTGCTCGTGCCGTTGAGAAGATGGAAAGTATTATTCTGGAAATGATGGCTTTGGGCAGAAATTGTAGGCAAATAGTTGTTCTTGGTGCGGAAGAGCTTGGAGACAAGTTTCGAGATTTTTCGGAATCGGAATTTTGCATTAGCATTGCTCCAATCCCTGGCTCCGAACGTAGATATATTATTAACGTTTTGAGTTCCACGTGAAACGTTTGTAGATTTCATGATCTAACTTTTCTTTCGAGTAAGTTCCACGTGAAACGTTCGAGAGCTTATGGTAATGTCAGTTTCTTGATGGCTGTCAGTTAACACTCTCCTCAGGCAGGTAAAAATGGGAAAAGTAATTGCAATCTCAAATCAAAAAGGCGGAGTTGGAAAAACAACGACCGCGATAAATCTGGCAGCGTCGCTTGCTGTCGCTGAAGTTCCCACTCTTCTAATAGATCTTGATCCACAGGCCAATGCAACAAGTGGGTCTGGTATAAAAAAAGGTTCTTTCAAACGTGGTGTATATCACTCGATAGTAATGCAAGAGCCGATTGGCAAGGCGATTCTCAACACTGAATTGGAGTTCATGAAAATTGTCCCTTCTGATCGCAACTTGGCAGGTGCAGAAGTCGAGTTGATTGATATTGAAGGTCGTGAGTTCTTTTTGAGGAATGTTATCAGCGAAGAGCGGGCAAATTTTGAATACATCATTCTTGATTGCCCCCCAAGCCTTGGATTGCTCAACTTGAACGCTTTGGCGGCAGCCGATTCAGTCATCGTTCCAATTCAATGTGAATACTTCGCGCTGGAAGGAGTTACTGATCTTTGGGATACTTTGGTCAGAATCCGCCGCGGTTTGAATCAGAGCTTGGCAGTCGAAGGATTTCTATTAACGATGTATGACGAAAGAACTAATCTTGCCAATCAGGTTGTGTCCGACTTAAGAGATTTTCTAGGCAGCCAGGTATTCGACACAGTGATTCCCAGAAATATCAAACTGGCAGAAGCCCCCAGCCATGGAAAGCCAATTATCTTATATGACATCAAATCTCGTGGGTCTGAAAGTTATATGAACCTTGCCAAAGAGGTAATGGAAAATGACAAGAAAAGCATTGGGTAGAGGGCTTAGTGCCCTATTAGCCGATTCACTGGCTCAAGGCGATGAATTACTGGAAGTAGATATTGATCTCATTGAACCAAATCCAGATCAGCCTAGGTCCCATTTTAATGAAATCAAGCTGGAAGAACTGGCTCAATCAATCAAAGTCAACGGTTTAGTACAGCCGATTCTTTTGCGCCGGGTTTCCAGTGGGCGTTATCAGCTTGTTGCGGGCGAACGTCGTTGGAGAGCTGCGCAGCGAGCCGGCTTGCATAAAGTTAATGCGGTTATACGCAGCATTCCTGACGCAAAATTACTTGAATTGGCGCTGATTGAGAACATACAACGCCAGGAATTAAATCCAATTGAAGAAGCTCTGGCTTATCAGAGGTTGATTCAAACTCTTGGGCTTACACAAGATGAAGTCGCTCATCGGGTCGGTAAGGATAGGTCATCAATTGCCAATTATCTAAGATTGTTGAAGCTACCAGAAAAAATCCAAAAAATGCTGGAAGAAGAGTTGCTCTCGATGGGACATGCTCGTGCTTTGCTTGGGTTGGAGTCGGAAACTGACCAATTACGGATGGCCGAAGAGATAATTGCTGGCAAATTATCAGTGCGCGAGACAGAGCAGGCTGTTAAGCGAGCAACTTCAAGCCCTTCAATTAGAGAAAGCTCGACAGCAAATACCAATGATGCTAACATCCGCGCCGCCGAGTTAAAGTTGAAAAGGTATCTTGGCACTCCAGTTAAGATTAACCTGAGTCAGAATGGAGGCAAGATCGAGATTGAATTTGGTTCGATGAGTGAATTGGACAGAGTTTACTCGATTATTATGCGGAAGCCAGAAGCTTAAAGGTGTTTAGCCCTCCCCGCGAACTGCACTTTTAGTTTCTATTCAAAAATCTTCAATCGGCAACTGCCCCTACCCTTAAATCTCAACAGTTCAATTAAAATTCAGTTTAGGAGGCGTTAAATTATGAAATTTGGCAGCAGCAGACCATCGAGTACAGACAGTCCAACCGACCTTCGCAGCTTTCTAGGTGAAGGTACGGACATCGCAGGAGAGATTAAGTTCTCAGAAATTATGCGAATAGACGCTAATGTTTCTGGAACAATCACCTCGGATTCAGGTTCGCTTTTGATTATGGAAAGAGGCCGAGTCAAAGCCACGGTCAAAGCTGGGTTAGTCGAAGTCAGCGGCATAGTCGAAGGAACTATCACGGCAAAAACCAGTGTCAAGATTCACCCAACCGGTCGAGTTTATGGTGATATTTATACTCCGGCATTAATGATCGAACACGGTGCGGTTTTTGACGGAAAGTGCCACATGCTTGACGGCAAAGATGCTAAGGGGCTGAACAAATCAGATCAGAAGTTACCAGAAATGAAACCTTTTAAGACTGCTGATGCAGTTTGAGCTTTGATGAGTCATTGGATTGCCAAAGGCCGGGGTGATGATTTTATCGCCTCGGCCTTTGGTTTTTTATTCAAGCCTTCTGAAAAATAGCCGCAAATTTCAATGAATGTTTTTCGGCCTCTAACAACACGTCACTTTCGTTCATTGTCAGCAACTCTCTTTTCCTCATTACAACTTGTCCGTCAATAATCACAGTTTCAACATTGCTGGTTTCCGCCGCATAAACCACAGCAGAGACAAGGTCGAACTTTGGAGTCGTGTGTAACGAGTTCAAGTTTAACAACACAAGATCAGCTCGTTTGCCTGTCTCAATACTGCCGATTTGATCTTCAAGTCCCATTGCCCTGGCCCCATTGAGCGTCGCCATTTGCAGAGCCGTCAGGGCCGGGAGCGACTGTGAACCATGAAGAACTTTTTGCAGCAAAGCTGCCATTCTCATCTCGGTAAATATATCCAGCCGGTTATTGCAAGGCGCGCCATCTGCTCCAAGTGAAACCGAAATTCCACGCTCAAGCATCTCCGAAACTCGCGCGATGCCGGAGGCCAGTTTCAAGTTCGACGACGGGCAATGTGCAACATGAGTCCCAGAGGATTGCAGCATCGCCATTTCTGATTCATCCAGATGAACACAATGAGCCAATACAATATGTTGACCGGTCAGTCCAACACTATACAAGTAATGTATATTTCGCTTCCCCGTCAGCTTTTCAACGATGGCGATTTCCTCTCGGTTTTCCGAGGCATGGGTATGGATCAGTACGCCGTGTGTGCGTGAAAGTTCGGCCACTCGTTCCAGCAGTTCTTGCGAACAGCTGACCGCAAAACGTGGCGCGAAGCAATACCGGATGCGGCCATTTGCGGCACCGTGCCAACGCTTCAACAAAAGCAGCGATTCGGCAATTGAGTCTTCTGTCGCTTCATTCAATTCAATAGGAACATCTTCGCCAGCATCCATCATGCATTTGCCCACCGTAGCTCTGAATCCTGACTCTTCGACAGCTTGAAATACAGCGTCAGTATGATTGACCGTTTCCATTGTCAGCGCGCAAGTCGTCCCGCCTTTGATCAATTCAGCAATCCCCAGTCTGGCCGAAGCGTAAAGAGATTCGGAAGTGTGCGCAGCTTCCATTGGCCAGACCCGCTGTTTCAGCCAATCAATCAAGGGGAGATCATCAGCCGCTCCGCGAAACAAAGTTTGGCAAAGATGAATATGAGTTTGCACAAAACCCGGAAGCAGCACACGGTCTTGACCGTCAATTACTTCGTCAAAGCCTGAGGCAGATAGCGAAGCGGATGATTCAATTGCAGCGATGCGTCCATTTTCAATTACCACACTTCCCTGCAAAACTCGGTTTTGCGGATCAAGCGTGATAATAGTGGCGTCTTTAATCAGAATTCTGTCATTCATGGCGTCGCGTAAAATAGCAAAGCTTTAGGCACGGCGGGCAGAAAATTTAAAAGAAAAATGGACGACTGTTTGAAAACATTTCGGAGAAACAAATGGACAAAAGCTATGACGTGGCAGTGATTGGCGCTGGCGTTTTCGGTTCCTGGACGGCTCATTGGCTGCAACGCGCGGGGATGAAGGTTGCGCTGATTGACGCATATGGCGTCGCGCATAGCCGTGCAAGTTCAGGCGGCGAATCGCGCATAATTCGTATGGGTTACGGAAGCGATGAAATTTACACGCGATGGTCAATTCGGTCGCTGGGGTTGTGGCAACAGTTATTTTACAAAGCTGGCAGGTCAGAACTTTTCCAATCCACAGGCGTGCTGTGGATGGCACGTGAAGACGATCCTTATACGACGGCAACAGTGACGACTCTCCAAAACGTCGGCGTCAAGTTTGAGGAATTACGGCGCGATGATTTGGAAAGACGTTACCCGCAAATCAGCTTCGGTGATGTGAACTGGGCGATTTACGAACCTGACAGCGGGGCCTTGCTGGCCAGGCGAGCAGTCCAAACGGTCGCCGAAGAGTTTGTCATGCAGGGAGGCGATTTGCTGATTGAAGCAGTGACAAAACCAGTCGGTTCAGGTCATCTTGGACTTGTAAAAACTCTTAGCGGCGAAGAAATCAAAGCCAAAAATTTCGTCTTTGCCTGCGGCCCCTGGCTGCCGAAATTGTTTCCTGAATTGCTTTCAAGTCGGATTCATCCCACCAGACAGGAAGTTTTTTTCTTCGGGTTGCAGGCGGGTGATAAACGGTTTACTCCGCCGCAAATGCCGACGTGGATTGATTTTGGCGCGGAGTTTTACGGTTTGCCGGATATGGAAAACCGTGGTTTCAAAGTCGCGCTTGATCGCCACGGCGCAAGTATTGATCCCGATTCGGCAGACAGAACGACAACACCTGAAATACTCAATGAAGTCAGAAAGTTTTTGGCCGAACGCTTTCCGGCGCTGGAAGACGCACCCGTTGTCGAAACGCGCGTGTGCCAATACGAAAACACCTCGAACGGAGACTTTCTGATTGATCGTCACCCAGAGTTCAGTAATGTTTGGTTGGTTGGCGGAGGGTCCGGCCACGGCTTCAAACACGGCCCAGCTTTGGGAGAATACGTTGCAAAGAAAATTACAGAAGGCGGCGAAATCGAATCGCGATTCAGCCTGGCAACGAAAGAGACAGTGCGGCAACGTTCGGTGTTTTGATCTGAGGGAACTTTTCTCCGAGCGTCTTTCGTATCCTTACAGCGTAGGAGGAAAGCAAAATGAAAAATCCTGGAACGTCAGCAGTCTTGAGTTTATTCATTCCCGGAGTCGGTCAAATTTACAACGGCGCAATCTGGCGGGGCATCTTTTGGTTGGTAATCACTCCCGGTTTCTGGATCGGAACTGGCGGATTGCTTGGCTGGGTTTGCCACTTGATTGCGGCCTGGACTGCTTTCAATTATGCCAAAGCACATCCTTACCGAATGCTCACAACTGGTCAGCATTACAACCGATAAAACAATAATGGCTTCGCGTTTCGCGAAGCCATTATTGTTACTGCCGTATACTCACCCAACAGCAATACATCAATTTGTTTTGCCCAAAATCACAATCGGAGCATTGTGCTTTTTCAGAGGCTCGTTCACTTTCGGCAATTGTTCGCGGATGAATTTTTCAGCTTCAGCAATCTGAGTTTGAAACTCAGGCTGTATCTCCTCGAAGAATTCTTTCTGGGCTTTGGTCGGCGCGGCATTGACTCCCTGAATAGTGCCGAAAAGCGAAGAAATTTTTTCGCTGAGCATAGGCTTGCCACCTTGCAGGCCGCTTTCGGAATCTGAGCCTCCGCGACTGACCAGCTTCCCGATTTCAGCATCAATCTGTTTGATGGAATCGGCGATGGCGGTTGTCAGTTCTTTGGGCGCGTCGGTCATTTGAGCTTTTACAGTGCGTTCAATCTGTTGAAGCTGATCCCTAACGTTATCCATTGTTCTCAAAGTCACGTTTACTTTCGACATCATCTCTTGCAGTTTCATTGAAAGCTCATACTGCTCTTTCAACTCAGCCGCAGTCACTTTCACTGTTGGATCAACGCCTACCTGAACTTTCTTCTCTTGGGATTTGTCGCCGATTACCAGCTTGACGGTGTAAACGCCGGGCATTACTTCCGGGCCGCGCGAACGGAATCCGAATCTACCTTCGGCTTGTTCCCGCTGTTCCGGCGTCAACTGGCGACGTTGAGTCGCGCCTTCCATTGCCAAATCCCAGGCAGCGCGATTGAATCCTTTCTCTTTCGGGATGTTGGCTATTTCACGAATGACTTTGCCGGTGGAATCCAAAATCTGAATCTTCGCTTTCGTCTTTGCGTCCAGCTTGTCTTTCAGAAAGTAGGTGATGATTGCACCGCTGGGCGGGTTCGGTCCGGCAAATGGTTTGTCGCCGATGCCGTAACGAGTAAAACGAGTGGTGAATCGAATCGCAGGACGAACATCAAACAGCGTCGCATCTTTGCTGGCAATATCTGCGCTCATCTGCTGAATCGCCGTCGCATCGTCCAAAATCCAGAACCCGCGTCCGTGCGTAGCCAGAATCAAATCGTTTTCGCGCGGATGAACGAAGATGTCATGAACAGCTACGTGAGGCAGATTTTTAAGTCCAAGCTCGATCCAGTTTTTTCCACCATCGTAAGTCGCATACAAACCAAGCTCGGTTCCGGCGTAAAGCAATCCAGTGTTTTTCGGGTCTTCTTTCAGCGCGTGAACATAAGCCTGCGGCGGCAAGTTACCCGTGATGTTCGTGAAGCTTTTGCCGCCATCCATGGTTTTGAAAACATAAGGTTTGTAATCGTCCAGCATGTGACGATCAAACGAAACATAAGCGACGTCGGCTCCGGTGATTGAAGGTTCGACGTGTGACACCGGCGAATTCACTGCCAGGCCAGGGACATTCTTTGTCACGTTCGACCAGTTTTTGCCTCCGTCAGTTGTCACCTGCAAATTTCCATCGTCGGTTCCTGCCCAGATGATTCCGGCTTTGGCCGGAGACTCGTTCACGCTGATAATCGTGCAGTGATATTCCGCCGTGGAGTTTTCGTTGGCAATCGGCCCGCCAGCATCTTTGAGTTTCGCGGGATCGTTGGTCGTCAAATCTCCGCTGATCTTTTCCCAGGTTTTGCCGAAGTCTGTGGATTTGAAAAGAACATTTGCGCCCATGTAAATCGTTGTTTTGTTGTGCGGCGAAATCACCAGTGGGGTGTTCCAGTTGAAACGATACTTTTGATTTTCCGCCGCGCCGCGCCCGCCGCCTGCATAAGCTCGCAAAGATTGCTGTTCGCGGTTTCGCATGTCTGTTGTCGTGATGTTTCCGCCTTGCGAAAGCGACAAGTAAACATCGGGATCGTCCGGGTGATTTATGACCTTGAACCCGTCACCAAACGCGGTCATACGCCAATCGTCGTTCAGGATTCCGGCAGGTTCCCGCGTGCGCGAAGGTCCAGTCCAACTGCCATTGTCCTGCATTCCTCCCATCACATTGTAAAACGGTTGCCGGTTGTCGGCGTAAATGTGGTATGGCTGAGCGACAGGGATGTTATTGACGTACTCCCACGACTCTCCTTGATCGGTGGAAACAGCCACCCCGCCATCATTGCTTACCCAGATGCGTTTCGGGTTCAGTGGATCAATCCACATGGCGTGGTAATCAATGTGAATCTGCGGAGCGATGGTTTTGTAGGTTCGCCCCCCATCAATCGAAACAAACAGAGGCGAAGCAACCGCATACACGCGGTTTTCGTTTTGCGGGTCAACGCGCACGTCGGTGTAATAAAAACCTCGCCCGACAATGTTCGACTGGCGGTAAACATTGCGGAAGGTGTCACCTTTGTCATCTGAGCGGAACATCGCGCCTTCTTTGGTTTCGGCAATGACATAAACGATGTTCGGGTTATTCGGCGCACAGCGAACCCCAATGCGTCCGATCAATTTAGGCAAACCGTTGGTCAACTTCGCCCAGGTTCGTCCGCCGTCAATCGAACGGAACACGCCGCCTTTTTCGTCGCCGCTGATGAACGTCCACGGTTTGCGCTCAAACCTCCAAACTCCAGCATAAAGTATGTTTGGATTTTGCGGATCAATGTCCATATCCGAGATGCCATGTTCGGAGTCCACAAACAAAGTCTTCGTCCAGGTTTTGCCTCCGTCCGTGGTCATAAAAACTCCGCGCTCTTCGTTCGGGCCGAAATTGTGGCCAAGCGCGCCGACAAAAACTATGTTCGGATTGGTCGGATGAACGACGATGCGCGTGATGTACATCGTGTCTTTCAAACCCATGTCCTGCCAGGTTTTGCCGCCGTCCGTGGACTTGTAAACTCCGTCTCCAAAAGAAACCGTATTTCGCGCATTACCCTCTCCGGTGCCAACCCAAATCACGTCCGGGTTGTTTGGCTCCAGAGCAATGTCTCCGATGGAAATCGTGTTTTGCTTTTCAAAGATTGGTTTCCAGGTCACACCGCCATTTGTTGTTTTCCAAACTCCTCCCGCAGCCGAACCGACAAACACTATATTCGGGTTTCCAGGCACGCCTTCGACATCAGATACGCGACCGTCAAAGATCGCGGGGCCAATGCTGCGCCATTCCAATTGCTCGAAAGTTTTTGAATCAACTGTGCCGTTGGCCGCGGTTGATTTGACGGGGTCGTTACTGGCGGAAACAAAGATGGAAGCAAAGGCAAACACTGCTGTGATTGTCAGCAACAACGCACAACAGGAATAAAAGAGACGACGAAAGGACACGGCTACACCTCCGGGAAATTTGATAGATTGTTGAGTAAGTTTGGAGATCAAATGGAACGTGGCGGAATCTACTTTGGCTGAGCGCCGTTCGTCAAATTCTTGATCCTGATTGAAAGTCAGCCAACTGTAGCTGTACTCACTGACAGTTCTGCTCAGTCTTTTTATAATCCCCACACGAAATCTATAATCCGGTTGCCCGCGTCTGCAGCCCAGAAAATCAATATCGAGGTAGCGCCAAATGTTGAAATCGAATCAATTACTGATAACCAGATTCACTCGCGGCTTTGCGGCATTTGTCGCCGTCGTCGCGCTGGTTTCTTTCGTTACTGTAAGCCAGCAATTTGCACAGGAAAACCAACAAGAGAAAAAGCCAATGCCGTCAAAAGATGTCCCTAAAAACAAACTGTTTGAAGGAGAAGTAAACGCGCCTGACTTCCCCACCGGCCTGGAATGGCTGAACACCGAAAAGCCAATCAGTTTGCGCGATCTGCGCGGAAAAATTGTGCTGCTGGATTTTTGGACTTACTGCTGCATCAACTGCATGCACATCATCCCTGACCTGAAAAAGCTGGAAGCGAAATACGCCAACCAACTGGTCGTTGTCGGAGTCCATTCCGCCAAGTTTCAGAACGAAAAAGGGACTGAACAGATTCGCCAAGCCGCGCTGCGTTACGAGATCGAACACCCGATCATCAACGATAAAGACTTTGACGTTTGGCAAAGTTACACCGCCAAATCCTGGCCGACGCTGGTGCTGATTAACCCGAAGGGTAAAGTCGTCGGCTCACATTCCGGCGAAGGAATCTTTGAGGTTTTCGATAATGCCATCGGTCAAATGGTTGATTACTTCCGATCCAGAAATGAGCTGGTGGAAACTCCTGTCAAATTCAAACTGGAGAAATTTTCCGCGCCACCCACTCTGTTGGCTTATCCCGGTAAGGTGCTGGCCGATGAAAAGGGCAACCGGCTGTTCATCACCGATTCAAATCACAACCGCGTCATAATTACTTCAATGGACGGAACAGTTCAGGATGTGATCGGCGATGGCTCTCTGGGTAAACGCGACGGTGGCTTTGCCGAAGCAGAATTCAATCATCCGCAAGGTGTCGCGCTGGACGGAGAAACGCTTTATGTCTGCGACACCGAAAATCATCTGATACGCAAAGTTGATTTGAAAGGTCGGACAGTTGAAACGCTGGTTGGCACTGGCGAACAGGCCAGAAAGTTCAATGTCGAAGGCATTGGGACAAGCGTCGCATTGAATTCTCCGTGGGATGCGGTGATGCATGAAGGCAAGCTTTACGTGGCGATGGCCGGCCCGCATCAATTGTGGGTGGTTGATCCGAAGACGCGCGAAGCGAAGCGCTTTGCCGGGAGCGGCGGTGAAAATCATAAGGACGGCCCGTTGCTGGACGCGGCGCTGGCTCAACCAAGCGGCATTACCACGGACGGCAAATCCCTTTTCTTCGCCGACAGCGAAGTCAGTTCAATACGGGCGGCTTCACTGAATGCGACTGGCGAAGTGACGACAATCGTCGGCGAAGGCCTTTTCGATTTCGGTGACGTTGATGGCAAAGGCGACAGCGTTCGATTGCAACATCCGTTAGGAGTCGTTTACGCGAATGGTAAGCTTTACGTCGCTGATACTTACAACCACAAGATTAAGGAATTAGAGATTCAAAAGCGCGAAAGCCGCACCTTTGCCGGAACGCGCGAGCGCGGAACCAAAGACGGCGACCGCAAATTGGCGATGTTCAACGAACCCGGCGGCATTTCGGCAACTTCAAAAGCCTTGTTTGTCGCCGACACTAATAACCACCTGATTCGCCGAATTGAATTCGACAGCAGCAAAGTTTCGACGGTTGAGTTGAAAGGATTGGAAAAGCTGACGATGGCAATGGTTCGCAAATTCCGTGGCCGCACCGTCGAAGTCGAAAAACAAACCATCGCTCCGGGCACAGGTTCGATTACGCTGTCGTTCACTTTGCCCGCCGGTTACAAATACAACACTGGCGCTCCGTTTTATGTGGCTTACAAATCAGCCGACGACAAAGCGGTCAAAATCACAGCCAAGGAAACCGCTCGCAATTTCACCGAGCCGAAGTTCCCGCTGGAAATCCCCATNGATGGAACGTATATGCTCGGCCCCCAAACAACTAAAGTTTCCAAAAAGGAAGTTTCCGAAAGAATGAAGGAGTCAGCCAATGGAACCCAAATTACGCTTTGAATCGTCGAACTCGAGGTTGATGTTGATGGTTGCGCTGATTGCGCTGACGCTGCCGTTTGTTATCTGGTCTTCGGTCAGCGGGCAAGGCCGTCGTCGTCCTATTCGACCAGTCCAGCTCGGCGAAGCAGCCGACGGATTGAAGTTTCGTTTAAGCGAAGGCACGGAAGGCGCAGACCGCCGCGAAGCTTTGCCGTCGCCGCAAACTTCTCCGCTGAGTGACGACGCCGTCAATGAATTGCTGCGCCGTTTGCCACAGATCAAAACCGATCCTGACGATGAAAAAGCCTTTGCGATGCGTGACCGTTCGTTGCCTCCGCCCAAAACCGGCCAGACTATCAATACGCAATTTCCACCGGCAGACAGCGGCGAAAAGCCCGAACCAACCGCAACTGGCGCGCTGGAAGTTGTGCGATTCGCGCCAGAAGGCGAACTCGCTTTAGCTCCACATCTGACCGTGACTTTTTCTCAGCCGATGGTGGCAGTGAATTCGATTGCTGACCTGGCCGCTTCGCAAATTCCCGTCAAGCTGACTCCGCAACCAAAAGGCAAATGGCGATGGCTGGGAACAAAGACTTTGATCTTTGAACCCGAAGGCCGTTTCCCTATGGCGACGAATTACGCGGTCGAAGTTCCAGCCGGGACGAAATCGGCAACGGGCAATACTCTGGCGGCGGCGAAACGTTGGACGTTTGCGACTCCGCCGGTGAAGGTCAAATCCAGCTACCCGAACAACGGCCCGCACAATCGCAACCCTGTCATGTTCATCGAATTCGATCAGCGAATTGATCCGGCAAAAATGTTGAAGGTAATTCGGCTGACGGCTGGCGCGACTTCGTGGAAACTGCGGATGGCTTCGGCTGAAGAAATTGAAGGCGACGACAACGCTCGACGCTGGGTGAAAGCCGCCGAACCCAATCGCTGGCTGGCTTTCAAAGCCGAGCCTTTGCTGAACAGTTCCGCCGAACAACCGCTGACAGCCGGAACTTTGTTCACCGTTACGATTCCCGCCGGAGCGCCATCAGCCGAAGGCACTCGCGTGACTGTCGAAGCTCAGAAATTTACTTTTCGCACTTACGACGCTTTGCAATTGGCCGAAGCCCGTTGCGGTTACGGCGACGGCTGCCGCCCGTTCACGCCGTTTCAATTTCAGTTCAACAATCCGCTGGACGCCAAAGCTTTTCAGCAAACGATGGTCAAAGTGACTCCGGCCATCGAAGGCA
>JBGAPB010000380.1:0-4678 GCA_044221525.1 Blastocatellia bacterium | reverse complement strand
TCGTTGGCGGTGTGTTCCAGACAAGTCCACAAACAATCAAAACCGAACAGCGCGGCCAATTCAGCCGCTCGCGCATCGGCAAAATTCAACTTGAAACAATTGACGACTTCGCCCGCGCGCAACTTGCCCAGCACTTTGCTGGAACGCATAGCGAAGTTTTTTTGAAAAGCTTTACTCATCCAATCTCCAATCAGAGTTTCTATTTTTTCAGCGCGAATGCGATGTAAACATCGCCTTTCGGTTCGTCACGCCTGGCCTTGCCGCCATTGGCATGAACGACAACAAACTGTCTGCCATCGACTTCATAAACCGCGGGCGTCGCGTTTCCCGCAAACGGCAAAGTCGTTTCCCACAACAATTTGCCAGTCAGCTTGTCGAAAGCGCGAAACTTGCGGTCGAAGTTGGTCGCGGCAATGAAAACCAATCCGCCAGCAGTCACCACTGGCCCGCCGTAATTCTCAGAGCCAGTGTCTTTCATTCCCTTCACTGCCAGTTCTGGATATTCGCCGAACGGAATCTTCCAGGCATATTCGCCAGTATTCAAGTTGATCGCGTTCAGTGTTCCCCACGGAGGAGCGATGGCTGGATAACCATCCGGATCAAGGAATTTGTGATAACCGGTGAAGCGATATTTCGGTAAATTCGCGTCGCCCTTGGCTTCAAGTTCCTTGCTTTCGCCATTCAACAGAAACTGAGTCAACGCAGTAATATCGGCTGTGGACAGATTGGGGAAAGCAGGCATGCGGCCTGCGCCTTGACGAATGATCGTTGTCAAAGCTTCGGCTTTAAGTTTGGAGTTGATACCGATCAGCGATGGCATTTGAGGCGGTGAGCCTGCCAGATTGTCTCCGTGACAGGTCGCGCAGTTGCGATTGTAAATCTGCCGACCGGAATTGCCGCTTTGATTTTCTGCCAGACTCATGCGCCAGGCCATTTCGTTCGCGTTGACGTACAGCAATCCGGTTTCAGGATCAAAAGCCGAACCGCCCCATTCCGCGCCGCCGTCAAAGCCGGGAAAGATGATCGTTTCTTTTCCCACTTTGATCGGCAGGAACTGTCCGCCATTGCTCAAGTTTTTTAGCTGTTCCTGCGCCCACTTGTGAGCTTCGGGCGTCCGATTGGTCAACACTTCTTCAGTCAAAACCTGCCTGGAAAACGGCGCGGGCTTCGTCGGCAACGGCTGAGTTTCCGCTGCAACTTCGCCGGGTACATCACTGGCCGGATATTTTTTGTACTCAATCGGAAACAACGGTTTGCCTGTGGCGCGGTCGAACAAATAAACGTGACCGGATTTGGTTGTTTGAGCCACTGCGTCAACTCGTCTGCCATCGTGCTTTACAGTCACCAGCGTCGGCGGCGAAGGAAAATCACGATCCCATAAGTCGTGTTTGATCGCCTGAAAGTGCCAGATTCTTTTACCGGTCGCGGCATCCAGCGCCAACATAGTGTTGGCAAACAGGTTGTCGCCAACACGGTTGGCTCCGTAAAAATCATCAGCGGCTGAAGCCGTCGGAACGAAAACTATGCCCCGCTTTTCGTCAACCGCCATGCCCGACCAGTTGTTGGCTGAACCTGTGTAAGTCCAGGCGTCTTTCGGCCAGGTGTCGTACCCGAATTCGCCTGGACGCGGCACGGTGTGAAACGACCAGCGCAATTTGCCTGTGCGAACATCGAACGCGCGAATGTCTCCCGGCGGCGAAGGCAACGATTCAGGCATCCGCCCACTAACAATCAACAAGTCTTTATAAACGACACCCGGCGTAGTCAGCGCAATTGACAACTTGGAAGGATCGCGCCCCAGGCCTTCGCGCAGGTCAATGCGCCCGTCTGTGCCAAAACCGGAAATCGGTTTGCCTGTCGTCGCATCCAGCGCGTAAATAAAACTCTGCCCAGCGACAAAAATTCGTTTCTCTTTTCCGCTGCTCCAAACGCTGACGCCGCGGTTCGGGCCACGCCCGGCGATGCCGGAATCGAAACGCCACAACTGCTTACCGGTCGCCGCGTCCAGAGCAAAAACTTTGTGCTTTGAAGTTACGCCGTACAAAGCTCCGTCAGAAACGACAGGCTGATTTTGCGAATCACCAGCGCCATCGGCAGTCTCGTAAGTCCAGGCAATTTCCAATCGCTGCACGTTCGAGCGATTGATCTGTTTGAGCGGCGAATAACGCGATCCTTCCGCGCCTCCTCCATATTCAAACGATGATGTTTTTTTAGCCGCAGATGGTTGTTGGGCGATTGCGCGACGCAAAGCGAGTTGGGTTTGAAAAACCAACAGCAATGCAAAACTTGAGAGCAGGGAAAATTTCAATACTTTGTTTTTCATAGCTTCGACAATGATCTTTAGTTGGCTCTCACCGGCTCGGAGCTGGCGCGGCTGGCAGCATATTGCGAATGGCTGTGATGCGCCAAATCTTGCCTGTCCGCTTCAACACCAGCGTAGTCCACATGCTGCGGTTTGCGCCGCCAGCCAACCCTGTCAGTTCGTAGCGTCCATCGGCAATTGCCACACCGGTTGAAACGAAACGAACGGATTCAACAGTGATGGTGCGTTTGCCGCCTGAAGAGCGTGAACTGGCCATCGTGCCGTTGACGACAGCTTCGCGCCCTTTTCGCCATTCGCCCGAAGAAACAAGCTGATCGGCATCAGCGGTAAAAAGTTCCTCGACCGCCTTCGGATCAATTTTTTCGCGAGCATCAACGTACTTGGCTACGACTTCGCGGATAGCTGCCTCGTCCTTGCTGCGGGCTTGATTCTTGCCGCTACCATTTTGGGCAAAACACTGCCCAGCGAAAACAAGACAACACAGAATTGCTAATTTCGTGCGCATAAAGGTCTCCAACCCACTTCTGTGAATCGAGCAGGTGTTTGATTGAAATTGTGCGGATGAGCGACGGAAAGAATACGCAACAAAAGTGAATAACGGAATAGAAGACTGCACAGCCCAGGTTATTCGATCAGCCGCAATGCTCTGTCTTCCAGCCAATCAAGCAAAATTTCGTCAGGCGATTTGGCGTTTGGCTTCGCAGCGTGGCGCGACAGCAGGCTTCGTATTTCGACAGGTCTTTTGGTGTCGTACAAAACCAGATAAGAGGCTTTATCCAAATCAATCATCGAAATCCCCGAAGCGCCAGGCTGAAAAAGAAAATAAACTTTTTGTTGCGGTTTCACCGGCGGCAAATCGCGCAGCTTTGGCGAATCATCACAAAGCGCCATCGCGGGCATCAGGCTCAATTCGAAAAGATACTTTTCAACATGCTGAATGGTTTGGATGACGTTGCCCTGAAAACTGGCTACATCATGCCCAGCGGAGAGCTTGATGCGAGCAAGCGGGTTAATTTTTTTAGGTAGTTCCGCCGGTTCATCGTTCCCTTCCCTGGCCAGCGAGCGGCGACAACCGGCCATCACGTTTTCCAACCTGACAACATCGGCAATCTGAGGCGTTTTCCAGGCGCCACTCTGACAACCGTCAAGCAGAAAATCAGCAAACCCGCGAGCCAACGAACCGCGTTGCTGAATCGCTGAATGAAAAAAACGACTGGAAAAGAAAGCTTCCAGCGAAGCCAGCGAACGGGTTTCGGCCAGAATTATGGTTGTGGAAATTTTGAATTCTTCAGCCAGCGTCCTCAACGTTCGACGTTTCATCAACCCATCGTAACGCCAGGCTCTGCGATCAACTCCGATCAACTGACTACGTTCGGCTTCCGTCAGGTCAAATTCCGCCAGCGATTTTTCAGCGTCGGCATACACCGAAGCCGTAAACTCTTCGTCAAAGAGCATGCGAACAACCAACTTTTGAAGAGTGTGGTAACTCATCGCGCCCGGCCTTTCCTTTAAGCCGTTTCTCCTTTGGTGGCAAGTGTGGCGGGAAACAGCGAATTCAATCGCTCAAAGACCTTCAGGCATTCTTCTGGTTGATTGTGTTCGCACTCAAACACAATGGCTTTCAGATTCCTGGCGCGCGGCACTACGTATTCCAGAATTTCCCAGGTGGCGGGCAAAGGATCGGGCGAATGATTGTCTTCAATGAACGCATAACCTTCGATGTCGGTCAGCACGCCTCCGGCGACATGCATCTCGACGACCCGATCAAGCGGGTAATTATCCAGCCCGGCAAGCGGAGGCAAATTTCGTGTCTGTTGAAAAATCGCCAGGTGAGCACAATCCAGCAACAATCCGCAATCAGCCCGCTCCGCAACCAATGCGAAGTAATCCAGAATGTGCATATCGCCAAGGTAAATCACTCCAGGAGGGTTTTCAGGCAACACAGCCATTCCAGTTGCAGCTTCGATTTCGGCTATGCTTTCGGCGGTTTCAATTGCAGATTCTCGACATAGAATCGGAGGCATCAACATTCCGTGACCGCGTTCGCGCTGAGCAAAATGCCAGCGTCCGGCGTCTCCACACAACCACGCGGCATTGATTTCTTCAGCAAGCTTTTTAGTTTCAGTTATCCAATTGGAATCCAGGTCAATTTTTTCTTCCAGGTTGATGTCCAAAAAGTGATAAGTCGTAGGCAAACCTTTCGCGGCCCAACGCCGAACACCTTCATCCAAACCTCGATCAAGGTCGCCTCCATATTCATAGAAGTGAACCAGGTTCGGGTAATCATCCTTCACCCAATTGACGTTCATGCCTTTTGCGGCAATGTTAAATTCGCCCGAAAGGCCTACGCCCAAG
>JBGAPB010000379.1:0-4750 GCA_044221525.1 Blastocatellia bacterium | reverse complement strand
GGAATCCGCTACGCGAACTGAATTTGCATTCGGGATGGTGGCGTCCAACATCGTGTCTGATTAACTTGCTCTGCAAAACTTTATGCTCGAACGTTCCCGTCAAAATATCCAGCCTGGAAATTTCCTGGCTGGTATGAAAACACCATCCGGTCAGAACCATCACTGTTCCGCGACCAGTGGTGACTGTTTTCGGAATTTTCGATTCCAGGCAAAACTTAAGCTCTTCTTCGTAGCTCATCGTTGGACTCTATCTTCAGAACTGACGGGCAGATTGCGGACAAGCCATCAGGTATTCCCGCTCATAAGCCAGTGCGACTTGTTCGACCGACGGAATGAACTGGCTCTTTAGGTTTTCCTTGTATTCGTTAAGTATTTCAGGGTTTTGAACCAGGGATTGCAATGCATCGCGCAAGTCCGCGACATCGCCTATCTGAAAAGTTCGACCATTGATTCCTTCTTGAACTACTTCCGTCATTCCGCCCAGATCCGTGACAACCGCGGGTAAATTCGACGCCAGAGCTTCCAGCAAAATGATCGGAGTGTTCTCGTACCAGATCGAAGGTACGACCACTACGTCTACCTGGCTTAGCACTTCTCCTATACGGTCAGCCGAAAAGACGCCGCACAACTTGATGCGCGGATCCTCATCGGCGGCCTGCTTCAGCGGGTAATCATATTGACCGGAGCCATAAATTTTTAGCTCGGCGTCTCCTTTCACGTCTTTGAATGCTTTGGCCAAAATGTGAACTCCTTTGTGGCGGGTGAAGGAGCCGCCGTAAAAAAAGGTCAGCTTGTCGCCTGCGTTGTACTGTTTCTGATTTCGGCGAACCTTCGAGTAGTTGATTCCATACCCGATCAATCTTGCGTTAAGGTCGCCATATTCTTTGCGGAACATCTCGCTCAGAAACTTTGAGGGAGCGATCACTCTGTGAGCATTGCGCAGGAAATCTCCGGCCACTTGAAGCCGATTACGAATGACGGAATTTGGGAACTCCGGACACAATTCTCCGCACGCCGTCCCGCCCTCGGGACCCGCACAAAGATTCTGTGAGGAAGTCATCAGAATGCACTTTGGGCAAAGCAGAAAGAAATCCGTCAAGGTCAGCAAGTATGGGATGCCAGCTTTGTGTGCGGCATAAATAAAATCATGAACTCCAAGTGTATGCGCGGCATGAACAACATCTGGTTTTTCGCTCTCCAGCAGGCGGCGCGCGAAGTCCAGCATTTCACCTTGCCCCAGATTGTATTGTCGGTCTTCGGTTTCCTGTTTAAGCCGGACAAAGGTGACAGGGATGCCTTCATAAATCAGCTCTTGCGTCAAAACACCGGCGTCTTCTCCGTTGAAGGTGGCGCGTGGGCGGAATGAATAGGAAACGACTTTGACGCGATGCCCAAATCTTTGGCTCGCTTTTGCCAATTCGAGCAGGAATTTTTCGGTTCCAGTGTAAAAGTCGGGGTAAAACTGATGAATCAGGTAAAGTATCTTCATTCTCTAAACCCCCTGCCTCAATTCCAGTTCCAGTCGCGTTGATGCTTCATTGTTCGGCGGTGAAGAAATGAAGTGACTGGCCAGCATTGTCCCCGATGCCAGCGCGTGGGCTTTGAAAATTGCCTGCTTGAATTCGGAAAACAACCCATCATCCACGCTTTCGTAAACTGAACTTATGTACTCTTTGATTTGCCAGATCAGATTGTCCAGTGGGAGTGCCACTTGTTTGGTAGCAATGGCGGGTGATTCTGCCACAGAGCCGTTTACCATCAGGCGTGAGAGAAAATCACTGTAATTTTGGTCAACGCAACTCAATCTATACGTGGATGCGCCAGTTGCTGAACCTTCAGCATTCAACTGGCCTTTCCAGTGACTTTTGACTGCGGTCAGAAAATCACTAACCGTACAAGGGAGCGTGACCTCTTTTTCCAACGCAGTGATGATGCGGTTCAGTTGCCGGTAAGAAGACAAAATCTCGTTTCTCAATTCTGGCTGGTTCAGGTTTGGCGGCAGCGGGAAATCGGAAAACATTCGCGCCAGGCAGATGGTGTCAACGTAACCTCGGCGAAGATAGTAATAAGCCGGGCGGTTGTGCGAATGAATCACGCGCGTAGAACTCAGCATCGCCAGTTTGTGGCCATCAGCGGTTAGTCGCATTCCCATATCCAGGTCTTCTGCATAATCGTTGCGGAATCGGTATCGTTCAAAGACTTCCCGATCAATCAGGCAGGCGACGTTGTTAAGTTGGCAATGTCTTCTAACGGTTACGTAATCCGAGCTTGGCGGCTGTCCGGTAATTCGGTCGCCGCCTACCAATCCCAAAAAGCGGTTATGCCCCCACGAAGTGACCCGGTAAAAAAGGTCAACGTCTTCGCGTGGCGCTTCGGTTGGCGTCACCGCAACAACGCCCGACGCTCGCGCAACCTGAATCATTTCATACAGGAAGTGGCGCGATCCCGGCAGCGCGTCCTGAGTCATGAAGAGAAGGTAATTTCCCGTGGCAGACTCTGCACCCAGGTTGCGGGCAGTCGAATGCGAAAAATCTTCGGGCGCGATTTTGATGACATTTGCGCCATAACTCCGGCTCAGTTCTACAGTGCCGTCTCGGCTGCCGGAATCAACCACGATGATCTGTATGCTCTCGCAACCTTCCTGCGATTTCAGCGAAGAGAGCAGCACAGGCAAATCGTCGCCAGCATTTAGTGTAGGGATTACGACTGAAACCGACGATCTTTCCAGCGTTGGCCGCTCATCCGTCCATAAGTTCGAAAAATTGAAATTGGGAACCGTGATTTTGTCGGCGGGCTTCGAAGTGATGTTGATCCACCGCCTGACTTCGACTTTATTGCCTTCGCTGTCGTGGACTCGCACCAGAATTTTACGGCGCTGTTGACCCGGTTTTTCGCTCAAAAGGAAAATGCTGCCGAACCCCAACTTTTCCGATAAAAGATCGGGATAGGCGTCCAGCACATCCGGGCGTGCAAGTCCGTATTTGATGTCGCCCATCAATTCGTCATCAACGAATGCTTCTATACGCTCGACCTTTGCGGCCAACGAAGCCGCCCAGCCATAAATTTCCAGTTCTAAACCTTGCAATTGGTCATTCGCCGGGTGATCCATATGACATAGGATCAACGGGGGAGTTTGTTTTCGCAGACGACGAAAAATGCGTCTAACAATCGAAGCCGTGCCTTCGTTCTTCCAAAGTTCAATCAGGCGCGTGATTTTTTGTTCCACCTCATTCGGCATCGGCAGTCAAACCTTTCATTGATCTCATCAGCAGCATCCATGCCACCAAACTCAGTGCCAGGCATAATCCGCAAAGCAAACGAATTGCCAGATACATTCGCGGCAAAATTGGCAAAGCCGGTCGCCATTTCTGAGCGAGTATAGGTTGTGGCGTAGAAAATTCGCGCAGGTCAACTACCTTTTCCAGCGGAGCGTCTTCAGGCTTTGTGAACCACCAATGCGGCGGTGGCGGCCATAAAATTGGCGAAGCGTCCTGGCTTCCGCTCAGCCATAGACGCATCAGTCTCCAGTTGAATTGTATGTGGTTCCAGTTCGGATCGTATTGTAAAGCTTCTATCGTCGCCCGCGAACTTATTGTGGCGGCCTTGTGCATTGACACATACGGGAAAAAGCTTCCGAGCAGCGAAACCGCAAACCCTAAAACCAATAGCGCGAGCGTCAACCATTCACGCCGCCACCGAAACTTCACTGCCGATTTTGCCGCAGCCAGGCAAAGCATCAGCGGCGCTACTGTTGAGTGCAAATACCGTGGCCCCCAGGTTTCATCAGCCCACATTCTGGTGATCGAAAAACCTCCGATCAGTCCGCTCAGAGCCAGCAGAGTGAAAATGACCAGACGCGGTTGCCATCGCCACGCGCTGCCGAGCGTAAAAAAACTCAGCGCCAGCACTGGGCAAAACAGCAACAGGCTTTTGTTTGGCGAACCGAAATAAGCGAATGCTTGCAGGGCGACGGTGAGTGGGCTGTCAACCAGGATGTCGCGGAAGTAGTTGACCCCGGCGTCCATCCCTGACCAGTAACGCGACTTGGCCAGATGATTGAGCGCGTAAGTGACAGCGACGATCGTTAGCGCACAGATGAGTTTCCACAGGTAAGCACGCTGGAAGCGTGAGTTCAGCTCGCTTGAAACACGAGTGCCCAGGCTAAAGTATTCGAAAATCAGAAAGCCGATTGCCGGAGCCAGAAATACTCCGTTCAATTTCACCGCTACCGTTACAGCGCAAGCAGTGGCAAAGAGCAAAACTTCTGGCCAGTTCCTTTTCGGCTCCCGGCCAGGCGTGATGCCAAGCGCAATATAAGCCGCAATCATCAGCGCCAGGGACTGAGTCGTTTCCATTCCTATGTAAACGTAAGGCCAGAGCATCGTTCCCAGCCCGGCGGAAGTCGCAAGCAAGACCGCCAGACGAAGGTTTGAAGTCAGCCGATAAGCCCAAATCAACAAAAGTGTGCAGAGCAGTGAAGTCGCCAGAATTGGTTGAAGGATTGCCAACCGCCCAGTCCATTTCACCGAATCGCCAGGCAGTACACGGCCGACGCCAGCAAAAGGCATAAAGAAAACTGGCTCGATGAAACCATGTCTTGTCCATTCAACCCGGATCAGCGGCTTTGCTGTTGCGGCGTTGATGACGTTTGTAACGGCCTGATTGGCGGCAATCAGGTTTTCCTGATTGTAACCTTGCCCTTCGATAGTTCCCGGAGTCAGTGAAACATAGAGCAGCGTCAAGGCCAGAA
>JBGAPB010000378.1:0-4788 GCA_044221525.1 Blastocatellia bacterium | reverse complement strand
TACGGCTCCGAAACAGAAAAGATGAAGATTTTGTCGCTGGCGGCTGAAGAAACGGCGGAAACGCTTTCGCTTCATATTCAGCATGCGCCGAAATCCGAAACTGCTTTGCGGCTGGCTTTCACCACTTTGCTGCAACGCAAAGGCCGCGTGTTGGACGAAATGAATCGAACCATCGCAATGCTTCGGCTATCTGCCAAAGGCGAAGATGCCAGACTGATCGAGCAATGGATAGACAAGGCCAGTCAGATTTCAACACTGGCTTCCAGAACGGCAGAGAACGAAGACCCGGCCGGCCAATTGGCCAAAATAGCCAAACTCCATCGGGAATTTGAACAGCTACAAACCACTATCAGCGAACGTAACGCGGAGTTTCACGCTCAGGTTTTGCCTGCTGTGAGGCTTGAGGACGTGCGCGCTGCTTTGCCATCTGGCGCGACTCTGGTTGAATTTGCTCAATACCAACCGGTTGATCCACGCACGAATAAGAAATCTCCGGCGCGTTATCTGGCTTATGTTTTGCCCAAAGAAGGTCAGATTCAAGGGGTTGAATTGGGCGAGGTTGCGACAATTGACGCCGCCGTTCGCAGGCTTCGACTAGCAATAACTGACAAAAACTCCGGCATTGACCTCAATCCAGCCGCCAGAAAGCTGGATGAGTTGGTGATGCAACCGGTTCGCCCAAAACTTGGTCAGGCAAAGACGATCTTTCTTTCACCTGATGGGGAACTCAATCTGGCTCCGTTCGCCGCGATGCGTGGTGAAGACGGAAAATACCTGATCGAAAAATACCTGTTCGTTTATCTGACCAGCGGACGCGATTTACTGCGGTTGAAGATCAAACATCAAAGTCAGCCGGACAAAATGATTTTTGCTGTTTCAGATTTTAATGGGTTTGATGAGCGCCCTATCGTCGCTGCAATCAATCCGGCGCAAGCGGTCAGCGATTCGCGTAGCGGAATGTTAAGCAGTGACACTAGCATGGCAACGATGAGCTTTAAGCCATTGGGATATGCGCGGGAAGAAGGCGCAGCCATTCAGAAATTGTTTCCCAAATCAAAGCTGTATGCCGATGGTCAGGCGACTGAGACTTTGTTGAAACAGGGGCGGCGGCCTTATTTCCTGCACCTGACCACGCACGGGTTCTTTTTGCCGAACGGCGATGGAAACAAGGAAAACGCTTTGTTGCGATCCGGGCTGGCTTTTGCCGGAGCCAATCAACGTCAAAGCGGAAAAGATGACGGCATACTGACGGCGTTTGAAGTCGCCGCGCTGGATTTATGGGGAACGAAGCTGGTTGTTCTATCCGCCTGCGAAACCGGCAACGGCGAAGTCAAAAATGGCGAAGGCGTTTTCGGGTTGCGGCGCGCTCTGGTCTTGGCCGGAGCCGAAACCCAAGTTTCCAGTTTGTGGAAGGCCGACGATTTGGTGACTCGCAAATTGATGGAAAAGTTTTACGGCAACCTGAACAGGGGAATGGGGCGCGCGGAGGCTTTGCAAAAAGCGCAATTGGAAATCTTGCACGGCGGAGGCAGTCCGAATCCATATTACTGGGCGAATTTTATCTGCATCGGTGAATGGAAGCCGCTGGATAAATGATGACTGACTGCCGCTGTCAGTCGTCCTCTTCACCGCGTAGTGGTGGCTGATTTTAGGGAAACGTGGGCGGGATTTCGCGTCGCGTCAGCGACGCCTGAATTCAAATGTCGCTGACGCGACGTGGTAATCAATCTCTCGCCTTCCGTGGGTTGAAAACCTTGTCATTACCCAAATTTTTGCACGAAACGCGCATTGCTTGATTCCTGAGTGAGAGAATGGTTCCTTGAAAATTACGACAATCCATCAAGAAGCGTCTCTGGCGTGGGCTGCCACTCATTTCGGCGAAGTTGAATTGGGAGACCTGCGGCGAAATCAACGTGCGGTGACTATTGCTGCAGCAATGGCCGCCAATCCGGATCGGAGTATTCCGCAAATGTTTATTAATGCCTATGACATCAAGGCGGCCTACAACTTTTTTCGGCATCCGGAAGCGACGCCGGAGAATTTGCAATTGGCTCATAGAGAAGTCGTGATGGAGCAATTGCAACTCCCCGGTCGTTATTTGCTGTTGGAAGACACCAGCGAATTGAGTTGGGCTGGCAACGAGCCGATTCCGGGCTTGGGGCCAATCGGCAATGGCGCTGCCGGGTTGCAAGGGGTTCATTTGCATTCGGTGTTGGCCGTGCGTTGGTTGTGGGAGGCCGCCGAATCTTCCGATTGGCCTGGCCGTCCTGCTGTGGAAGTCCTGGGCTTGCCCGTGCAGCATTATCATTTGCGTCAGCCTCGCCCCAGAGGAGAGTCCAAAAAAGACTCCAAAATCGTCAAGTCTCGCGCGCGTGAATCGCAGTGGTGGGAGCAAGCCGGAGAAGCTCTCGGCGCGGCTCCCGAAAACGAAGAAATCGAATGGACGCGCGTTTGTGATCGAGGCGCGGACATTTACGAATTGTTGGTCAGTTGCCAACAACTCAATCATCACTTTGTGATTCGCGCTTCGCAGGATCGCTGCCTGACGGATGAACAAGGGCGCGAGATCACAGGCAAACTCTTTGAAACGATTCAGTCGCAATCGGCTCTTGGAGAATTTGCTTTGGACTTGCGCGCGCGGCCTGGTCAAGCAGCGCGCACGGCGAAGCTGAAAATCAGCGCGTCTGAAATTTGGTTGCGCGCGCCGCAACGTCCTGGAAAAGGTCCGGGCTACTTGCCCCCCGTGCGCTGTCGCGTAGTGCGTGTGTGGGAAGCCGAGCCGCCCGCCGGAGTTGAAGCTCTGGAATGGGTCTTGTTGAGCGACCATCAAGTCGAAACCTTCGCCCAGGCGCTGGAACTGGCGCTGATTTATGCGACACGATGGTTGATTGAAGAATTTCATAAAGCCCTGAAAACCGGCACAAAAGCAGAAGACCTGCAATTGGAAACCGCCGAAAGCTTGTTTGCTGCCATCGCACTGAAAAGCATCGTCGCGCTTCGTCTGCTGGACTTGCGCGAACGGACGCGGCTTGCGCCCGAAGCTCCAGCGGAAGAAGCCGGCTTAACAGAATTGGAATTAACGATCTTGCGCCAAATCTTGAGGCGACCGATCAAAACCGTCAGCGAAGTCGCGCTAGCAATCGGGCGGCTCGGCGGACATATGAACCGCAAAAGCGATGGCTTGCCAGGCTGGCAAACTCTCTTTCGTGGAATGACGAAGTTAAACAACTTAGTCGAAGGCGCTTGCATTGCCCTCAAACTGAAAAGATTTGGGTAATGACAAGCGTTGAAAACGCCGGGCTAAAATCAGCCGCCGCTCTGCGGCGAAGAACAGGATAAGCGATTACAGTGTTTCTAACTCAGCTTACGAATCAGGTAAGCCGACAAATCTGAAATTGGCACACGCACTTGCTGCATTGAATCGCGTTCGCGGACGGTGACGGTATTGGCCTGCGCCGGGTCTTTGCCTTCGCCCAAGGTGTCGTAATCCACCGTGATGCAAAACGGAGTGCCGATTTCATCCTGACGGCGATAAAGTTTCCCAATGGCCGCCGTGTCGTCGTAAACCGCGCGCATCACAGGTTGCAGGTCGCGTTTAATCTGCTTGGCGACTTCGACAATTCGAGGTTCGTTTTTCTTGAGCGGAAAGACAGCAACCTTGATCGGAGCCAGTTGCGGATGCAGCTTCAGGACTACGCGAGTGTATTCGTCGCAAAGCTTGCCAGCCACCTGACGAACTTTCTTCAGCAATTCGATTTTGTCGGCACCGGGCAAATTGCAGGCGTCTTCAACATCAAGCAAAGTTTTCGGCAAACCGGCGTCGGCTGCTTCCAAAGCCGTTTGAATCGCTTTCAGTTGATCGCCTGTCGGAGCGACGACTTCGCCTTTGGCCGCAGCCTTTTCAGCTTCGGCGATTTTCTTGCCAATGCTTTTCAGCGCGGCGGCGTTGGCTTCGCGCAGTGGGGTCAGTTCTTCGGCTTTCGGTTCGCTGACCAGTTCTTCGTTGTAGGCTTCGCACAAAAACGCCAGCGTCGCGCGCGTCGCTCCTGCCGAAGGTTCGATGACGTAAGGAATGTACCGAGCGCCTTTTTTGCCAGTCGCCGGATCAACGAATTGATCGTCGAAATAATCCAGCTTGCCTGTGCTGTCAGGGTTCGCGGTCAGCTTCAACCGTTGCAGGTCTTCTTCAGGAATGTCTCGGCTGTGAGCGGAAAGGTCGTAATCCTGGCGGTTGGCCACGCCTTCCAGTTCGCTGTAACCCAGCGAGCCTGGGAATTTGTATTCGATGTCAACGGTGGCTTTGGCGTAATGCGCCAGTTCTTCTTTGGTCTGTTCGCGTTTGATCAGCTTGGCCGGATCAAGTCCGAGTTTGATGTACCAGTTGAAACGCTGTTCGACCCATTCGGCGTGAAGTTCGATGTCGTTCTTTTCGCCGGGCTGCAAAAACTGCGGAGGTTTGCAGAAGAATTCGATTTCCATCTGCTCGAACTCGCGCGTGCGAAAGGTGAAGTTGCCCGGAGTGATTTCGTTGCGAAAGGCTTTGCCGATTTGAGCTATGCCGAACGGCAGCTTGCGGCGCATCGCCTGCTGGACGTTGTTGAAGTTGACGAAGATGCCTTGAGCGGTTTCGGGCCGCAGATAAGCGATGTTTTCGTCGCTTTCGACCGGGCCAACCGTAGTCTTGAACATCAGGTTGAAGTTGCGCGGATCAGTCAGATTGGTCGAACCGCAGCTTGGACATTTGCCGTCCTGCAGGTGATCGGCTCGGCTGCGTTTGCCACATTCGCG
>JBGAPB010000377.1:0-4788 GCA_044221525.1 Blastocatellia bacterium | reverse complement strand
ATGGAAGTAATCAGCGAAACAGGGTTGATAAAAAAAGAATTGGTAGAAGATTTGCTGGATGAAGCGAATCAGCTCGTTGCCATTGTGGTTTCTTCAATCAACACTGCCAGAGGTCACAAAAGATGATTTTCAAAAAGTCGAATAATGGCGGCAAAGAAGAATCCGCAATCCGCAATCCGCAATCCGCAATTCCCCGTTTTCTGATGCCGGAAGTTTTGGCGCGAATCACTTCGTTGGAATTGTTGGCGCGCACCGTTGTCGAAGGTTTCATCTCCGGCATGCATCGTTCGCCGTTCACAGGCTTTTCGACGGAGTTCGCCGAATATCGCCAGTACATGCCCGGCGACGATTTGCGTTATTTGGATTGGAAGCTGCTGGGTCGAACGGATCGTTACTACATCAAAAAGTATCGAGCCGACACTAATTCGCAGTGCCACATCCTGATAGATGCCAGCGCTTCGATGCGTTACACGACCGGAGAAATTACTAAGCTGCAATACGCTCAATTTCTTGGTTCGTCGCTGGCTTATTTGGCAAACAAACAACAGGACGCAGTAGGCTTGATCGCTTTTGACCAGGAAGTTCGCACGCACATTCCGGCGCATACTCGCACTGGCCACATGCGTACGATCTTCGGTCGGATGGAACAAATCGAGGCCGGAAACGAAACCAGGCTTTCAGCTATGTTGCATCAGGCCGCCGAACGCATCACCCGGCGAGGCATCATCGTCGTCATCTCCGACTTTTACGACGAACCGGAAGCAATAACTGAAGCCTTGCAGCATCTGCGATTCAAAGGCAACGACGTGATCGTCTTTCAGGTCATGGACAAAAATGAACTGGATTTCGACTTCATCGAACCGGTCTTGCTGGAAGATGCCGAAACCGAAGAACAAATTCACGTCCTGCCGGATGTGCTGGGCGATGGATACCGCGAAACTTTCCGTAAACATCTGGAAGCCGTTCGCGAAGGCTGCACCAGTAACAAGATTGATTACGAATTGCTGACCACAGACAAACCACTTGATCACGCGTTGTTTTCTTTTTTGGGTAAACGGGCACGGATGTAACAAATAAATGTCTTTTCTCAACCCATTATTTCTGCTTGGATTGGCTGCGGTTGCCGCGCCGATCATTGTGCATCTGGTGCGGCGCACCAAAGCTCCGCGCGTCGAATTCCCTTCGCTCATGTTCGTCCGCCGAGTTCCTCAAAAAACAATTCGCAAACGGATGGTGCAGAACTGGCTGCTGCTGGCGTTGCGCTGCCTGGCTTTTTTGCTTCTGGCACTGGCTTTTGTGAGGCCATATTTCGGCAGCGGTGAAGCCAATGAAGGACAGGGTAAACGAGCAAATGTCATTCTGCTGGATACTTCGTTCAGTATGCGATTCGGCAAACGGTTCGATCAGGCCAAAGCTCGTGCTCAATCCATTCTGGATCAAACTGCTGGCAGTGAAAGCACTGCCCTGGTCACGTTCGGCCAGAGCTACGAAGCCATTGCCAAATTCACCACCGACGGCAGCAAGCTGAAAGCCGCCCTTGATGGAGTGAAAGTTGGTTACGGTTCGACAGATTATGTTCAGGCTCTGCGCGGAGCGGCGGAGTTATTCAAAGAGATTGGCTTGAAAGATCGGCGCATCATTCTGATTTCCGACTTTCAGGCTGCTGGCCGCAATCCGGCGGAAAGCGGTTTTCAACTGAGCAAGGACATCAAGCTTCAAACGATGGATGTCGGCGAAGCTCAAGCGGCTAATCTGGCCGTCACCGATGTCGGCGCAAGGGCTTTAATTTACCAGCCGAAGTACGAAGAAAAGCTGACTGCTCGCGTAGCCAATTTCAGCGACGAAGCCCGCACTGGCGTGCGCGTCGAATTCCTGCTCAACGAACGCACGGTTGAAAAGCGCGAACTGAAAATCGCTGCCAACGATTCGGCGACGGTGGAATTCACGGGATTCAATCTGAACGAAGGAATCAATCGTTGCGAGATCAAAATCGAAGGCGACGACTTCCCTTTTGACAACAAGTTTTACTTCACATTGCGCCGGGCTGACCAGTTGAAAGCTTTGTTGATCGAAACAGCTTCGCGCGGTCGCAGCGAGAGTTTTTACTTTCGCAACGCGATGACTACAGGTGAAAACCTGCCGTTCAACGTCGAATCTAAAACTGCTGGCACGGTCAATCCCGGCGATTTGAATCAATATAAAGTCGCCATCCTGAACGATGCCGTCATCAGTCAGGCGCTGGCAAACGGATTGATCAAATTTGTTGAAGCTGGCGGTGGACTGATTATCGCCACCGGCCCTCACACCGAAGCCGCGGCGTTCAATCAAATTTTCCAAAACGCCGCGCCCGCCAAGCTGGAAGAGAAGGTTCTGTTTCGCGGAGGTTCGGGCGGCGATTACGTGACGATGAGCGAAATCAAAACCGATCACCCGATCTTTGAACCATTTCGCCAAAGCGGAAGACTCGCTTCGGCGCGAGTCTTTGGTTATCACCGCGCCACCTCGCGCGAAGGCGCCGCCGTGCTGGCGCGTTACGAAGACGGCAACCCGGCTTTGATCGAAGCGACTCAAGGCATTGGGAAAATTCTGCTTTTCACTTCAAGCCTTGACGCCAGTTGGAATGATCTGCCGTTGACGCCGCTTTACTTGCCCTTGGTTCGTCAGATGACCAGTCATCTGGGCGAACGCGAAGAGCGCGCGTGGCATCAGCTTGGCCAATCGTTCACTGTACCGGCGGCCAAAGACGGTTCATTGGCTGCGGTTGACCAGCCCAGTGGAGAACGGCTGACCGAGCGCAAACAAACTCCAACCGGCGAATTGATCGTCACCGCCAAAGAACCTGGATTTTACCGTTTGCGCTTTTCCGATGCTTCGGACTTTGCGGCGGTCAACGTGGACACTAAAGAATCCGATCTGGCGAAACTGAACCTGGAAGAATTCATCACCGCAATGACCGGAGCCGATCCCAAAGCTCAAACAGCGGCGGCAGCAAACGAAAAACTGAGCAATGAAGAAATCGAATCCCGGCAGCGAGTTTGGTGGTGGTTGCTGGTTGTGGCGCTGGCGCTGTTTTTGACGGAAGCGATTTTGTCGCGTCGAACTCGGATGGCGAAGGTAATTGGATGAAATGGCAAAGCCAACAAAGATCATCAAGTTGATTCGTGAGAAAGTGAGAGATCAGGAATATGAGTTCACAATCCCTCATTTCTTTGAGGAAATGGCTAATGACAGCCTGATTTTTGCAGACGTTGAAGCAGCAATTACAAATGGCGCCATCAACCAAATCTTCACTGATGATCCTCGCGGCGTTCGTTATGAAATTGCTGGTCGCACAATTGATGGACGTTTAATAGCAATCATTTGTCGAATAAAGGAAACAGGCAAGTTGTTGTTCATCACGACCTGGGAAATTTAGGAATAGTATGAATGAAAAGAATTACGATTACGGTCAATGCCATGTCTGTGGCGAGCGTATGCTTGAAAAGCAAATCAAGCAAGAATTTTGGCTCAAGGGAAATTTGGTCGTAATTGAAAATGTTCCTGCCGGAATTTGCCCCCGGTGTGGAGAAAAAGTGGTCAAGGCGGATATTGGCCAACAAATAGCGTCATTACTGGCAAAGACCAACCAATTGCAGCCAGCACGCAGCATTACCGTTCCAGTGTTTGAATTCAAAGTGGCAGCATAAATGTGTGAGCTGTCAACGAGCCAACGGAGGTAGTTATGGCATATCAAAGCGATCAACTGTTCGGAATTATCAACGCGGTTCGCAAACGTCGCAGCTTGCTGCTTACCTTGCGCGGAGTGGCAATCACCATGGCCATAGCAGCTGGCTTGTTGCTGGTGCTGGGCTATGCGGCTTATCGCTACCGGTACAGCGGAGGCGCTTTGATTTCGTTGCGTGTGATGGCGGTGATTGGTTTGATTGCCACGGCTTTCTTCTTTCTGGTGCGCCCGTTGCGGCGAAAGATCAGCGATTCCCAAATCGCTCGCTTGATCGAAGAAAAGCAGCCCGGAGTCGAAGAACGTTTCGTCAGTGCGGTTGAGTTTTCGGATGAACAACAACAGCAGCTTAGCTCGACAGCGATTCTGGATCGTTTGATGGACGACGCCGACCAGCATGCCAACCAGGTCAACCTAAACGAAGTCGTACCAAACAAACGGTTCTGGCAATTGGGCGGAGCGGCTTTGGCCAGTGTGCTGCTGTTCGTTTCGGCGATTGTTTTCGGGCCGCGCGAAATCAAAAGCGGGCTGTTCCAGCTTGCTGCTCCGGCCAGTCCTGTAGCCGCCGCGAACGCTCTGCAAATCAACGTCAAACCCGGCACCGCTCGCGTGCCGAAAAATTCTGACCAGAAAATTCTGGCGTCAACCGTCAACTTCAACCCTGAACAGGCGACCATCTTTACGCGCAAGGCCGGAGCCAACGACGATCAATGGGTCGGTCAGCCCATGGAGCCGACTAAGAACGCTGGCGAGTTTCAGTTCTTCATTTTCAACATACAGGACGACACCGAATACTTCGTCGAATCGTCCGGCTGCCGTTCGGGCGAATTCAAACTGACAGTCGCCGATCTGCCTTACGTCAAACAGATTGACCAGACTCAGTTCTTCCCTTCTTACACAGGCCTTGAGCCAAAAACGATTGAAGACGCGCCGGACGTAGCTGTGCTGGCCGGAACTACCGTCAAGCTGACGGCTCAATTGACGGGCCGCGCCAAATCCGCGCGGTTGGTTTTGCGTGACGGCAAGAAAATCGAAATGGAAAACTCCGGCGATAAGAGCTTCGCCGC
>JBGAPB010000376.1:0-4936 GCA_044221525.1 Blastocatellia bacterium | reverse complement strand
TGCCGCCGAACGACAAGCTGTATTTTCCGCTGTATGTGAAGTGCATCGAACTCGACATTCCCTTTTGCACTCAAGTCGGCCACACCGGCCCGCTGATGCCTTCGGAAACTGGCCGCCCTGTTCCTTACCTTGACGAAGTCGCGCTGGTTTTCCCCGAACTGAAAATCGTAGCCGGTCACATCGGCCATCCGTGGACTGACGAAATGATAGGCGTCGCCTGGAAACACGAGAACGTTTACATTGACACTTCGGCTTACTTGCCGCGTTATTACCCGCCGCAACTGCTGCATTACATGAAAACTTATGGGCAGGATAAAGTGCTGTTTGGATCGAACTTCCCGCAATTATCGTTGGAAAAGTGCGTGCAACAAGTGAATGAACTCAGTTTGGCTGATGATGTAAAAGCCAAATTCCTGTTCCAAAACGCACAGCGAGTCTTCAAGCTTGGGGCTGAATAATGCGAATCGAAAAGTTAGTAATCCCAACTCCATTCCCTGTTGGCCCGATCAACATTTATCTGGTCGTCGAAGAGCCTATGACTTTGGTGGACACCGGCCCGAAGACTGACGAAGCTCTGACCGCGTTGCGAGAACAGTTAGGCCAGCTCGGCTTTGCCATCAAAGACATCCAGCGTGTCATCCTCACGCACACGCACGAAGACCATTGCGGCCTGGCCGGAACGATTCAGCAGGAATCCGGCGCGCGGGTTTATGTTCACGAATGGGAGTATCGCAACATCTCCGAACATCGGCAGACTCGTGTTGATCGCAACCTGCTGGTTCCTGCCGGAGTGCCGCCCGAAGATTTGGAAACGATGGCTGGACGGTACGAACTCATCCACCATTACGCCGACGCCGTAGCCGATGTCGAAGCTTTCCGCGATGAACAGGAATTCGTATTCGCTTCAGGCAGTTTGCGCGTCGTTCACACACCCGGCCACACGCCTGGAAGCTGTTGCCTGTTGCGCGAAGCCAATCGGTTGATGCTGACCGGCGACACGGTGCTGAAAACCATCACGCCGAATCCGGTCTTAAACTCCGACCCGATTGATCCGCGCCGCCGTTTTCCTTCGCTGGGAGAATATCTGGTGTCGTTGGCTCGCATTCGAGAATTGGCCCCGACGCTGCTGAGAACTTCACACGGCGGAGACGTGACCGATTACGAAGAACACTTTCACCGCTCCGTAAAACAGATTCAGGAACGCCAAAACAAAGTCATAGGCTTCACTCCCAAACAGGGGGTCACGGCTTGGGAAATGTCCAAACTGCTTTTTCCGAAAGTGGACAATCTGAATCGTTTTCTGGCCACTTCTGAAGCCATTGCTCATCTCGATCTGGCCGTAGCCGAAGGAAAGCTCCGTGTGGAAAAACGCGGAGAGATTGAATTTTACCTGCGTCACTGATTAACGTGAGCCTGACGTAAGAAAGCCTAAAAGCTGCCAACCGGTAGTGCCAACTCGTTGGTCGGTCAATTTAACGCAGGTTTCTTTTACAGGATGTGCGCCGTTCTGCACTTCGCCTGACCGTTTGAAAAGCTGTTCCAGTCATTACCATCAGTTGCGGCAAACGCCAGAGCAAAGTATCCCTATATTAAGGTCGGGCTTAAATACTTTATGAGCCGCTGGCTATGAAACTTGAAAACTGCTTATACTCTGCCTATCATTTCTTTCAATTACCCGAATAGACGTATAAATCTCCCACTAGGAATCACATAACGAAGGAGGCCGATCGTGGAAGTCATAAAAGAGCAACGCTCTGAAATGCAGTTTCTCTATCTCAAAGGGCGTCTTGATAACGAAAATGCGCAATCGCTGGAAGACAATCTGGTGAAGTTGATAAATGACGGATCAACGCAATTAATCATAGATTGCTCACAGATAGAATTTATCAACAACATGGGGCTTCGTGTGCTGCTCAATGTCGCCAGACGGATTTTAGAGGTTGAAGGCAGAGTAGCTTTCCATTCGCCCAGCAAACAGGCGAAAGATATTTTCGATCAAACCGGATTTTCCATGGTCTCTCGCATTTACGACACTCGTGAAGAGGCTATTGCCGGGGTCGCCGGTTCCGGTCTTCTCCATACATCTCGTGACGACAGACGTCTTGTCAGCAAGTAGTACCTACAAAATTCTTTTCAAACGCTCAAATTGGTTGGTTTATGAATAAACCTGAATTGCCGACGTTGGTTAGAGAACTTCCCAAAATAGCCATTGTGTTGGGAACTGGCGGGATCAAGGCGATGGCAAGCCTGGCGCTCTTCGATTTCTTCGCAGAACAAAAGATTCCAGTTGATTTAATGGTTGGTTGCAGCGGTGGCGCATTGGCTTGCGCCATGATTGGAGTTGGCTGTACTCCGACTGAAGTGCGTGATTTGGGAATGCAAAAGTTGCAGAAGAACCTTTTCACAGATCTTGATTACAAATCATTGGCGGGCATTTTCAGTTCACGTTTGGGAAACTTCGACAAGAAGTCCGGAATTATCAAACCTGAAAGGTGGATGGGCGCTCTGGGCGAGTATTTTGGTGACAAGAAGCTCGAACAGTTGCGACCCCGCACACTGATTCAGACAACAGACGTGGAAACCGGCGAAGGCGTGGTTTTGACCAAAGGGCCTTTGGCCGAAGCGGTTTATGCTTCCTGTGCTTTCTTCCCTGCCTTCCCCCCTGCCAAAATAGATGGACGCTATTTATGTGACGGCATTTACAGCGCGCCTGTGCCCGTGGTGGAAGCCATCAAAAGAAAGATGGACGTGATCATTGCGTTGGACTTCAAAGAGAAGGTCAGAACAGAGCCTAAAGGTTTTTTCAGTTGTTTCTACAGACATATTGACAACACCATGCGCACATTGACGCGCAGCCAGATGTTTCTTTCAATCGGAATGCATCACCATGAAATCGTGATTGTCGAGGTTGATTTTGACCATACGATCAATCCCTGGGACGTGCATGAGTTGCCGGCAATTGTCGAATGCGGAGAGAAAGCAATTGCAATGCATAAGGCTGCAATCCTGTCCGCCATCAGAGGCTTTTCGAGAAACAAAATTCCTGTTTCGCAACAACCGGCTACTGGCATAGGCGACTTAACTGACCCCAACGCCGGTTTTCGACGAACGACTATTTTGCGAAGTCCCGCTGCGGTCGAGGAAAGTAGCAGACCCGACCGCGCTGATTCGTGAACCTCGACTCTTTTTCCTTAACTGTCTTTGGTATTCGAATGAAGGAGGCGTGAGTGATCAAGATATTCGCCCTGTTTGTGATCATATTTCTGCCAATCGAAATTCGGTGTCAGGCAACAAACAATACCTCAGAAGAAAAGCTCACTATCCAACAGGCGGTTGACTTGGCTTTGCGACAAAATCGCCTGGTTAACATCGAAAAGCTGGAAGTTGGGAAAGCCGAAGACCGCCTGGCCGGTACAATCACGCGAAAACTCCCAGGATTCGATGTTTCGGTACTCGAATTACAGTGGTTCAATCCGCCAGAATTCCGCTTTAACAAAGGCATCTTTGGACTTTTTCCGGGGCTTGGGCCGGTTCCTCCAACCAACACAACTGTCGCTTCCTCTCACGGGCCTAGCGCTTTCATATTCGCTCGCGCAACACAGCCGCTTACCCAACTTCACCGCATCGGGCTTGGGATAAAGATGGGCGAACTTGGCCGCGACCTGGCCGACAACAAGCTGGAAATCAGAAAAAGAGAAGTGGCGCTTCAAGTCAAACGAAGTTATTACTCGATTTTGCAATTGCAAAGCGCTCTTGATGCTTCTGAAGGGACGCTCAAACTATATCGCGAGCTTGATCGCGTCGTCGGCGAATACGTGAATCAACAGGTCGCGCTAACTTCTGACAGCCTGGATGTCAAAACTCAACTGGCAAAGGAAGAGTACGAAGCGCTGAAGCTGCGCAACAACCTGGCGGCTTCAAAAGAACTGCTTAACCATTTACTGGGGCGCGACATTCGCACCGAATTCACGGTTGACGCAATCTCCACCAACACAGTTTACGAAATTGAACTTTCTTTGGCTCAAACACGAGCTTTGGCCGAACGGCCGGAACTAAAAGAAGCGCAACTGAAACTGAAGCTGGCTGAGTACGATCAGCGCCTGAAAAAGGCCGAGGCAATTCCAGACATTAGCGCAACAGTTGGATATTTTTCGGCTTTCGGCGTTTCGGTTCTTCCTCAAAACACTTCAGGCGTTGGCTTCACCATGAATTGGGAGCCTTTCGATTGGGGGCGCAGAAAACATGAGATGGCCGAAAAGCAAAAGACCATCGAACAGGCGCGTGACGGTTTGCGCGAAGCTGAAAGCCTGATCCTGCGCGATGTAAGCGACAAGTTTCGGAAATTACAGGAATCGCGGGCGCTGTTGCGCGTCAGCCAACTCAACCAGGTGTCTGCCCGCGAAAAGTTACGGATTGCCACCAGCAAGTATTCTCTGGAAGCCGCTCTGTACAAAGAAGTGCTGCAATCACAGGCCGGATTGGCTGAAGCCGATGATCGCCATCAGCAGGCGATTCTGGCTTTCTGGACCGCGCGAGCAGATTTTGAAAAAGCTATCGCCGAACACTAAACAGCATCACCTGCGACAGCAATTGGGGATATGATGAAAACGAATCTTCGGTTTGCAATCGGGTTATTATTCTGCCTGGCTTTAACGGCAGGTTGCCGTCACGCTGAAAATTATCAGCAGCCTGCCAAACCGGTGCAGGTACAGGAAGTTCAAAGCTATTCCAGCGGTGCAGCCAGCGGTGAAGGCGAGCGGTATTCGGCCAACATTCTGCCTTCATCGCAAAGCGAGCTTGCATTCAAATTCGGCGGCTATTTGACAGAGGTTCTTCAGGTCAGGGGCGCCGACAGGAAAATGCGCTCCGTGCAGGAAGGCGATAACGTGGCAAAAGGGACCGTCCTGGCAAGGCTGCGCAATGATGATTTCGCGTC
>JBGAPB010000375.1:0-4997 GCA_044221525.1 Blastocatellia bacterium | reverse complement strand
ATATTTTCCAGGAATCGCTTTGCGCGTGATGCAGGCCCGCCCGGCGCGCTCGTAACCTTCGTTGGTGCGATTGATGGCTTCCTGAAAACCGCTGCCGGTTTCCGCGCCGCGACGTTTGAAATTCATAGTTCGCAGTTCGCAGTTCGCGGTTTTCAGAATGTTGTGAACTGTGAACCGCGAACGATGAGCCAGAGTTTATTCCATGTCCGCATCGTCAATTTCGAAATTGGCATAAACGCTTTGAGTGTCTTCGTGATCGTCCAGGGCTTCGTAAAGCTTCAGCATTTTGGCAGCGTCACCGCCTTCCAGCTTAATGGTGTTCTGAGGAATCATTGCCAATTCAGCCGACATCGGCTCAATGCCTTTGGCTTTGATTGTGTCCAGCACGGTGTGGAAATCTTCTGGCGCAGTCAGAATCTGATGAGTCTCGCCATCGCTGCTCATGTCTTCGGCTCCGGCTTCTAGAGCGATTTCCAGCATGTCGTCTTCGCCCTTCAACACGGCGTCAATGATGATCTGGCCTTTCTTGTTGAACATCCACGAAACCGAATTTGCTTCGCCCATGTTGCCGCCATTCTTGGAAAAAGTATGGCGAATTTCGGCCACTGTGCGGTTGCGGTTGTCTGTGGTCGTGTTGACCAGGACGGCTACGCCGCCGGGGCCGTAACCTTCGTAGGTGATTTCGTCGTAACTGACGCCGTCCAATTCGCCCGTGCCGCGTTTGATAGCTTTATCAATCGTATCGTTCGGCATGTTGTTTGACTTGGCGTCACTGACGGCTTTACGCAAACGAGCATTGATGTTCACATCGCCGCTGCCACCAGAGCGGGCAGCGATGGTAATTTCTTTAATCAGTTTGGTAAAAATTTTTCCGCGCTTGGCATCCAGCGCGCCTTTTTTGTGCTTAATTGTGTGCCATTTTGAGTGCCCGGACATAGACCTGATACCTCGAAATAAGGATAGATTGTTGGGAAAAGTAGGGCGGGAATATAGCACGCAGCCAAAGAATTCGTAAAACCGGTTAAAGCTTTGCGAACTTGACGAAGTCTGTCAACAGCTTCACGATGAAGGCGATGGCTGTCACACCTTACGAAAAAACCATGAAGCGCGCGCTGAACCTGTTGTCGTTCAAACCGCGCACTGTCGCCGAAATGCGCGAACGGTTGATGGAGAAAGTCTGGGCTGAAGCAACCGTCGTGGAGCAAGTTATCGCCCGACTGAAAGAGCTTGGATATTTGAACGACGAACAACTTGCCATCAGCTTTGCCAGTTCCCGACTGACTTTCAGACCGTTGGGGAAAACTCGCCTGCGGCGTGATTTGCAACGTAGAAAGCTGCCCAGCGAAATCACAGAACAGACCCTGGATCAGCTTTACGAGGGCGGCGCCGAAGAAGAATTGATTGATCGCGCCCTTAACAAACGTCTGAAGTTGAAGGGCGCACCGACCACGCCGGAAGCGGCAAAAAAGCTGTTTGATTATTTGATGCGGCGCGGGTTCAGTTACGACCTGGTGCGCCGAAAAGTCCGTGAAGCCGGTAAAGGGTCTGACTCGTCTGAAGAGATAGAACTGGACTAAGCTCGACCAAATGCAAGAGGCTGGTTTAGCTTCGTTCAAAGCAACGCTGTTCGTTATACTCGACACAACAAATCTTGAAGGAGGAAATTGGGATGAAAAAAATTACGCTAGCTTTGTTTATCGCCGTCATGCTGACGGCTTCGTTGTGGACAGCGTCGGCTCAACAACAATCGGGTGCCGCACCACAGAAAATCCATCAACAACTTTCACCGGAAGAAGTGATTAAACGATTCACCGCCAAAGAAAGCGAACTGCTGGAAGTTTGGAAAGAGTATTCCTACCAGCAGGAATCAAAGATTCAAAGGCTGGGACAGGCCAAGACTGTCTCCGGCGAGTTTTACCAGGTTTCAGAATTTGTCTTCAACGACGCCGGTCAAAGACAGCAAAAAATTATCAAAGCGCCAATTTCCGATCTGGAGCAGTCAGGCGTTTTAACTTATGAAGACAAAAACGCCTTGACCAATTTGCAACCATTCGCGCTGACCACCAAAGACTTGCCACTTTACAACGTCAGTTACGTGGGCAAGGAAAAAGTGGATGATTTGAACACTTACGTTTTTGATGTGACCCCCAAAGTCATGTCGAACGAACGCGAGTTGAAACGCCTGAAGGATCAAAAGGTCGAGGGCAAATTTTTTCAGGGGCGAATATGGGTGGACGACGAAGATATGCAGGTCGTGAAAACCGCAGGTAAAGTTGTCCCTGAATTCAAACAACGTTTTCCTAAATTCGAGACTTACCGTGAAAACATTGATGGCCGTTACTGGTTCCCTACTTACACTTACGGCGATGACACTCTTTACTTCGATGGTGGTGAACCGCTGCACATACGGATGGTAATCAAGTACAAGAACTATCGCCGGTTCCAATCCGACATCAAATTCCTGGATGCCGAAGAGGTCAAACCGGACCAGCCCAAGACCGACGACAAGGCGAAGGCTGAGGCCGAAGCAAAGCCGGGGGACGTGAAGAAGGATGCTCCAAAAGCTAAGCCGACTCCGACACCGCGTCCACGTCCGTAAGTCGGCGGCGCTTTTCCCAAATCAGAATTGCAAGCAAACAAAGGGCGGTCGTCAAACTGATGACCGCCCCTTTTGTCAGTGACTCTGGCCAGTAACTCATCTTGACAACGTGCTTACCCGCCGGAACCTGCACGCCTCGCAAGTTGTAATTAACACGCAACAACTCGGCATTGCCGCCATCAACCGTCGCTTTCCATCCTGGATAAAACATCTCGCTCAGCACCAGTAGTGAAATTTTGTCGGTGTTAGTTTCAACAACAATCTCAGTTGGCGAGCGGCGAATGATCGAAGCATTGCTTAGAATCCCACCTTGAGGCGGAAGCGCAGGAAGATTCCGGCTAAAGCCGGGGCTCAAAACTTTAGCCGTTTCAGGATCAACCAGGGCCGTCGTGCTGGGGTCGAAATCGGGATCAACGATCTGGCCGCGAATCATTTTCAGTTGATCGCCTTCCCACGCCACTTTGACCCTGTCTGCCATCCAAACGCGAGGCTGCGCACGCAGGTTTTCAAAGATGCGGTAATCTGCATAAGGCTTCGTCGAATCGCGCTGAATTATCACTTCGCGCCATCGAAACTTGTCGCTCAGCGAATCGCTGAACAACCCAGGCGGTACAAAAACATATCGCACGTTGAAAATATCCAGCGTTCGGTCTTGCGATTCCAGCATGGTCAGGTTGAACGAGCGACCGGCTTCATCCAAGCCGCTGAAAACTTTTTGCCGCTCGCTCAGCACAGGATCATAACCCGTCATCATTTCATGGCCATAAAACCAGTAAGGACTGAACTCGCCTGTCGCTGTATTCAGCATCATCTGGTAACGAATCGGCTGGAACTGGTTTTGTTTAGCTGCAAGCTCTGTCGGCATTGCTCTGCCGACCAGAGTCTCCAGCTTTGCCGGGTTGTTGATTGGAGCAAACGCGGCATAAAGATTCAGGTCAAACAGCAAAACGGCCAACAACAAAGTAAACCACGTCGCTCGTTTTTTACTTCGTGCAAAGATGATGGCTGCCGCACAAGCGCACACGGCGACAAAAATCGGCAACAGAAACTCCCATTTTGCCGTTTGCAGAAAACCGGTTTGCAGATGTTTCAAATCCGGCAGTGAACGAAGAGCGCGTTCAGCCAAATCCCTTTGCCAAAACGCAAAGCCTCCGACAACGCAAACCAACAAGGCAATCGCTGCCGACGATGTTTGCAGGCAACGGCTTATAGAGAGGGATTCTTCTTTCAACAGGCGGTCAACCGCGTAACCGGCCAATACTGCTACTGCCATTGTCACTTCCATCCAGTGACGGTTCGGGCTGCGGAAATGGCTGACCAGCGGAAAATGAAAAAGTAGCTTGGCCACGAAACCGGAGTATTTCCCGATCGCCAGAATTGTTCCGATTACGGCTACCACGCTCCAGAATTTTCCAACGCTGAACTGAAACTTCCACGCCGCGATCGCTCCAGCCGCAGCCAAAGACAAAGCCAGTGCGCCCAGATAAATTTGAGCTTCGTTGTGATGCCAGTAAGTCCCCCAATAAGGCAGCGAGTAAATCGTTTTTCCAGAACCGTGCAAAAACGGAAACACAGTCACCAACAACGAAACCGGGTGCAATGAATGCAGCGTGAAAAGCTCGAACGGCCATTCCTGACGGACTGATTTTGTGGCGAACTCAAAAGCTGGAGCGAGTTGAACTGCTGCCAAACAGATTGCGGCGATGAACATCAGTGAGAATTGCGAGAGAAAAAGCAGACGAGGTGATTTAGAGACAGAAAGATACGGAGAACCGGGTTCTGCAATCCGCAATCGAAAAAGCGCGTAAGCGCAAGCCAGCAGTGAAGAGTAAATCAGCGGTTGTGGATGAGCAGCAAAAACTTGCCAGGTCACAATCAGCGCACCGAATACTATGTCACGCCAACGTCCGCGCTGGCTCAGCCGTTCAGTGAAACACAGCACGAACGGCATCAAGGCGATGATTCGTACAAAACCCGGATAAAGCGTTCGGCCAACCAGAAAACCGCTCAAGCCGAAAACAATGGCGGCAAAAACGCCGGCTCTGCGCGTAAAGCTCAGGCTGCGCGCGTAGCTAAACATTGCCAGCAAAGCAATGGCGAAGCTCAACTCCATCGAAAGCGTCACTGTGCGCGAAGTCGCTCCAAGCCAGTGAATCCAGTTAAGCGGATCTAAAACACCTGATTGCCATTCGCTGAAAAACGGAATACCGCAGTATTGGTAAGGATTCCAAAGCGGAAAAGAGCCGGAACCGATTTGTTCGGCAGCAATTTTATAGGCAGGTAAAAACCATAAAACGCAAGCCTGATGGGCAACGGTCAACCCGCCAAATTTCTCTCCCCAAAAAAAAACGGCGGGCAGAAACAACAAAAACAATCGCGCCAACCAATCTTTTGCTCG
>JBGAPB010000374.1:0-5099 GCA_044221525.1 Blastocatellia bacterium | reverse complement strand
GGCGGACTTCAAAATTTCATCCCAATGGCTGAATCTCAACTGCACAAACATCACGCTGGGCAGAAAACCTTCGAGCATTGGCATGTCTTTTATGTGGCCACGAACGTTGTCGGCCAGCCGCGCGGCAGATTCAACCGAGCGCGCGTAATTGCCTGAGCGATTGTACGATTCAACCAGAAAATGAAGATTGTGGGAGTAATACATCGCCGGATACATGCCCTTGACGCCGGATCGTTTGATGTATTCCAAATCAACCTTGGCTGCATCTTCGTTGGCTTTGGCCGCAGCCTGGTAATCGCCTGTGCGAATGTAGATATGCGAAGGCATGTGGACCAGATGCCCTGCCGCAGGAGCCAGATTGCCTATTTTGTCTGCGCTAGGCAAAGCTCGCCCCGGGTTTTTGGAAGCTTCAACCGCGTGAATATAAAGATGGTTTGCTCCAATGTGTTCAGGATTGCGTTTGATAGCCGCTTCCAGCACAGAGACAATTTCCGCTGTGAACTGTGCTGGTTTGCCGTCTTTAGTCCACAATTGCCAGGGAGTCAGATTCATCAAGCTGTCGGCGTATAACGTAGCCGCGTCAACATCTTCAGGGTACTTTTTGTGAAGCGCAGCCATTGCGTCTTTGTAATCAACCGCGCATTTTTTCAAATCGGTCTTTAGCTGAAACCGTTTGGCCAAAGCCGCTATGTAAGCTCGCTCTTTTTCCGAAGCGCCTGCCAAAAGCTCTTTGGCTTTTTCCAAAGCCATGTCTGCTGCCAGCAACCGCGACGGGTCAATCTCAGCTTCGTTGTAATTTGGGCCAACCGCTAATGCTATTCCCCAATAAGCCATGGCCATTTTCGGATCGAGTTGCGCAGCTCGCTCGAATGACCGCCTGGCCTCTTCGTGATTGAAACCGTAAATCAGCACCAAACCTTGGTTGAAAAACTTCTGCGCCTCGGCGTTTTTCGTCGTCACCGGATGATTCAGGTTGCTCAAACCGGAAATCAGTTTCGCGGGTTCCGACGACGAATCGTTATGTTCGTGTTGAGCCAATGCCACCATGGTCGTCAAACTCAGCAAGGCAACCGAAAACAGGATGCGTTTCAGATTGTGATTGAACATGCTCATAAATTCTCCTCCGGGAAAAATTCAAGACAGTTGCAAGCCGCCAAAGTCAGGCCTAATAATGCCGCATTAAGCGCATAACTTCCAAAAAAAGGGACAACCAAATCAAAATGGCAAATCGCACAGTAACCATCGAAACTAGCAAAGGCACAATCAAGTTCACTCTTCACGAAGACCTGGCACCAATTACAACCGCAAATTTCGCGGAACTGGCCGGAAAGAAATTTTACGACGGTTTGAAGTTTCACCGCTACGAACCCGGCTTTGTTATTCAGGGCGGCTGCCCATGGGGAAACGGCATGGGCGGTTCAGATAAAAAAATCCCGCTCGAAGTCACCCCAAACCTGAAACACGGCGAAGCTGGCGCAGTGGCGATGGCCCGTTCTTCTGACCCGAACAGCGCCAGTTGTCAGTTTTACATCACGCTGGGAGACGCTTCGTTTCTGGATGGCCAATACGCCGTCTTCGGTCGAGTAACCGAAGGCCTGGATGTTGTGAAAACCATCCGCGCGGGCGATGTGATGAACACCGTCACAGTTGAGTAACCTCCAAACACCAAAGCCGCAGGAAACCAATGTCTGGTTTTCCTGCGGCTTCGGGGTTCAACTTACTTTCTAAAGCCATCTGCCACATAAATCGCAAGACATTAGCCAGCCGCCAGCCAAAATTGAACACTCGACCTTCTACGACCCGCCGCGAAGCTTTATCATTTCATATTGGATGAATAATCAAGACAGGAAAAAACATTACCACCTTCAAGGAGAAGCGATATGTCATTCGAGAAAACAAAATGGGTTTGGCAAAACGGAAAATTTCTGCCCTTCGACGAAGCAAAAATTCATTCCACGGCGTTCGGGCTTCATTACGGCACTGGAGTTTTTGAAGGCATTCGTTGTTACGAAACCGCCAAAGGCCCCGCAATCTTCCGGTTGAAAGAACATATGGAGCGGTTTTATGCTTCGGCTGAAGTTTATCAATTGAAGATTGATTACTCGCTGGAAAAACTAAACCAGGCTATCTGCGAGACCATCAGCCGCAACGGTTTCAGAAACTGTTACATTCGCCCGACTGCGTATTTTGACGCAGGCCAGTTGGGTATTCGCTCCATCAATCCGACAGGCATCAACATTCTGACCTGGGAATGGCCAAACGATTTCGGCGGAGACAAACAAACCAAAGGCATGCGCGTCACCGTTTCGCCTTATCGCAAATTTCACTCTTCAATGATTCCCACAACGGCCAAAGCGACTGGAAATTATCTGAACTCAATCCTGGCCGTCCGCGAAGCCGCAGCACGCGGATTCGACGAAGCCATTCTGTTGGATATGCATGGCAATCTGGCCGAAGGCGCAGTCGAAAATATCTTTCTGATCAAAGACGGCAAAGTGCTGACCAACGACCAAAATTCTTCGATCCTGCTGGGCATCACGCGTGATTCGGCGATTCAGATTGCCCGGCATCTGGGTTACGAAGTCGAAATCCGCACCTTGAAGCTGGAAGAATTACTTAGCGCTGATGAAGTCTTTCTGACCGGCACGGCAATGGAAATTACTCCCGTCCGCGAAGTTGACGGCAAAGTCGTAGGCAACGGCGCTCGCGGCCCAATCACCGAACAAATTCAAAAAACCTTTTTCGACATCGTTGCCGGGCGCAAACCGGAGTTTGAGCACTGGCTTTACCCGGTCGAACAAAAAGCAATCGCCTCGGCGGCGTAAGTGAGCGTGAAACATGCCAGCAGCAACCGCAGCAGTCATCGAAAATCTTCCAATCGCCGACATCGGTGTCGAAGAAATCAGTCTGCTTCCGCTGGATCATCCAGGCGCGCACGATCCGGATTACCGGGTCAGGCGAAATCACATCGCCGAACTGGCCAGGCAATATCGCCATGATCCGAATCACGTCATCCCTGATGTGGCTTACACCAGAGAAGAAACCGCTGTCTGGCGGCACGTCAGCCGCAAACTGGAACAGGCCCACGCGCGCCGAGCCTGTTCGCTTTACCTGGAAGCCAAACAGCAACTTGGCATCTCCGCGTTCCGCATTCCTCAATTGAGCGAACTGAGCGCCAAATTGACGGCGGCTTCCGGTTTCCGGCTGGCTCCGATTGAAGGGCTGGTCGAAACCCGCGCGTTTCTGAGCTGGTTGGGCAAACGAACAATGCTCTCGACACAATACATACGGCATCACTCGCGCCCTGATTACACTCCTGAACCCGATGTAGTCCACGAAGCCATAGGCCACATTCCCATGTTCACCGTGCCGGATTTCGCGGACTTTTCGGAGTTCATTGGCAAGGGCGCAGTCGTCGCCACCGACGAACAATTGGAACAACTTGGCCGCTTGTACTGGTTCACGGTCGAATTCGGTTTGATCGAAGAAGCCGGCGAAATCAAAGCCTTCGGCGCGGGGCTGCTGTCATCGTTCAGCGAACTTGAACACGCTTTTTCCAACGAAGTCGAACGCCGCCCGTTCCAACTGGAAGAAGTTATCAACACCAAGTTTGATTATTCCGACATGCAGCCGCTGCTGTTCGTAATTCCGTCGTATGCGTACCTGAAAGAAGTGACACAGAAATTTATTCGCAGCTTTGGCAGAACCGGCGACCTAGCAGTCGCTCCGGTCGGAGTGCCGAAAGCGGTTTGGTAGAGCAAAAAGCTTCACGGGGGTAGAATCGCCAAGCATGGCAAAAGCGCATTTCATAATTTTGGGTGATTCAAGCGTTCAGGCGGCTCTCAAAAAAGCATGGGCAGATTCACGGCCAGGAGTTTCAGGCGGACACGAAGAAGGCGGTTTCATTTTGCAGGATTCAGACGGCAAGTTAAGCGTTTTGCACTGGCAACGTGGTAAGCAAGATACGATCAGCCTGCCGTCACACTACGACTGCAAAATCGGCGAAGACGAAATCATTGCTTCGTTTCACACTCACCCGAACACTGGTAACGATTACCTGCAGGAACCGAGCGAAACCGATAAACGCGCGGTGCGAGATGACCCGGACTTGAAAGGTGAAAACTACGTTGGCGAATTCGTCATCTCTGCGGAGACGATTTACTTGATTACTCCCGCTGGCCGCGTGCGAGAGTTGAACGAAACACAAACATATTTTGCCGAAGAATAGGAGATGATTATGGCCGCAGTTCTTAGCTCTGAAGTATTGCAAGACAACCTGGCGATTTCTCTGGCGCGCGTAATCGCCGCGGCGAACAAACGTGCCAGCGAATTAGGCGTAGATGTGCTGCAAAGCATTATCACCATCACCCAGATGACAAATGGAGAAGCTTGCTGGCGAATCAATTACGGCCCCAAAGATTATATAGGACAGCGTGGTGGCGATTTGATCGTTGACGTTGATCCTAGCAACGTAAGCATCAAGCGAGTGCTTCATGGGCAATAACGACTCAAACATAATTCTTCGTCCCTCGCCTGAAAGGCGAACACAACCATCTGATTGCTTTGGAGAAAGGTTCAAATGAATAAACGGCAAGAAAAGTTGCTAAGGGATTTTGCTAATGGCAAGGCACAAACCGCAGTAAACGAACAAGAGTTCGGAGAGTTTAAGGCCTTAGTTGAAGACTATCTTGAACTTGAGCGATATGGCTTTATCGAAATACTTGATCTCAAGAAAGAAAGTTACACAGGCCATCGCCATTACGCGGTGATACTCCCAAGAATTACTGATGAAGGCAGAGTATGGCTTTCAGATAATAAGGAGTAATTGCGATGAGCAACAATCCACTGAAAATTAGACAAGTCCATCACATCGAATTTTACGTCGGCAATGCGAAGCAAGCCGACTATTACTATCGCAATGCCTTTGGCTTTGACCGTATTGCTTACACGGGGCTGGAAACCGGCAACCGCGAACAATGTTCGTATGCCTTGCAGCAAGGGACGTTCAAGCTGCTGCTAACGACGCCGTACACCTCGCTGGATAAAGCGGGCTTGCACATTCTGAAACACGGCGACGGAGTACGCGACATCGCCTTTGA
>JBGAPB010000008.1:0-42455 GCA_044221525.1 Blastocatellia bacterium | reverse complement strand
TGGCATTCTTGAAAGAAAAGGCCAGACCAATGCTGCCACGTATCACCTGGCGAAAGGCGTTGCCAGTGATTTACTTGGCGAGGTCGCTTACAGCAAGACACGCGGCTTGAACCCTGTTCGGTATGCCGAAATGGTCCGGCAATTCGTTCTTGACCATGGCTCAATCACAGCGGCGCAGTGTCGTGAACTGCTTGGCTTGGGGGATTCACCGACAGCAAAAGTGCAAGCCTCTAAATACTTAAAGCGTTGGTCTGGAGAAGAAGGGTTTCTCAGGCGGGTTGGTAAACCTCCCAATCAACACTATTACGTCCTAGCAGATAGCATTTAGCTTTTTCATTTAGCAAATAAGAGCAATAAAACCATCTCGACTATAACTGGTTTGCATTCATAGTCTTATGCTTTTAGTCTTCATTTAACCTTTAACTACCAAAGCGAGTAAATATGGTAAAAATTTCCAGACGTGAAGCGATAGAAACAATTGCAATGGGCGGCGCAGGACTGACTTTTTCAGACCAGGCCTTTATCGGATTGACTGAGGCTCAAGCGCAACCGCCCGCCCAACCCAGCTTGCCAGCGGTTTTTGCCGGAGTTCATAAACCAAAACCATTGCCATTTGATCCGGCAAAACTGAAAGGCATTTCAGAAAAGCTGATCAAATCTCACCACGAAAACAATTACACCGGAGCCGTCGGCGCGTTGAATGTCGTCGAAAAGCGCCTGGCAGCAATGGTCGGCGACAAAGACACTCCTGGTTACATCTATGCCGACCTTAAACGCGAAGAACTGGTTCGGACTGGTTCCGTCGTGTTGCACGAACTTTACTTCGCCAACCTCGGCGGAGACGGCAAAGCAGGCGGAGAAGTGCTGAACGCGATCAAAACAGCTTGGGGAAGTTACGAACAATGGGAAGGCGAATTCAGAAAGTCCGCCGCTGGTTTGGCCGGAGGTTCGGGCTGGGTGAATTTCGCGCTCAACCTGCACACAGGCGAACTGCATAATTACTGGGCATGGGATCACATGCATAACGTGCCTGCGGGAATGCCGCTGATGGCACTGGATATGTACGAACATGCGTACCAAATGGATTACGGTTCGGCTGCGGCAAAGTACATTGACGCCTTTCTGCTTAACGTAAACTGGGAAGAGGTAAACCGCCGATTCACTCGCGCGCAGAAGGCTTTGGCCGCTTTGAAGGGATAGAAACGCAAAATTTGGAAGCCCCGTTGACAGCCCAAAGGTCAGATGGCAGAATCCGCCCTTCCTAAAGCGCGCCCGTAGCTCAGTTGGATAGAGCGTTTGGCTACGAACCAAAAGGTCGCATGTTCGAGTCATGCCGGGCGCATCAGGTAAACCAAGAGCCGCTTTGATCAACAGTCAAAGCGGCTCTTGGTTTTTGGAAACATCAGCTATTCATTCCCAAAATCATCATCCCTTTGTCCAGTAATCCGGCGTTTCGCGTGTGGTGGGGTCACGTCTTTCCATCCAACGTTCCGGTAATTTCAGTTCCGCAAACCCGAATTGGCGATACAACTCGTGAGCGTCTTTGGTGGCCAATGCCCAGCGGCGAAATCCCTGCAATTCGGGGTGTGAAATGATGATTTCGGTCAGCCATTTGCCCAGCCCTTGTCCGCGGTGCGATTCCAACACGAAAACATCCGCCAGCCAGGCAAAGGTCGCGTAATCGGTAATCACACGCGCAAAACCGACTTGCGACTCGCCGTGGTAAAGGCCAAAAGCCAGCGAGTTTTCAATCGAGCGACTGACGACTTCAAACGGTCTGCCGGTTGCCCAATAAGTCGCAGTGCTCAAAAACTGGTGAATGAATTCAATGTCCAATCGTTGCTGGTCGGTGCTGATCAGATAATCATCACGCCTCCATTCCTGATTCATTTATTTTTCTCCGTTCAAAGAAATTCTCCGCCGTGAAATCATACGAGTTTCGCGGAACACAGAACAGGATATTTCTTTTGATTGAATCAGTATTGATTGACAGTTTGCCGAGCGGTAAGCCAGATTATTGGTCATTCGAACTTTATGTCGGTAAACCAACAACTATTCAGCGGACACGGCCTTGTATCGGCGATGGTCGCGAACCTGAATGAAGTCATCAGTATTCCGTAAACGCTAAAGCCCAGGAGACGATTATGAAACTGAGATATTCAATTCTGGCGGCGACACTTTTATCGCTGCTGATTATTTCGGCAGAAACTCCATCAGGAATTTCAACTGCCCAACAAAAAAACAAAGCTATGGAAGTCAAAATTATGACGCTCGAACCCGGCCATTTTCACGCCGGGTTGGTTCAAAAAGAGATGTATCCCGGCGTTTCGCCTCGCGTTGACGTTTACGCTCCGCTGGGATTTGACCTGTACGAACACCTCAAACGCATAGCCGGATTCAACAACCGCAAAGACAATCCGACGCGCTGGGAAATGGAAATTCACGCTGGCGATGATTCGCTGAAGCGGATGCTGGCCGAACGCCCAGGCAACGTAGTTACCATGGCCGGACGCAATCAGGGCAAAATTGACCGTATCAAAGCCACTGTCGAAGGCGGGCTGAGCGTCCTGGTGGATAAACCGTGGATCATAAACACCTCAGACTTTTCAAAGCTCGAAGCCACATTCAAGGCAGCCGAAGCCAAAAAAGTAATCGCTTACGACATCATGACCGAACGATCAGAGATAACTACCATTTTGCAGAAGGAGCTGATTCATTCACCTGAAATCTTTGGCGAAATGCAAAAGGGTAGTGAAAGCGATCCGGCGGTATACATCGAAAGCATTCATCACATCCTGAAAGTCGTGGCCGGAGCGCCAAACATTCGTCCAGCCTGGTTTTTCGACGTGAAACAGCAGGGCGAAGGCGTTGCCGATGTCGGCACACATCTGGTTGACCTGATTCAGTGGATGCTTTTCCCTGAGCAAGTGATTGATTACCGCAAAGACATCAACGTGCTTTCAGGCAAACGCTGGCCGACGGTGATTACCTTGCCTGAGTTTTCGAGAGTCACCAACGAAAAGAATTTCCAGGATGAACTGTCGGCGAACGTCAAAGACGGCAAACTGGATTATTACTGCAATGGTTCGATGACCTACGCGCTGCGCGGGGTTCACGCAAAAATGGACGTGATCTGGAATTACGAAGCTCCGGCAGGCGGTGGCGACACTCACGTGGCAATTTTCAAAGGATCGAAATCGCGTGTCGAAATCCTTCAGGGCAAGGAAGAAAACTGGAAGCCGGAGCTTTATGTCGTGCCGAACAACGCCAGCAGCAAAGCCGAAATCCTGGCTGCGTTGAAAAAGAAAGTGGAAGCGTTGCAGCCGAAGTTTGCAGGCGTTGCAGTCAAGGAGCGCGGCGACAAATTGTGGGTGACTATCCCGGACAAATTCCGCGACGGTCACGAAGCTCACTTTGCCGCAGTCATGCGCCGATTCCTTGGTTACCTGCGTGATCCAAAAAGCCTGCCCGCCTGGGAAAATCCGAACATGCTGGCTAAGTACTACACGACAACAAAAGGTTTGGAAATGGGCTACCGTGCGACGACAGCGTCGAAATAAAGCATGTAGTGCCGCCTTCAGGCGGAATGGCTTGACCACCGAAGCTCCCGCCTGAAGGCGGCACTACGAACTTTTTCAAAGGAAAACAAATGTCGAATCAATTCCTGGCTTTATCCGAACTGATTTACGCTTACATCATGAACAACTCTTTGCGCGAACCGGACGTGTTGCGCCGGCTGCGCGAAGAAACAGAAGCCAACAATCCAATGGCAATCATGGCGATTTCTCCCGTGCAAGGTCAGTTCATGATGTTGTTGCTGAAACTGATTGGAGCAAAGAAAACTCTGGAGGTCGGCGTTTTCACCGGCTACAGCTCGCTTTGCACCGCACTGACAATTCCTGCCGACGGAAAGGTTTACGCCTGCGATGTCAGCGAAGAATGGACTTCGGTGGCGAGGCGTTACTGGGCCGAAGCCGGAGTGACAGACAAAATCACTTTGAAGCTGGCGCCAGCAAACGAAACTCTGGATGCCTTGCTGGCCGACGGACACGCGGGGACGTTTGATTTCGCGTTCATTGACGCCGACAAATCGAATTACGATGGATATTACGAACGCGCCTTGAAGCTTGTCCGCAAGGGCGGCTTGCTGGTTTTCGACAACATGCTCTGGTACGGCAAAGTTGCCGATCAAAATGTAACCGATGCCGACACCGCCGCTTTGCGTGCGCTTAACGCCAAGCTCCATCAGGACGAACGAGTCTTTGCCAGCTTGATCGGAGTAGGCGACGGAATGAATCTGGCGATCAAACAATGCGATTGAATTGAAAAAGGGAATAAGTTGAGCAGTATGAACTACAAAAACAACATTCTGGAATTGATTGGCGACACGCCGCTGGTCAAACTGAACACACTGAATCGCGATCTGAAGCCGCTGATGCTGGCCAAAATCGAATCGCTGAACCCCGGCGGCAGCGTCAAAGATCGAATAGGCCGGGCGATGATTGATCAAGCCGAACGTCTGGGCGAACTAAAACCCGGCGGAACCGTTGTCGAAGCCACCAGCGGAAACACCGGCATCGGGTTGGCTTTGACCTGTTCGGTGCGCGGTTATCGCAGCATTTTCGTCATGACGGATAAAGCCAGCCAGGAAAAAGTGCGCTACCTGAAATCGCTGGGTTCGGACGTAATAGTCGTTTCTTCGGCGGCCAAGCTGGATTCGCCAGATCATTACGTCAACACCGCCAAACGAATTGCGGCTGAAACTCCAAACGCAATTCTGACCAATCAGTATGGCAATCCGGCCAACCCAGAAGCTCATTACAATTCGACCGGCCCGGAAATTTGGGAGGCCACAGATGGCAAGATCACTCATTTTGTGGCTGGCATGGGAACGGGAGGGACAATCAGCGGAACGGGGCGCTATCTGAAAGAAAAAAATCCGGCTATCAAAGTCATTGGCGCTGACCCTTACGGTTCGGCGATCAAAGGTTTCAAGGAAACCGGCCACCTGATGGCTGCGTCGCCTTATTTGGTGGAAGGCATAGGCCAGGAAATCATCCCGGACAACGTCCAACTGAAATACATTGATGAAATAATCAATGTCACCGACCGCGATTCTTTCAACATAGCCAGGCGATTGGGGCGCGAAGAGGGAATTTTTTGCGGAGGCAGTTCAGGAACAATTGCCTGGGCTGCGCTGAAAGCCGCCGAATCGCTGTCCGAATCAGACGTTATAGTTTTCATCATTTGCGACACAGGCGAACGTTACCTGTCGAAGTTCCTGTCAGATGAATGGATGAAAGAAAAGCGGTTATTGGGCAACGAAAGAATGACTCTGGGTTTGCTGAATGAATTGAAGCTGAACGCCGGTAAGATCAGACTGATTTCGGTTGCCCCCGACGCCAAAGTCGGCGACGCGCTGGAACTTATGAACAATTACGGATTGTCGCAACTGCCTGTCATAGAAGAAGGAAAGTCAGTCGGCAGCGTCCGCGAAAATCGAATCATGTCTCAATTGTTGGACAATCGCGATTTGCTGGAAGCGCCGGTGACTTCGGTAATGGATGTTTCTTTTCCAGTTGTTGGCGAAACTGTTGAAGTCCAAAGAGCCAAACAGAACTTAAAAGATTCACCCGCAATCCTGGTGGAAGAATATGGGCGAATCGTAGGCATCATCACCAGACACGACGTGCTGGACATCGAAGCCTGAAACAGTCCCAAAGCTTTTTTTCATCCACTAAGCCACACGAAGGAAGACACTAACGATTTTGCCCTCCTTCGTGGGCTTCGTGGAAAACGTTTTCTTGATAACTCCAACCATCAAAACTTCGACGGGTCGCACTTTCTAAACAGCAAAGCATTCCACATCATTTGCCGACGAAGTTTCGACTTGGTCAACAAGAAGACAGCCGCCACCAGATAAACTCCGCTGAAAATGTAACGAATGTGTTCATCCGGGAAAAAGAATTGAGCGGCGAACAACACCATCAACAGAATGGCTTCCCACAAAGCGAACGTGAAATTTGAAATGACAATGGCGGCAAACAGCGATTGCGCCGAAGTCAGCAACAGTTCTTCTTTTTGACGACCATCCAAAATCATCGGGCCAGAGGCTCCGGCGGCAATGGCATAAACCAGCGGGATGGCTCCAACCAGCAGAGTCCACTGATTGACTTTCGATGAAATCAGGGCGCCCAGGCCGGTTGAGCCTTTGCCTTTCAGCGCAAAGATTAAGGCGATCAACACTTCTGGCGATTCCGAAGCCAGCGGAGCCAGCCATTGCACCAGCAAAAACGTGCTGACGTTGTTAGCAGCACCGACTGCTTTCAAGCTTTCAGCAAAAGGTTCGGCGGAATACCAGATCACAAATCCCGAAAAGGCAAACATTAACAACACGACCAACCGCCGAGCATTATTGCCCAATCGCTGATCCAGTTCTGCCGCTACGCCCTGCAATTCTACGTCGTGTTTCTCGCCTTTCATTGCGCGTCCGGCGTAATAAGCGAACATTGCAAAAAAGATGACTGCGTCCCATAACGACAGAGTGCCTTTCAGCGGCAGAATCAGCGAATAAATGCTGGCCACAATCAGCAGGCTTAATTCCAACCCTTGAGAGTCATCAATCTGAATCTCTTTCTGTTTGTGTTTGAAGTAATAGACGATTGAGATAATCGCCCAACCTACGCCGATCAAAATTCGATTTGCGCCGGTCATGTTGGCAATCGCCAAACCTTCGTGGCTGCGCGTCAAACCTTCGGTCCAGGCGTAATGCAATCCAATTGCGTATTCCGGCAGCACGCTGATCAACGCCAGGAAAATCAAAGCCAGTGAACGCGGAATATCGTGTTCAGACAGTTCCGCTCCCCAACCCAACAGGAAGGCGGCGCTGACAATCGCCAAACCGGAAAGCACAGAAACCAAGGCGGGGTTCATGTGATGCGCCTGGCCGGTGAGAACTAAAAACATCCAGGGCAAAGGAATTGCCACTGTAAAAATCAACGGTAGAAACTTTTTCATTGGTGTTTAATTTGAAAGACGGATTCCGTCGCAACTACTCCGAGTTACGCATCGGTTGCTATTCGCCAAGAACTTTGATGATTAGGCGTTTGCGCCGCTGGCCGTCGAATTCGGCGTAATAAACCTGCTGCCAGGTTCCCAAATCCAAGCGACCGTTGGTGATTGGCAAAATGATTTGATGATGCATCAGCAGATTTTTCAAATGGGCGTCGCCGTTGTCTTCGCCGGTTTGATGATGGCGATAATCCGCCCGAGTCGGGGCCAGATGCTCCAGCCATTCATCAATGTCGGCAATCAAACCGTCTTCTGCATCGTTGACGTAAACGGCGGCAGTGATGTGCATGGCCGAAACCAAAACCATGCCTTCTTTGACGTTGCTGTCGGCTACAGCCTGAGCGACCTCGTCTGTGATGTTGATGTATTCGCGACGGTTTTTCGTATTGAAGACGAGATACTTCGTCAGAGATTTCATTCAAGATTGCCTTTCGGGAAAAGTTGGAATGTTTAGAACAGAGATTATGTCTCGTTTTCCAGCTTAAGGGCAAAGCAAAAGACAGTCGCGTTTGGTCAGCAATGCTTCGACGGCTATAATCCAGCTTACTTCAATCCAAGCATTTCCGAAAATAATAGCAGGAGTAGTCATGCCCAAGATCGCAGACATCGAATACACGCCGAACCCAAACGCAGTGAAGTTCATTTTGAAAGAACCGGTCACCGTTGGTTCATCGCGTTCATACCAAAACGCCGATTCGGCGATGGCCGATCCGTTGGCCGATTCTTTGTTCAAAGTCGGTAACGTCACTTCGGTGTTTTACATGGATCGTTTCGTAACAGTAAACAAAGAAGATGATGTCAGTTGGGAAGACATGCTGAAAAAACTGGCCGAACCGATCCGTTCAGCGCCTTCAGCCTCCGAAGCCGCCGCGCAAGCTCCAAAAACCGCGCCAAGTTTTTCCCCCGGCGATGACCCAATTCTGGACAAAATCAATCAAGTTTTGGATGAAAAGATTCGCCCCGGACTGGCCGGAGACGGCGGAGGGCTGGAAATCATCGGCTTTCACGACAAAAAATTGATGATTAGTTACCAGGGCGCTTGCGGAAGCTGCCCAAGTTCAATCGGCGGGACTCTGATGGCCATCGAACACATGCTGAAAGAAGATGTTGATCCTGAAATTGAAGTGATCTCTGTCTGAAAATCAAAAATCAAAAGGCAAATATCAAAAGTCAAAAGTTCGGAACTTCTCCTACTTTTGCTTTTTGATATTTGCCCTTTGATTTCCTTTCACATTGGCAAATAAACGCTCACCTTGGTTCCCACACCTTCCTCGCTTTCGATTTCAATCCTGCCGTTATGCTTTTTGATGATCTCCTGAGTAATCATCATGCCCAATCCTGTGCCGTTCCTTTTGGTGGTGTAAAACGCTTCAAAGATTCTATTTCTGGTTTCTTCGGACATGCCTGAACCGTAATCAAGCACGCTGACCTGCAACGCTCCGTGTTGCCCATTGAATTCTGAAAACCGTCTGGCTTCAGCTGGCGGGATGAAATCCGTCTGTAAAATTACCTTGCAGTTCTGCGGAGAAGCTTCGATTGCGTTGATCAGAAGGTTCAAAAATACTTTGCGAAGTTGTTGCGGATCAAAATTCCCTGGCTGAAGGTTTGTGGCATATTGGCGAACGACCTCAGTCCGCGAGCGCTCCAACCGATCACTGGCCAATTCGATGACTTCGTCCATCAGCTTGTTCAGGTCGGACGGTTTGCGTTCCGGATCTCGCGGACGAGTCAGATACCGCAAATCAGTGACGATGGTTGACAGATGTTCAGACCCGCGTTTAAGCCGAGCCGCCGTATGTTTCAAATCTTCGTCGCTGCCGCTGATCTGCATTTCCAGCAACTCGATATTTAGTTTGATTGCGCCAATCGGATTGTAAAGTTCGTGCGCCACTTGAGCCGTAATCTGACCGACTGCGCTGAGGGTTCGATTGCGGCGGAGTTCTTCTCGCACTCGTTCTTCTTCTGTGACATCAACCAGCACGACGACTCGTCCGCGGGCTTCGCGGTTAATGGTCAGTGGAGAAACATAAACATCATACAAACGCGATTCGGCGGGAAAGCCCTGGCTTTGCCGAGGCCCTCGCTTGGTTTTGACTTCTATGCGCTCACGGTGCGTGGCATTTTTTTCGGCTCTCTTCTCATCTGGCCAATCCGAGTTGTCTGCCGACTGGGTCGAAAGCTGAAGCGTGTTGCGTATGTACATTGCAACTTCTGGAAGATGAGCCAGCGCCCCACGATAATCCTGTAACAGCAGTTCAGACGGGCGAAGATGATAACGTTTGAAGAAAGCCTGGTTGACCGCCAACAATTCACCGTTTTCTGCCATAACCAGAATGTCATTCGACTGACTGTCGAAAATGGAGCGCGCAAAGTCCTGGGCAGCCTGTGCGGAACTCATCGCTTGCCGCAATTCCAAAATCCGACTGCGCGTAATCATAAAAACCGACACAGCCACAAATAAACCAACAATAAATGCATACCATCTTGTCTGGCTGACTTCGGCGGCGGCGGCGCTCTGTTGGCTTGCGATCCGTGTTAAAAAAATTGCCTCGTCGGCAATAATTTCTTGCGACAAACGCGTGACGGCTTCGTCCAGCCGTTTTCGCGTTTTCAGAAAAGCCTCCGAATTGAAATTTGGTTCCGCAGGTGAAGTAGTAGATTCAAAGCCCGGCTTCGCAGGGGTTTCTTTTCCATACTTTGATCCTTCTTCATTGGTAAGGGCTAAATTCTGTATGGAGTTCAGAAACTCAGGCGCAGCGGCTTCGACGTCGCGCCACGCAGCCTGTTCCGCAGGCCTTAGGGTTTGCAGATTTGAACGCGTTTCCCACAATGCTTTGGCATCAGCCAGCGCTTTGTCGAAACTCAGTTTGGCCGTGTTTAGAGTAACGACGAATGGCGAAACAGTCACCGGCAGTTGGCGAGTGGCACGAACCATCTTGGCTTGGGCAATGACGTTGACCTCTTCTTCACGAATCCTACCAGCCATAGTAAGACGGTTTTGATAGTCTGCGGATATTTCTTTCGCCGTAATACTGATCGCTTGAAGCTCGTTCACGCTGCGCGAACCGATCAACCAGACCAGGGTCAACAAAATCACAAAACCGATGGTCAGCGCTGAATAAATCAGCACCAATTTTGGTTGGTCGGGATTTGAGGTTCTGCGTTTCATCTTTACTCAGGTTAAAAACTGCACGGCTGATTGCCGATAAGATTCATGTCTGCGCTGTTTACAGTCATAAAGCCGCTGGTCAGCCAGTCGTATCAATTCATAAGCGGTTACTGCATCGGTTGGCAACGAAGCAATTCCCCAACTGATGCTGACACGACGGACAATCCTGCCTTCTTTGTTGATAACCGACAATTGGTCGGTAATTCGTGGCAAAACATTTTCGATCACATCGCCGGAAGTTTCAGGACAAAGCGCGACAAACTCATCTCCACCGTAACGAAAAACCGGATCGCTTAGCCGAAAGGACGATTGCAAAACCCCAGCCACACAACTGAGTACCTTATCGCCTGCTTGATGGCCAAAACTGTCATTGACCGATTTGAAACCATCAACATCAAACATCACCAACGTCAGGGCACGCCTGTGTCTCAGCGCGCGAGCTACTTCTTCACTCAGTCTCTGTTCAAAAGCGGCTCGATTCAGCAAACCTGTAAGCGAATCATGCCAAGCCTGATCATTCAAATATCTGAATCGCCGCTCGTTGCTTTCTTTGACAACTCTGTAAATGCGCTGGTCCAGCGTCGCGTGTAAAACTGATTGCAAACTGATCAATTCGTCTTTGCTGAGAACATCCGCATGTTGTTTCAATATATCGCTCACTGCTTGCCGCAGGGTGGCTGTCACAGCCTGTAATTCTTCAAACTCAGACTCATCGCCGCTCGTGACCAATTTTTCAAACCAATCGTCGGCAGCGCGCAGCAATCTCGTACGCTCTTGTTGCAGAAGTTCAGAAAAAGACACTGACATCATTGATGGATTTCCAGGACAGCCAATACGAATTGAGTTTTGCCGGACTCGGTCATTATAGTCTGGCCGCTGCAAGGTACGGCAACCGAAGTAGCAATGTAACTCAACCGCCACCAGTATTACGCTAAAAACAACGAGCGTTTTGCAAATAGTCTGTGGAGAAATAAAACCGGATGGAAGATAATCAAAGCCGATGATTACGACTCGACTTTATCCATTTAGCCCGCATCAGAAAAGCTGAAGGGCCTGCCGTAATTATTTCAAACATCAAAATTTAGAGCGTGGAGCCTGATGGGTTATCCACAATTGCATATGCCTTTTTTATCCATTGTCATTCCTGCATACAACGAAGAGAAAAGAATCGGACGAACTCTGGACGGAACTTTCGATTATCTGGACGCTCAGAGTTACGACAGCGAAGTGCTGGTAGTTAACGACGGTTCTCGCGACCGCACTGCTGAAAAGGTAAACGAGTTCATCAGCCGGGCTTCGGGGCGTTTGAGATTGGTAGAAAACCCTGGTAACCGCGGTAAAGGTTACGCAGTCAGGAACGGAATGCTGCAAGCCAGCGGCAAAATAGTTCTTTTTTACGATGCTGATCTGGCCACACCGACCAGCGAAATTGCCAAAGTCATCAAGCCGATTGTCGAAAACCAGTACGATGTGGTGTTTGGTTCACGCGCACTGAATCACGAACTGATAGGCAATCGCCAATCGTTTTTGCGTGAATTGCGAGGACGCGGCGGCAATCTGTTTTTACGAGCAACACTGGGGTTGGATTTCAGGGACACGCAATGCGGTTTCAAGGCATTTCGACGCGAAGCCGTTCAATCAATTTTTAAGTTACAGAGAATTGACGGCTTCGGCTTCGACCCGGAAATCCTGTTCATTGGCCAGAAACAGGGATGGCGATTGCTGGAAATGCCTGTTCGCTGGAATCACGTCGAAGGCTCGTCTGTCACTCTGTTCGGCACAACCGTCAAGGTACTGATGGAGGTTTCAACCATCCGCTGGAACGATCTGACCGGCAAGTACAATCCGGAATCTGAAATCTAAAATCTGGAACTGAAAAATGAGCAGACTCAACGTCAACATTGATCACATTGCAACCATCCGCCAGGCCCGGCGAACGAATGAACCAAACCCTGTTTCGGCTGCGGTTATTTGCGAACTTGCAGGCGCAGACGGCATTACCACTCACCTGCGCAGCGACCGTCGGCACATTCAGGATTACGATTTGATTGCGCTGAAACAAGCCGTCATCACTCACCTGAACGTGGAAATGGCCGCCACCGATGAAATGGTGGAAATAGCCGCACGAGTAAAACCCGATGTCGTAACGCTGGTTCCTGAAACTCCGCAGGAAATCACCACCGAAGGCGGGCTGGATGTCATCGCTCACAAAAAAACGATCAGGAAAGCGATCTCAAAACTAAACGAGAGCGGCATCTTCGTCAGCCTTTTCATTGACCCTGACATCAAGCAAATCAAAGCGGCAGGGAAGCTGGGGGCTTTTCAAGTCGAAATCTGCACAGCGCAATACGCTCATTTGAATGAACACCCCGGAGACAAAACCGTGCGCAGAATTGATGAAATCGAAAAAGAAGCCGCGCGCATTCGCACGGCCACAAAAGCCGCCATCCGCGAAGGGTTGAAAGTAGCCGCAGGTCATGGCCTGACTTACCGCAATGTAGCGGCGATTGCCCGCATTCCTGAAATTGAAGAGTTCAACATTGGCCACAATATTATTGCTCGCGCCGCACTGGTCGGACTTGATCGAGCAGTGCGTGAAATGATCGCGGCTATACACGAAGCTCAAGGGAAGTGATGCGAAACAGAATTGTTCTGACAGTTGCGTGCATTGTGGCAGTGCTGTTTCTGTTTAGCAGCCTGCCAGACAAATCGCTTCAGGCTCAACAACAAAAACCGGCCATAACGCCAACGCCGGCCAAACCTAAACCTGCAAAGCTGACTTCATACGTCGTGCTGATTTCCATCAGCGGTTTGCGAGCCGACCACGCCAACAATCCTGAATCATTCAAGCTGAAACTCCCTAACATTCAATCGCTGCGAGCCAAAGGCTCACATGCTGTCGGCGTCGAAAGTGTTTATCCGTCGCAAACAATTCCCGCTCACGTCAGCATGGTTACTGGCATGTTGCCTGCGGATCACGGCATCACCTCCGATTACCCGTTTGACGAACAGACCGGTCTGCAATCAGCCACGGCTTTCAAATCAGCCAAAGCAATCAAGTCCGACACAATCTGGGATGCGGCCAAACGCGCAGACCTGATAACAGCGGCAGTCGGTTTCCCAATGACGAATGATGCAAGCATCGGTTTCAATTTCCTGGAGGCGCGCGATGACTCTGATGCCCAAAAAGCGGATACAACAATCAGCCTGATTGAAAAGCACAGGCCCAATCTTTTACTGGTAAGTTTCACGTCCTTTGATCAGGCACAGCGCCGATTCGGATTGCTTTCCGCTGAATCAAAAGCTGCGCTGGAATTGATTGACGGGTTGGTGGGCAAAATTGTCATGGCAATTGAACGAACCAAACTGACAAGCGAAACAACTTTTTTGATCGTTTCCGACCATGGAGCCAGCAAGGTTGAACATGAATTCAGGCCAAATGTACTACTGGCTAAAAAAGGATTTCTGACAACTGACAACCAGGGAAACATCAAATCCTGGCGAGCCGTTGTGCAATCATTCGGCGGCTCTGCTGCCATCTTCCTGAAAAATCCCAAGGATGAATCAACAGCAAGCGAACTGGAAAAGCTCTTCGCTGCTCTTGAAGAAAAAGATTCCGACAACCCACTATGGCGTATTACTACTCGACGCGAAGCCGCGCGGCTTGGCGCTGATCCTCGCCCGGTGATCTTTTTGGACGCCGCGCCGTCGTTTCAGATTTCGGCGCGCGCAAACGGTTCGACTATTTCCAAAACTGACGACCGATCGGCAAGCGGTTATCTGCCATCAAGAGCGGAGTTACGCGCAACTCTGGTCATCAGCGGCAAAGCAATCAAAACAGGCCAGAAAATCGAGTACGGTCGCCTGATTGATATAGCGCCGACAATTTCTCGACTGCTTGGTTTGGAGATGAAGACTTCCCGCGGTAGAGTATTTTCAGAGGTAATCACCCAATGAAGAAAATCAAAATTAACGATGTAGAACTCGCTTATCGCGACGAAGGACAAGGCAAGCCAATCGTTTTTCTTCATGCCTTTCCGCTGAACCAGACGATGTGGGACGAACAGATTGCAGAGTTTTCTCCTGCTTATAGAGTCATTACCTTTAACTGGCGTGGGTTTGGCGGCAGCAAGTTGGGTTCTGAAAACTCCAGCATGAGCGTTTTTGCAGATGACTTGTCAGCTTTGCTGAATCATCTGGGAATTAAAACCGCAACAATTTGTGGGCTTTCGATGGGCGGTTATGCGGCATTCGCTTTTTACAGAAAATACGCTGACCGGGTCCGCGCATTGATTTTGTGCGACACGCGCGCCACAGCCGACACTGAAGATGGCAAACAAGCCAGATACAAAATGGCCGAATTGGCTCGTCAAAGCGGAGCTTCATCAATGGTTGAACCGATGACACCACGATTGCTTGGCGAAACCACACTAAAAACCAAACCGCAGATAATCGAGCGGGTGAAAAAAATGATCGAAGCCGCTGATCCGGAGGGCATCGCCCAGGCTCTTATAGGGATGGCTCATCGAAATGACTCGACAAATTCGCTCTCTGAAATCCGTTGCCCGACATTAATCATCGTCGGCAACGAAGACAAACTGACTCCGCCAAGTGATGCCGAGAAAATGAATCAGGCAATCGCTTCGTCGGAGCTAAAAATAATCAATCAAGCTGGCCATTTGCCCAACCTGGAAACAAGTGCGTTTTTTAATCAGCTTGTTGGTGAATTCCTGAATAAAGTTTAGGTCAAGCACCGAGCTGTCGGATTTCATATCGGAGAAAACGGGGTATGTTTTGCAACCACTGCGGAAACAATTTACCAACCGGAAGTCTGTTTTGTAATCGTTGCGGGAATCGAGTACCGGGTGGAGTTTCCAATCGCCCTAAACGAAATATCCCACCTCCAATGGCTCGCCCAGCGCGACGCCAAATACAGATTGAAGAGGATGGGTTTGAAGATGTCGAACTTTACGACGAAGAGCCGGAATATGATGATTACGAGGAAGAGGAATTTGAGGAGGACGATCACGAAAAGGTTATTTTCTCTATTTCACCCGCTTTTTATGGCGTTGGAATTCGATACTTTGTCGCAATATCGTTATCTGTGGCCGTGACCGCGCTGATTTCACTTTATCTACCATTGGCTTCGCTTTGGATAGCTCTGGGCGTTTCTTCTGTCATTCTTTTGAACCCTATTTATAATCACATCCAACACCATCGTATCATTTATACACTGACCACTGTGAAACTTGAGATTAAAAGCGGTCTTTTTGCTAAAACTTCCAAGAACATTCCGTTACGTCACATTCAGGACGTAACTGTCATACAAACACTAAAAGAACGCTTGTTGGGCATTGGAGATGTCGTAATTGACAGTGCAGTGATTGAAGGTACAATGCCGCTCAGTCACATAAACGACCCGCGCAAGTACGCAGATTTGATTTTGAATGAGTTGCAATACTGGAATTGAACCAGAATTCAGCATCTAATCCTGCTTTGAGCGGCGCGGCGACCCATCGGCTAAAAGCAGCGTTTACAGGAGGGTTGCATTGCCCAAACTCACTCAATTTTTCTTCTCAAAGACTTTACTCAATTTTTGCGCCGCCGTATTTTGTTTTTGGCTGATCCTATTTTCCAGCGCGTTTAGCCAAGCCATAATTCAACCAAACAACAAAGTTATTTTACCAGACAGGCTGGGGGGTACTTTTCGCTCTGTTGGTAAAACCCAAACCCTGTCGGCGAATCAATGTTCAGTTTTACCTGATAGCGACGTTTACAAAGAGTATTGGCTGGAAAGCTTGACGTCGGGCCATTACACGGATGGAAAAAACACAATTGCGATCGAAGTTTTTCAAATGCAATTTGATTCGGGTGCTTATGGTTTATTCACCTTTAACCGAGGTAAACAAACTGAAACACGCCAGGAGTTTTTTACCGGGCGATTTTTTGTCAGCATTTCGTCGGAGACCATCAAATCAATTTCGCTTGAACCAGTCGTTCAGTCGCTGAAAGAACATCTGACTTCCAGCGAAGGCGAATTATCACCTTTGCCATCTCATTTACCTGAAGAAGGCAAAATCGCAGACAGTGAGAAATATCTGGTTGGATCCGCAGCTTTGGCCAAAATCGAAGATTTTTCAAGCTTGAAAGATGTCGTTACATTTTCAGGCGGAACTGAAGCAGTCATCGCCAGGTATCACAACGGAAGCGGCAATTTAAGCCTCATGATTGTCGAATATCACACTCCACAACAGGCAACTGATGGATACGCACAGTTTCAAAACTGGCTTGGCCAGCTTTCCGAACAGGAAAGAAACCAAAGGCTGCTGAAGAGAATCGGCAACTATGTTGTAACGACAACTATCGCTCAGGATTTAGTAGGTGCAGAAAAGCTTGTTTCCCAGATAAAATACACACAGGTAGTTTATTGGGAAGCCAGAAAAATAACCGATATTCCAATTGCCTACCGCCCGCCAGACCCGCTTGCTGTACAAGAGATGACACAAACAGCCAGCATCATGATTCGAACCTTTTATTGGATTGGCGTCATGCTTTTTGGAGCAATTGTTCTTGGCGTTATTTCAGGCGGAGCTTTCTTTTATTGGAATCGTTATCGCCGTCGCAAACTCGGCTTGGATGATATTTTCAGTGACGCTGGCGGTACAGTTCGATTAAACCTGGACGAATACCTGCTGTCGCCTGTTGAATCAACGACCGGCAAAATTGAAGAAGATGAAAAATTGAACAGAATTTAGCTGAAGGCAAAAAAAAAGATGGCGGCCACATTTGAGAACCCACCCAGGAACTCATCGTGACCGCCATTATCAGGAGGTTCACCCGTGCCTCCAATAACGATTCAATCAGATAAAGGTTCCGAACTGGCGCAATTAATTGCGGCTAAAAAACACTTACTCAAAATAATCTAACTTCCCCAACCTTATTGCTATGGAACAACCTATTTGGAATTTTGAACAAGACCCGACCGATGAACCAATGGATGAAACAGGCGTGAATTTGCGTGCTTACCTTGATCGCATTGACGATGAAAAAATGCAGCAGTATTCACCTGATTGGACAGATGAGCAGTTGATTGAATGGGATGGAAATTTCCGCGACGACGGAGAATTGATGCTGCTTTGCTGTGAACGTGACGTTGACGTGATTGAGTATAGACAAGTTCTTGAAGCTTGCATCGCTTACCGGGATCGTGTGCGTGATAAGTTGACCCATAAAGCAAATACCTGACACTTAGTTCAGTATTCGCACAGCGAACTTTTAACAGTGTACCGCGTCGGATTTTTAAAGCTGTCGGCGGCATGGCATTCACTGCAAATTGGCGCTCGCAAAATGCGGCGATGCCGAATAGTTGGGCCAATTGCCTGGTTGTCTCCCGTCGTGCCCGTGTGAATCTGATGGCAGCTTAGACAGGTTATTGATTCTTCGCCGTTGACCGCGACATCGCGCACGTTGCGCCAGATGTGACGATCTCCCGGATTCAAATTAGTGTCTTCCGCCTTTGCCCAATCCACAGCTAAATCCTGAAACAAATTGTCTCCGGCAATAAATCCATTTGCGTAAGGCAAGCCGGATGTTTTCGATTTGCTTTCGCGCAGATGGCATTGCGCGCAAATCGAAGTAATGACTTTGGCATTGCTCCGATTCTTTTTGGAAAGCAACGCCAGTGCAGTGTCGTTGCCGTGATTCAGATCAACTAAACCGTGACAGGAATAACAATCCAATCCAAACTCCGCAAAGGTTTTGGTTTTTGAATCCACTGCCGTCGTGTGACAGCCCGCGCAACGATTGGCGAATTTGTCTTTGTCCCAGACAGAGTTTTCCGCCGCCACCCAACTTTCAGCTTTTTTGTCCGCGCCTAAAATTGCCTGAGCATCAAGCATCGCAAACTTGCCGTAACCATCTTTTTTCAAAAAACGAACGCGATGACGACTTCCCAAAAAGTATTCAATCTGATCGCCCATTTCATTGAGCTTTGGGTTGCTCTTTTGCAATTCGCGCAACTCTGTTGCGTCCTCACGATGACGTATCGCCACTCCGTGAGAGTTGTTTTGCCAGGTAGCACCAATTGTATTGCGGTGACAGAACAAACATTCGTCGCCGTGAGTAAATTCGGGAATCGGTTTGCCAACGTGATTGCCGCCCCAAGCCGCCGGGTCGAGCTTCTTTGGCTGAACTTGAGGTGTCTCTTTGCCGCTTTTGTCCTGAGCCGCTGACCGGTTAAAACCGGACAACCAGATAAACGAACAGACAGCCAAAACGACAGTTAGCAACTTAATAACAAAAACAATTCTGGCTTCGGAAAACAGATTCATAAGCGCCCCAAATCATGCCAATTTCTGAAAGCTAATCTTTCTTTGGGTGACCTTCAATGACTTCGATTCGGATTTTGTCTGGCCCTTCGATAAAACCAAATTTGATTTTGCCATTGGCCAGAGAGCGAACTTCATCAGTAACTTTGACGCCATCTTTCCGAAGCTTTTCAACGGCTTCGGTCACGTTGTCAAAACTGAAGCCAATGTGGTCAACAACATGGCCTTTGGTGGATTCCAACGTGACTTTGTCCTTCCAACGGTCGGGGTAATCTTTCTTCAAATACTCTGCCGGGAAGATGATGATGTTGACGTTGTCCAGCATCAACGAAGCCGACGGGCCAATCTGGTAGCCCTTGTACATTCGCGGAGTCCGCGAAGTCGGAATGCGTCCGCGAGCGCCAAAATGTTTGACGTACCATTCGGCGGCAGATACCGGGTCTTCGCTGAACAAATGCAGATGGCCGAAATGATGATGGTTGGCAGTATTCAATTCGATCAACGCTTTGTCAGGGCTTTCAACGTAAGCGTAATAGAACAAATCTTTCGCACCAACGTTGCCGCCAATATCGCTGATGTCTGTAATCGGCGTAAAGAACTTGGTGCCCAGTTTCAATTGCCGTTCATACTCTTCTTTCATCTTTTCGGCGCCCCAGCCGAAATGCCAGATCGAAGAGGTCAGGTCAGACACTGGAGCAGTTGCCACTTTGGAAAACAGAATCCACGATTTCTGCGTCCAGACGCCATCAACCAAACCCGCAAACTTCGCTTTTTCCGAATCGAAACGACTGGTGTAAAAATCAATCGCCGCTTGAGGGTCGGTTGTATTCAGATGCAGGTGATGAAAGTGAGCTTCGTTGACCGGTGCAGCCTGTGCTTGAGTGACCGCAGATTGCTGATTCTGACTGCTGCCCTGTGTCGCCAAACTAAAAACACACGCCGACAGAATCAATACAAACGCAACGAAGCGAACGGCAAAATTAACTGAAGCGCCTTGAACCATAATTTCACCTTTCAATAAAAAGTTGATGGATAACTGAGTAAACAGAAATAACGGGACAGACGAAAACCAGCGCCTCCGTTTATCCCGTTATCTGCAATTGTCGGGTGTTGTAAATTCCCGCTATCTGGAACTGCTGCTGCCTGTAATCACTGGTTTTGATTGACCAACTGGCACGAAGTCAAAAAAGCCGTTCATCATTTCTTCCCAAGTCTGTTCGCCAAAGCGAACCGCTTTACCAGGTTCAGGATTGACAGGGTTTTTGGTTGAGTTGTCGTAATGAGCAACGCCTTCGATTTTCGTGCCCTTCGGAATGCGAATAGGTTTTACCGGATAGTAATAAACCTGCCAGCCGAAATCATACTTCGGCACAGACAACAGGATTTCTTTCCTGCCGTCCGGGTAATACGCAGTGTAAACATAATCCTTGCCGCGCAAATGCATGTGCGGCATCAAACTGACAATATCCAAATCCTCTTCGGCCACATAGCTGGCACGGACTTCGTGATTTTCAGCGTTCGGCGGAATCACAAATCGCGTATCCCAAGCCGCAGTCGTGGTGATGACTTTATCTACCGGGCCTTTGGCAAATTTCAAACCGATTATCGAACGATCTTTGGTGGCTTTGCCGTTGGGCGTGTAATGCATCTGGAAAACAATATCTGAACCAGCTTTTATCAACTTTGCCGTTCCCGGCGTAGCAATGAAAGGCGTATTGCCAGGCGACAAAGCCCCCAACAATCCAGTACCAATGTCCTGCCTCTTCGGAGCTTTGCCTTTAGGATCGCGGACGTAAACCACAATGTGATGCACGACGGAAAGGTCTCCGGCGCGGGCTTCCATTGCAGTGATGTACTTGTCTTCGGTGAACTTGCTCGGCACTGTGAAGTACATGTACGGCACTGCGCCCTCAGCCGGAACTGTGAATTCTTCAGGCATTTGGAAGGTGATGTCCGGTTCGCCAATCTGCCAGCCTTTAGCAAATTTTGGAGCCGCGGGCATGTCTTTCGGGTCGCCTTCTTTTGTGCCGCCGTCAACCCAGGCAACGATAGTATCAATGTCTTTTTGCGACATGCGCTTGTCGTTCGACCATTGGCCGTGAGCCGGGTCTGCATGCCACGGAGGCATTTCGCGGCTGACGATTTTTTCGCGAATGGCTTTCGCCCACGGACGAACTTCCTTGAAATTCATCAGCGACATCGGAGCAATTTCGCCCGGACGATGACACTCAGCACAGTTTTTGAAAAAGATCGGAGCAATATCTTTTGTGAAGGTCGGCGCGGCTGACGTTGCGACTTTTTCGCCGCTGGCTTTGCTGGAAATGCCAACGGCTGTGATGGTCAGACAACCGGCCAAAATCAACATCGTTAATCGTGTGCGGATCATTCCAAATCCTCCTGATGAAAGCGCATGGAGTACCGCCATTAGACGGCTTGGTACCAAGCCGTCTAATGGCGGTACTCCATGCTTTTACTAAGCTTCACTGAGCCTTACTGAAAACCGCATTACCCAGGCGAACAAATGGGCCACCGTCTTCTGACAGTTCGTCAGTTACGCTGAACGAGTGCGCGGCAATAATCGAGATGGTACGGCGCAATTGCACAGTCTGTCCTTTGGCTTTGACAGTCATTGGCGCAAAACGAATTGAGATCGGGCTTTTCCAATCGCCTGTGCCATTGACCTGGACTCCAATTGCCAGTTTCTCACTGCTGGTCAACATCTTGCTGGCATCGTCAAAGGTCAAGCCCCAGGTCTCTTTGTAAGGTTTGCCGTCGGCAGTGCCGGTGACCACGCCATCAACCGATTTGCCATCAGCACGTTTGGAGAACTCAACCCAACCTTCGCGTGGAGCCAGGCCAACTGCGCTTTCGCGGCCAATGAATTTGAACCCCCATTTGCCGACGAAATAATCAATGGACTGCTGTTGCTGAGGCTGTTCAACTGTCGAACGTTGTTGCGGGCGCTGGGCCTGTGCCGCGCCTGAAGCTGCTGCTGCGGGTGCGGCGCCAGTGTCACGCTTCAACTCAACGTCAAAAGTAATTGCGTTGCCGCTGAATTCCAGGGAACCTTGCCCGTTCAGCGAATCACCGGCCAGCGTGAATTTGTAATTGATGACGATGGTTGCCATCGGCGTTTCGACTTCGGCAATGGCCGTCACCTTGTCGCCGTCAACCTTGATGTCTTTCAGCGCAACGTCCTGTCCGGGACGAATACCTGAAATCGTGCCAGTGAGCTGGTCGCCTTCTTTTTTGAAGCTGGCATTGGCATCGCGTTCACCCTGAATGGATTTGACCTTGCCAACCCAACGGCCTTCCAGTTTTGCTTGAGCAAGAGCGGAAACTGCCAGAAGCTGAATCAGCAACATGGCCGCTCCAACGATTACTACTCGTCGCATCGAAATCTCTCCTTGTGGTGCTTTGCTAAAAGTTCGTAGTACCGGCTTCAGCCAAAATCTTCCGTTTACAGACGCTTCTGCCTAAAGGCAATACTACGAACCTCGAACTTAGGTGTTAATCGTTTGCGCGAACCCAGCCCATAGCTCCATTGCTACGCTGGCCGCCATTGTCTTGGTAGGCGATCTTCAACTTGTCCAACATATCCGTTTTCAGCGGATTGCGTTTGGCTTTCACGTCCACCTTGTACAGCTTGGCCGCGTTCAACCCGAAGATTTTCGCTTTGTCTTCTTTGGTGATTTTCGTGTAGCCAAACTTTTCGCACATTTCATCTGAAATCTGGAATCGTTTCAGAGCGTCAATGCCCCATTGCGGCGAACCCCACCACAGGCAATCCGTTCCCCAAATGACGTGATCGGAACCGTAGTATTTGATGTTCTTGCCTAACCCGTGCATTGCCATGATCGGATCGGTAACAGCCAGAATGTTGAAGAAGCTGCCGATTTCGCAATACACGTTGTTCATCTTCGGATTGCGCTTTTTGATGTCCATCAACACCGAATGCCACAGAAAATCGCCGGTCTTCGGGTCGTATTGATTCGACTCCAGCCAGTTGGGTTCGTTTGAACCGTGTTTGATAGCCGAATGGTAAACAACAAAGTTAAAGTCGGGATTTCTCAACGCCGCTTTCTCGACATCTTTCGGGTTGGCCAGATGCCCAAGCGTGCGCGACTGGTAAGAATACCCTTTGTGTGTGCTAATCAGTTTCAAACCACGCTTGCGGGACTCTTCAATGAAGAACTGGGCGTTATCGTCATCAAGCTGGAATCCGTTGCCTGTTTGCGCCGGATCGGTGTGACAATACCATTTCCAGGAGCTAATGCCGTATTCCTTGATCTCGCGTTCCATCTGTTCCAGCAACTCGGCTTTGTTCATCTGGTTTTTGACTTTGTCCCAGTAATGATTCGGAGCCAGATTGCCCTGATTCAAAGCACGTTGCGAACCAGCCAGTTCATTGATTTGTTTGCGCGCTTTGGCCATCACCCAGCTTGGCAACACCTTGCCAGAAACTCCCGGAGTGCGCTCGGCGTCAATCAAAACTTTGCCATTGGCGTCGCGCAAATTTTCTTTGCCTGGAACGCCGGAAATGACAACCATCTTGGTTTCGCTGTCAAAATACATTTCCTTGACGAAGTTCTGGAAGCTATAAGCATCGGCGTCATTCTTCAGATTGAAGCCCATGTTCTTGACGAATTCCATCTGACGGAAATTACCGACCGGCAAACCGTTAGTGAAATGCGCCTGGACATCAATGATGAAGTATTCGTCCTTAGGCCATTTTTCATCAACAGCCGCCGCTTCCCAAGTTTCAGCCTCATCAACGTCCCAGCATTTTCCGAAGACTTCGTTTGAAGCCAGGAAGCAGGTGGCCAATCCCATCGAAGACCGCATAAAGTCGCGGCGTTGCATTCCCAGTTTTTTGGCGCGAGCTTCTGACATTTCACCAATCAAATGCTCGACTTTCTTCTGTGGCTCGCTTTGCGGGCGAGGAATAAACTCTTCGTTAGACACAGCCTGTGTCGGCATAGGCGAATCAACGCCTTTTCTCAAATCTCTGACTGCCTTAGGAATCCACATTGAATTGCTCCTTTTCGAGGTAAGAACAGACAGGTTTGCAGGATTCTTCGGGAGTGAGAACAATCCCGAAAAATCCTGCCAATCCTGTCTATCGTATTTCGTGAAACTATTTCGACGCAGTTTGCTGCGCCCGGAGGTTTTGACTATCAATCGTGTAATCAATCCAGCCGATCATCATCTCCTCCCAGGTCTGATCTCCCCAGCGGACGGTGATAGACGGGTCGGGATTGAATTTATTGTTCGCTGAATTGTCGTGATGCGCGACGCATTCTATGCGGCTGCCCTTTGGCACGGCAATAGGTTTTTTGGTGATATAGCTCAATTGCCAGTTGAAATCATACTTAGGGACGTTCAACAAAATCTTCTTTGTGCCGTCAGGGTAAACCAGGGTGTAGGTAAAATCTTTGCCGCGAACGTGCATATGCGGCATGAACAGATTGATGTGAACGTCTTCCGGAAAAGTGTAAGAAGAGCGGGATTCAAAGTTTGGATCGCCCGGAGGAATAACCAGTTTTTGCGGATCAACAAAGACTCCTTGTGTAACCACACGCTTTTCAACCGGAGCTTTTGCAAACCACAAACCAACTTTGGTGCGATCAGTGGCGGCGACTCCGTTGGTGGTGTAATGCATCTGGAAAACCAGCACTGAACCTTTTTTGACCAGTTTGGCCTGTCCGGGTTCCAGAATCAGCGGTTCCATACCTGGAGCCCAACCAACCAACTGACCGTCCGGATTGTTGCCGCGACGCTGTGCTCCCTGACGCTGTTGCCGCTGCCCCCCTGAGCTGTTCGCATTTTCAGGGTTGACGCGCAGCGCGTTGGGTTTGATTTCTCCGGCAGGAGGCAGATTGCCGTCGGCAGGTTCGCGTACGGTGATTATGACGTGATGCACAACGCTGGGTTCACCGCGTTGAATCTGGGCGAACTGGACGTACTTGTCTTCGTCGAAGTTCGTCGGCACTGAGTAGTATTTGTAAGCCAGTGTGCCATCAACCGGAACAACCGCATCTTCTGTCATTGAAAGCACAGCGTCGGGCTGGCCGAAACGCCAACCGTCGCCAGAAAACTTTGGCTGCGCTGGCAGGTCCTTGGCGTCACCTTCTTTCACTCCACCCTCGACCCAGTTCTTGATCGTTTCAATTTGATCACTGGTCAGGCGAGCGTCATTCGCCCATTCGCCATGTGCAGGGTCGGCGTACCAGGGAGGCATTTCGCGGCTGACAACTTTTTCGCGAATTGATTTGGCCCAGGGACGGACTTCCTTGTAATTTAGCAGCGACATTGGGGCGGCTTCGCCGGGGTGATGGCAGTTGGCGCACTTGGCGTAAAGAATTGGCGCGACATCTTTTGAAAAAGTCGGCGCAGCCGCGATCTTTTCCTTGGCGTCGCCATTTTGTTGAGTAAGTAACAACGCTCCGGCCAGAAACAGGCCGAACACGATTGACAAGCTGATGGTGCGTTTCATTGCAATTTCTCCTAGATTTGCTTGGGTTGTTTCTGAAAACTTATTTGGTTCAGGGTTTGGTTGAATTTTGATTGTTTATGATTTCCTGGACGGTTTTGATCTCGCCAAGCAATTCACCTGACTTGATGCGCTCCTGCAGCAGTTCAAAAAACAGGCGCTGTTGTTCCGGCGTCAGGCGGCTTTTGGCCCAATCCCATCGTTGAAAAATCATCGTTTGAGTTTCGCGGTTGATGTCCAGAATCTCCGCCTGCTTGGCTTCAATCGCCTTCCAGTCTGGTTGCGGCGCTGAAATCATTTGGACGACTTCAACCCATTTCGTTTTGTATTGCTGCTGAGAAGCAGTGATGCCGCGCACCATTTCCATATAACGAGTCCACAACTCGCGTTTCTGTTCATCGGATAAATTCAGACGGTCATAGGCGGCAAAAGTGTTTGTTTTGTGACTGGAAACAGGTTGGGCGAAATACAGGCTGTAAACCACGGCGGTAACAGCAGCGATGTTGAAGACAATGGAAACGACGAATCCAACCTGAAAAAACCTCTTTCTCACTGTGAACCTCCGGACTTTTTATTCGGCTGGTTGTCGGCACTCAACCCATCGTGACGAACTAATTGCACGATTGCCTGTTCCGGCGCGGCCAATCCCAATGGGTCGGCAGCCTCAAAATGTTGATGATTTTTCTGTTGAGTAATCAATTCGGTCAAAACTTGCCCGGCGCGAAAACCGCCCAAGCCAGCCAGCAGTAAGGCTGAAGCAAGCGCGATACGAGCGGCTAAACTGAAATCGAAAAACCAACCGCGAATTGACCAGTTTTGCCGGGCTTTCATTACGACCGCAGTCTTTTCAGCCATTGCCAGTTCGACAACTCTTGGCATGAATCCTGGTGGAACCACCAGACCTGGCGCTTCGCCATACAGGTCGTCAACATCACGCAGAAATTGGTCGAATTCCTGATCCGAAATCTCAGATAGTTTTTTGGGATTGTTCGATCTAGTCATGGTTGTCGGTTGCTTATACAACTGAGCGGGGAAAACCCTGCGGTTAAGACTAAGTTTTTTTTCTCAGTGGCTCCAATTCCTGCCGCAGACTGCGTTTGGCTCGAACCAACAAGGATTCGACGGCTTTGACCGACAGGTTCATGGCCTTTGCCGATTCAGCGTAACTGAAGTTTTCGTAATGGCACAAAATAAAAGCCAGTCGCTGATTTTCGGGCAGATTCAGGATTGCGCGTGTCAACGAACGCTGCTGTTCCTGACGGTCGAACTGCCGCGCAGGGTCGTTGAAGTCCAGAACTTCCTTTGGGGCTGAGCCGAAGTAATCCGGGCGTTTCTTTTTGGCGGCGTTGCGGCAAAGATTAAGCAGGATGGTAAAAAACCAGGTTTTGAACAGCGCTGTCTGAGGTTTGTATTGATCGGCCTGACGGAAAACTTTTAGAAAAGCTTCCTGCGCCAAATCTTCGGCTTCATGTGCATCGCCTGTGAACCGTTTGGCCGCGCGCAAGGCTTGTTTTTGATAACGACTGACCAGCATTTCAAACGCACGAATATCGCCCTGCCCGACTTTGACTATCAACTCTTCGTCGGTGGCAGTGTTTTCAGGCATTTTGGATAGCTGATTTTCTTTCCACGAAGACACACGAAGAGACACCTATCGCCGTGTCAGTAGCCCGACCATCAGGAAGGGTTTGGTTTTCACAAGAAAGCCCTTGCTTACGCGCGGACTACTGACACCTTCGTGTTACTTCGTGTTACTTCGTGAACGATTTTCGACTACGACAGATTCTCTATCGGAACGGGTTCGACTGGTTCGGCCAGTTCAAAACCGAAAATGCGCGAGTAAAAGTACAGTTCGCCATCCAGAGCACGCTTGATGTTCGCAGCCTGACGAAAGCCGTGCTGTTCGCCTTCAAAAGTGACGTAAGCGACAGGCAGTTTCTTTCTGCGCAAAGCTTCAACCATCATTTCGGACTGATTTGGTGGAACGACTTTGTCTTCCAAACCTTGAAAGAAAATCACCGGCGCATTCAGTTTGTCGGTGTGATGAATAGGCGAACGTTCGCGGTAAAGATCAGCGCGTTCTGGATAAGGCGCAACCAGCGAATGCGTGTACCGCGATTCAAACTTGTGAGTGTCAATCTCCAGCGCAGCCAAATCGCTGACTCCGTAATGGCTGGCTCCGGCTTTGAAAACATCGCGGAATGCCAACGCACAAAGCACTGTGTAACCTCCTGCGCTGCCGCCAGTGATGGCCAGCCGATTGCCATCAACAGCGCATTCTGGCATCCCCCGTTCTGCCAGAAACCGAGCGCCGTTTACGCAATCGTCAACATCAACCACGCCCCAGTTTCCTTTCAATCGCTCGCGGTATGCTCTCCCGTAACCTGTGCTGCCGCCATAATTTACGTCCAGCACGGCAATGCCACGGGAAGTCCAATACTGAATCCCAAGCTTCAAAGTTGGGGAAGCCGCCGAAGTCGGGCCTCCGTGAATCATAACCAAAAGCGGCGGCAGTTCATTAACAGGCGCAGCGTAATCTTTGTTTTGCGGCGGATAAAAGAAACCATGGGCAGTCAGATTATTTTCTGCCAGATTATTTTCTGTTGGAAACTCGATGGCTTGCGGTTTGGAAACGTAACCAGCATCTATAGCCAGTTCGCTAGACTGGCGTAGAGTTTCAAACTGCCGCGTCTGCGGATCGAAGCTGACAATCGCCGAAGGCTCGTTTGGCGAACCAGCGAAAAAGACTGCTTTACCCGCTACGCATCGAATGCCTTCAATCTGAGTGAAAGGCGCGGCGATGGTTTCGATCTGACCACTTTCAACGTCAATCAGCGCCAATCTGGAAAATCCTTTTTCAACGTAAGCGCAAACAATCTGCTCTGCCGACGCAAAGCCGTAAGTGGACATTCCGAAAACCCACTGAGGCAATCCGAACTCGGCATTCATTGGACAGACGGCTTCAACTTTGTCCGCGCGCCAGCGATAAAGATTCCACCAGCCGCTCCGATCAGAAACGAAATACAACTCGCTGTCGGACGACCATTCAGGCTGCCATTCGGGCTGAAAGACGGATTCGCTTTCGCCGCCCGCAACCAGAGTTTTATTTGCAAGCGAACCGTCTTCCAGTACGTCGGCCAACCAAAGTTCCGAACCATCCCACGGCATGTTCGGATGATTCCACTCAAGCCAGGCCAATTTCTGGCCGTCGGGGCTGAGCCGAGGCGACGAATAAAAATCATTGCCGCTAACCAGCACGGACTGTTCACCGCTGGTCAGGTTAATCGCAGCAATTGTTGTGACGGCTTCCTGCCCGGCCAAAGAATGGTCTTCGCGAACGCAGATGATGCGGTTTTGTCTGAAGTCCGCAGCGGCATCGGCATAACGAAACTTCGATTCCGAGGTAACGACTTGTGGTTCTGAATCCATCTCAATTCGATAAAGCCGTTGATCGCTGAAGTTTGAAAAGAAGACTTCGCCGTTAACGACGATAAAGCTGCCGCCGCCGTATTCGTTGACCAGCGTTCGAGCATTGAAAGGTTGCGGTGTCACATCAACCTTCACTCCGTTAGCCGAACGCCGGACAATCACGTTACGACCTTTTTCAGACGGACGACCTTCGATCCAGTAAACGTCACTACCATCCAACTCGACCTGACCAAGCCTTACTGTTCCTGCAACTATCAAATCCGAAGTTATAGGCGAAAGCCAGGAACCATAAGGCGCAACTTTTGAACTCATCACAAATCTCCTCAAGCAAAAATTGGCGGACGGCGACCGGCCCACGGTCGAGCAGATTCAAGCTGTGCGGCCAATCTGAACAACGTCGCTTCGTCGCCATAACGGGCAACAAAGTGAGTTCCGATTGGCAAACCTTCGGCGTTCCAGAAAAGTGGAACTGACATCGCCGGTTGGCCAGTCGCGTTTACAATCGGCGTGAACGGAGCGAACAAACCAGCACGCCGCATCCCGGCCATCGGGTTATCCGCAGGCGAAGCAAAACTGCCCAGCGGCAAAGGCGGTTCTGCCAGTGTCGGCGTCAGCCAAACGTCGTATTGCTCCATAAACTGCGCGACTCGACGAGAGAAAATTTGCAGCATCTGCACCGCCAGCAAATACTCCGGCGCGGTTCTGCGCCTGCCCATTTCCATCAATGCCCAGGTCGCCGGTTCAAAATCTTCCTGCGTCGGTTTGCGCCCTATGGCAAACGACAAACTGTCAGCCGTCCAAGCATTGCCAGCCGACCAGATTGTCATAAAGGCTTTGCCTATCATTTCGCCGTTCAGTTGCGGAGCAGCCTCTGTGACAGTGTGGCCAAGCTGCTCGCACAACTTCGCCGCATCGTGAACCGCAGCGACGCAATCGTCGTGAACCGGAATATCAGTCGCAGGTTTTGTTGTGAAGGCGATTCGCAACTTGCCCGGATCAGCGCCGACTTCATCAGCAAATGGCCGCGCTGGCAGCGGAGCGATGTAAGGATCGCCGACTTCATACCCGGCAGTCGCATCCAACAAAGCCGCGCTGTCACGAACCGAACGAGTGACTGCGTGTTCAGCAATCAAACCGCTGAAAATGTCTCCGAAGTGCGGCCCCAAAGGATTGCGGCCTCGCGTTGGTTTCAGTCCGAAAACTCCACAACAAGAAGCCGGAATGCGGATTGAACCTCCGCCGTCATTGGCGTGAGCCATTGGCACGATTCCGGCTGCAACCGCAGCAGCAGAACCTCCGCTGGAACCGCCAACCATTCGCGTCAAATCCCAGGGGTTGCGCGTAGGGCCAAACAACTCAGGTTCGGTTGTGGGGAAGATGCCGAACTCCGGCGTGTTGGTTTTGCCGACGACAATCAGCCCGGCGAGCTTGTGCCGTTTGACCAGTTCGCTGTCGCCGTTCGGCTTGAAGTCCTTCAAAAATTTCGACGCTGAAGTCATAGGCACGCCTTTGTAAGCCGCCTGCAGGTCTTTCAACAGAAAAGGAACTCCGGCAAACGGGCCTTGTGGGATTTCCTTTTTGGCAGATTCGCGCGCCAGATCGTACATTTCGGTGACGATGGCATTGATTTGCGGATTGACTTGTTCAATGCGTTGAATTGCCGCTTCGATCAGTTCCAGCGCGCTGATTCGTCCGCTCCGAACCAACTCTGCCTGAGCGGTTCCATCCATCAAAGATAACTCATTTGCCAATGCCATTTCTGGTTCCTCCGTACGACTAAATGATTGGTTTCGGCATTATGAACTCCGCAATGAAGTAAGAAAACGAATTCCTTGCAATCACTTTTTCGATCTGTATACTCGCAGCCCTTCCGTAGTCAGAAAACATCTTCCAAAATTGCCAAGCGCCGGTGCTGCAGGCGGTACTGACTTGGCCGAGTATTGTTTATGAGCGAAAACATCTGGGATTCAGTCCTTTCAGCAGTCGAGAAAAGGGTCAACCACGAGAGTTTTACCACGTGGTTCAGGCCAACTTCACTGCTCAGCCTGGATGGTTCAACGCTGAACATCAAAGTCCCTGATCGCGTTTTTGAAGACTGGATTCTGAACAATTACCGCGATGTGCTGGAAGAGTCCCTGGACGAGGTCGGCGTTGCTGGTTGCTCAATCACATTTGAATCTTCGCCTGAATCCCCACAACAAAACGGCGAAGCCAGGCCTGCGATCAAGCCGGATTCGATAAGCACGCAGCCTGCCGGGACGGTGGCCGCGCCTTCGCGCCGGTATTTTTCGACCGCATCATTTTCTTCTCCCAGACCTGCTGACGGACGATTGGCCGACCCCGACCTGACTGAAACGCACCTGAACCAGAAATATACTTTCGACACTTTTGTCGTCGGTTCTTGCAATCAGTTTGCTCATGCCGCCGCATTGGCGGTGGCCGACACACCGTCGAAAACCTACAACCCGCTTTTTCTTTACGGCGGAGTCGGACTGGGCAAAACGCATTTGATGTGCGCCATCGGCCATCGCATCAAAGAGCAATATCGTCACCTGCGGCTTTGTTATATTTCGGCTGAACGGTTCATGAACGAACTGATCAACGCCATACGCTATGACCAGACGAACGCATTCCGCGAACGTTACCGTTCAATAGACATTCTGCTGGTTGACGACATTCAGTTCATCGCCGGAAAAGAGCGCACACAGGAAGAGTTCTTTCACACCTTCAACGCACTGCACGACGGGCAAAAACAGATTGTCATTTCGGCTGACTGCGCTCCGAAAGACATACCTACTCTGGAAGAGCGTCTGCATTCGCGCTTTGAATGGGGATTGATCGCCGACATAACTCCGCCGGACGTTGAAACCAAAATCGCAATTCTTCGCAAAAAGGCCGAAACCGATAACCTGCACCTGCCCGACGACGTGGCAATGTTCATCGCCCAAAGGATCAAATCGAACATACGCGAACTGGAAGGTTCACTGGTTCGATTGACTGCGCTATCTTCGTTGCGCGGCGATACGATCAATCTGGCTCTGGCGCAGGAAGCGATCAAAAACATCATCGAAGAAGACCAGAGCAACATCACTATTGAAGCTATTCAGAAAATCGTCGCCAATCATTACAAACTGAAAATTTCAGAACTGAAGTCCAAATCGAACGCCAGAGAAATTGCCTTCCCACGTCAAGTGGCAATGTATCTTTGTAAAAATCTGACGCGGGCTAGCCTGCCGGAAATTGGGCGTGAATTTGGCGACAAACACCACACGACCGTCATCCACAGCGTCAAAAAAATTCAGGCGCTGTACGAAGAGAAAAAAGGCAATATCCACATGGTTATCAACAGCTTAATTGCAAGCTGCAAATAAGCTTAGCTGCTTTTTTCATAACACTTGTTTTTATTGCCCTGTGAGTTTCTGTGGACGCCTGTGGATTACAGCAGCGGATTCTGACCGGCAGTGATTTTCCACAGAGATTCCCAACAGACCTGTTAACAGGTCAACAGGGTTTTTCACAGGCAAAATACGGCTAAGGTCAAATGAAGCAAAGCAGTTAGTTTCGTTTTCCACTTTTCCACAGGCCCTACTACTACTGCTGGATAAATATAAGTTCTAAGTTTTAGTTTATAGAAGAATAACTAAGCAGAGGAAATCTTTAAGGGAGCAAGTCATGCATTTCACCGTTGGCAAGTCCGCTTTGTTGAAAGAACTAAACCTGATTCAGGGAGTCGTCGAAAAGAAGAGCACCATACCGATTCTGTCCAACCTGTTGTTGGAAGTGAAAGACAACGAGCTTTCGATCAAAGGCACTGATCTGGATGTTTCAATTTCCACGTCCTGTCCAATCGAGTCAAAAAAGACAGGCTCGATTTGTTTGCAGGCCAAGAAACTGTTCGAGATTGTTCGAGCTTTGCCCGAAGCCGAGATCGAATTCAAACAAGGCGACAAGGATCAGATAAACATCGTCTGTGAACGCTCTAAGTTCCGTATGGCGGGTTTGCCCAAAGACAACTTCCCTGAAGTCCAGACCTTTGACGGGTCATTTACTTCCTTGCCTGCTGAAACGCTGCGGACGCTGATTGCCCGCACTCAGTTTGCGATTACCGCCGAAGAATCACGTTACACGCTGAACGGCGCTAAGTTTGAACTTCATGCTGACAAGGCCAGAATGATTGCGACTGACGGCCACCGGCTTTCGTTTGCCGAAAAGCCTGCCAACCTGGGCGATGCAACGCTGGACGTGCTGATTCCGAAAAAGACTTTGGCGGAGCTTTCGCGTTTGAGCGCCGAAACCGAAGAGACAGTTGAAATCGGCTTCAACGAAAATCACTTGTTTTTTAGGTTCGGCAAACGATTGTTGGCTTCGCGCACGCTGAGCGGTCAGTTCCCAAATTACGAAATGGTTTTGCCGAAAGGCAACGACAACCGCGTAGCAATTCCAGTTTCTCAACTGTCTGCCGCTTTGCGCCGCGTGGCTCTGATGGCGGACGAACGCTCTCATACAATTCGCTTTGACATCACCGCGGGCAAGTTGACGATTTCGGCCCCGGCGTCCGAATCCGGCGAAGCCAACGAAGTTTTGCCAGCCGAATACGAGGGGCCGGAAATTTCAGCGGCCTTCAACGCGACATACTTGCTGGATTTTTTCAGCGTAATTCAGGAAGGCGACGCGCTGCTGGAATTCAAAGACAGCAATTCACAGGTGCAGCTTAGGTCAAAAGACGAAAGCGATTACGATTTCCGATACATCGTTATGCCGATGCGGCTGTGATGAAATCATTCCGGTTTGGGCCTGCGCGCGGCATCCAGTCGCATCAGGGTTGCCGCGCTTTTGGCCACCAGCTTTCCGTCCGCCGTCGTTATCGTCACTTCGGCATAAGCCAGTGTGCGGCCAAGGTTGACGATGTTGGCTTCACAGTAAACGTCCTGATCTTTGACGGCTTTTAGGAAGTTGATGCGCTGTTCGACTGTGGTTGGATATTGATCGGGCATGATTTGTGTCATCAGGGCGTGCGCCGCGGCGGCATCGGCCAGCGAATAAATGGCTCCGCCGTGAACGGTAAATGGCTGAAGAAATTCCGGGCGATAAGCCATTTTCATCTTCACCCAGCCCTCACCGGCGTCCAGTAATTCCATTCCCAAAAAGTTCAGGTAAGGATTTCGATCAGAGAGCGGTTTCAAAAATTCAAACTCTTTGCTCGGCATTCGTGTAGTTCAATCTCCCTTTGATGAATTTGATAAAGTCAGTGACGATTTCCAAAATTGTCACATATCGCTGGCTGTTGCAGCCAGAACTTTTCATTGATCGTTTGCGTTCTCAGGGCTATGCCTAAAGTAAAAAACAGAGAGCCGTTATGGTTTTTGCTCGGCGCTACTGCGGTGAGTGTGGTTTTATCGCTAATTCCGCTGGCACGAATGGTTGTTTACCCTATTCGGCTATTCGTCACCTTCATTCACGAAGGGGGTCATGCTGCTGCGGCAATTCTGACGCTGGGCCAGGTTGACAGCCTGCACGTTTATCTGGATGCCAGTGGTCAAACCTTGACGCGCGGCGGATTTAACCTGGCCATCGCCAGCGCGGGATATTTAACCAGCACGGCTTTTGGCGCTGGCTTGTTGATTTTGGGCAGCCAGACCAAACGAGCCAATGCTGCACTGACAGGTTGTGCTTGTCTGGTTTTATTGATTGGTTTTTTGGCTGGAGATTTAGCAACCTTCGCAATGGGCATTGGATTGGCGCTGGTTCTGGTTGGGTTCGCAATTAAGGCCAGTCCGAGTCTGGCTCATTTCGTTCTCAGTTTTTTGGCCGTGCAATGTTGCCTGAATGCAGTCATGGATTTGCAGACGCTGTTTGTCATTTCAACCACGACTAATGTTCATTCCGATGCGGCGAATATGGCCCAGATGACTTTGATTCCGGCTGCTGTTTGGGCGATTTTGTGGTTGGGGCTTTCGGCAGTTGCCTTGATTTTTGCGCTCCGAAGTTACGTTCGGCATTTATGAGAAAGCGGAGTTTGGCAAATATCCACGCCGGTGTAGTAAAATTGGAACCGTCCTGATCCTCAATCGTGTCAGAACACCGTGACAGACCTCAACAAGGATTTTCCCAAAACAGGAAGGAAATTAGTTTTATGAAACACCAAAATCACTCACGCCGCCGCGTTCAAGCGGGTTTTTCTCTAATCGAATTGCTGATCGTAGTCGCCATCGTAGGCATTCTGGCAGCCGTCGCCGTTCCAAAACTGCTCAAGAATCTTGAAACAGGGCGCGAAACCGCAGCCATCCAAACTCTGCGAACCGTTCACAACAACCAAGCTCAATTCAGCGCCATGAAAGGTAAGTTCGGAACGTTGGCCGATTTGAAAGAAGCCGGGCTAATTGACGCAAATTACGCCAGTGGTGGGGCGGTCAGCGACTCCAGATCAATACTGCGTGCAATCAACTCGTTCCAGTGCAACTACTGCTTCGCGCGATTTCAATGTCATCGAAGACGGAACCATCCGTTATGTTGAATCGAAAGCCCCAAGTCCAGTCCCGCACGGCGGAGGAGCTGAACTCGCAGGCGCAGGCGCAGGCGCAGCCACCAAAGAGGCTCCCAAACCAGCAGCGCAGTAAACAGAAGTCGCATTTAGCTACAAAACTTCAGGCAGGTGTCAGAACAGCGAGGATTGTTTTGATGCCTGCCTGAATTGTTTATGAGTTCGCACAGTACGCGGTGTCAGTTCAGCAGGCGCTTTACTGCCAACTTCAGCGCAAACTATAATCGTTATCTCGTTCATTCCCTTGAAATCATCGTCAGTTAAATTGGAGGTCGAGTTATGAAGATGCGTCGCTGGTTTGTCTGGGCGGCTGCCATTTCGGTTTTGGTAGTAGTGTGTGTTGGTTCTTTTGTCGCTGGAGCGCAGCAGGTTAATTCGCAGCAGCAAAGTCAGCCGCCTGATAAGCAGCAGCCACCGCCGCAAAAGCCCGGCGACAAGGACAATGCCGCCGGTCAGCAGGACAAAGTAACTCCTGATAAGGAACAGGTCATCACCGTCAACGTCCGATTGGCCGTTACAGTGAATGACAACAAAACCGGGCGTTACGTTGTTGATCTGAAGCAATCGGATTTTGAAGTTTACGAGGACAAGGTTCCGCAGGAAATTCTGACCTTATCCGCCCAAACTGATTTGCCTTTGGACGTAGCTGTCTTGATGGACACATCCAACAGTGTCAAACCGAAGCTGAAGTTTGAAAAAGACGCGGCAGTGTCTTTTCTGCAAACAATGCTGACTGCGCGCAAAGACCGCGCTTTGTTCGTGACCTTCGATTCACAGATCGAACTGCACCAGGACTTCACCAACCGAATTGATCTGATTACCAAAGCCGTGGACAAGGTTAAGGCTCAGGGCGAAACCAAAATGTATGACGCGATATTTCAAATTTGCGAAGAGAAAATGTTGTCTCCCGCTCTGGCCGGACGTCGCCGTGCAATGGTCGTCATCACCGATGGCGAAGACACCATAAGCGAGCGTGAATTGAAAGACGCCATTGAAATTGCGCAGCGTTCCGAAACCATCGTTTACATCATCAGCACCAAAGCAGCAGGTTTTTTCGGCGTGCAGGGTGGAACTGTTGATAAAAAAGAAGACAAAGACCTCAAAAAATTGGCCGAAGATACAGGTGGCCGTGCTTTCTTCACCTCTGAAGTCATTGAGTTGGAACGAAGCTTTTCGGCGGTTGCTCGTGAACTACGCAGCCAATACTTAATCGCTTACCAGCCGACCAACGACAAATACGATAGCAAGTATCGCAAGATCGAGATCCGTTTGCCGAATCATAAGGATTTCAAGGTCAGAACCAAGGCTGGGTATTTGGCTACGCCTCCGCGGACAGTGACGGGAACACCGACAAGTCAGTAAGAAAAACAAGGCCGCCTCCACCCCTTTGCGGCGGCAACTTTTAGGAGAAGGAAAAATGAGACAAAGCAATAAACTCAGGATAGTGGGCTTGGCAATCGTTGTTATGGTGGCAGCGGCGATTGCTATTGCTCCGGCGATGAGCGTTCGCGCTCAGCAGGACAAAAGACAGCAAAAACAGGATCCGCAGAAACCTCCCAAAAAAGAAGAAGAACAACAGACAATCAGAATCGGCACTCAATTGGTTAATGTGCTGTTCAGTGTTCAGGACAAACAAAATCGTTACCTGAATGAACTGAAACAAGAAGACATAGAAATTCTGGAAAATGGCCAGCCGCAGGAAATCTTTGCTTTCAAGAAAGAATTCGATCTGCCATTAACGATGGCCATTTTGGTGGATGTCAGTGGCAGCGAGCAGTACACCTTGCCGCTGTTGAAAGAAGCTGGAGGGCGTTTCATTGATTCGGTGATACGGTTTGGCAAAGACACTGCCGCCGTTTTGAAGTTTGAAGGCGAGACGACCGTTATGCAGGATTTAAGTTCGAATCCTGCCCGCGTGCGTCGTGGATTGGATCAAATTGAATTCACCGCTCCGCCGCCGTCCGGCGTTTTCGGCGGAGCGACTCCGCCGATTAATGGCGGTTCCAGACAAGGCGGCACTTCTATGTATGACGCAATTGTCGCTACCAGCGCGGATATGCTGGCCCGTCAGCCCGGGCGCAAAACCATTATTTTGATCACCGACGGTGAAGACACCACCAGCCGAATGAAGATAGGCGACGCAATTGATGAAGCATTGAGAGCAGAAGCAGTGATTTATGCCATCGGAATTGGCGATCATGGCCGTTATGGCATTGACGAAGGTGCTTTGAAAAAGATTTGTGATGCAACCGGAGGGCGCGCCATTATTCCGAGAAGCAATCGCGAGATGCAGGATGCTTTTACACAACTGGAGCGTGATCTGCGCCAACAATATCTGCTGGCCTATGAACCAAAGAACGAAGCTGCCGACGGCAGTTTTCGGAAGATCGAAATCAAACTGAAGAACAAAACAGAAAAAGAAATGAAAGAACTAAAGGTGCGAAATCGCAAAGGATATTACGCACCGAAAGGCTGATCTTTGGTGGTCGGTGGTTGGTGGTCGGTGGCTGGTAAAAATGCCAACGATCACCAACTGCCAATCACTTAAACCGAATGATTGACCGTCGCCAACCAACCATCAACCACCAACCACCAACCACCGACTCTCGCAACTGGAAAAATGACTTTTACCTTTGGCTGCCGCTTGCCTGCATCTCGTGGTGGCTGGCCTGGAAATATCAGGACAGGTTTATTTCCGACTGGGACGGATTTGATTACACGGCCAGCGTGATCGAAGGAAAGTATTCCGTGCTTGGTTTGGGGCGGGCACTGTTTCTTGGTTACAACCATTTGCTGTGGAAAGCGGCGCATCGTTGGTTGAATTGGCCGCCAGAGCAAGCCTATCTGTTGTTGCGTTACGGAGTCATTGCTCAAACAGGCATTGCCATCACAGGCGTTTACGCTCTGTGCAAAGAATTGTCGGCCAGCAAGCTGTCGGCTTTTTTGGGAGCATTGATATTTGTCGCATCTCCTTACTTCATAACTTACAGCGGGCGGGCAATGAGTGAAATCCCGGGCTTCTTGATGCTGAGCTGGTCGCTGTGGTGGATGTTGCGAAGTTTGCGGTTTGGGCGTTTTGGGAGATTTTTGATCGCGGCTTTCCTGATTGGCTTGAGCGCAAATGTGCGCGAGTTTGCAGTTTTTTATTTCCCTTTCATTGCTCTGGCTGGATGGGTTTACGGCATTAAGTTGCGCACGATTGCTTTGGCCCTGGCGCTGGTGGTGTTGGCGGCCACCAGCGGAATGATTTTTTGGTACTTGCGCGAAGGCAATTTGTACCTGGACGCTGTGACGAAATGGTACCGGCTGAGCGCTGAAGAGCGACGGCGATTTCCGGTTTCAATCAATAATCTTTGGTTCTTTGCCAGGTTTACTTTCATCAGTTCGGCTGCTGTGGCGATGCTGTCTCCGCTGGCTTTGGTTTGGTTGTCAGCTTACCGACGAATGCGATTGTTATGGTTGTTTGGATTATGCGGATTGCTTGCCGATCTTGTCTTGTTGGCGAATCACGATTTACCCGTTAACCCGCGTTATGCGCTGACAGGGTTGCTGGGACTGGCTGCGGTTAGCGGATGGTGTTTGTCAGAAATGTTGAAGCTGCGACCTATTCGCGGAGCCATCATTTTTCTCGCCCTGATAGCGCTGACCAAAGCCACCTGGAACCACGAAGCCAAAGAGCTTTACAGTGCCGAATGGAATGCCAATGGAGCCTTGCGCTTCATCGCCAAAGTCGAAAAATTGCCGTGGAATTCCGGCTTCATCGTTGGGCAACGTTCACCGCTGATTCATTATTTCACCGCCATAGGGACACAACCTTACTGGCGTACAATCTCGCCCGGGTCGGGATGGCCTGACGACAAACTGGATAAAGCCATAGACGATTTCTTTTATGCCGGGCGGGTTGTGTTTGTAGATTTTGACCCTGAAATCTGGCAAACAGGGGTACGCGAAAACAGCCGCGAAGCTGCCGGACTGGAAATGATCCGCCAACGTTACGAACTGGAACACCTTAGCGATCAGTTTTACCGTATCGTCAGAAAGAAACAGGACTGAAATCTATGGACTTTCGTTATCACTGATCATCAATCTTGGCGGTGTTTGAAGTGAGTGTGCCTAAACACATTCACTCGCTTTCTTTTTTCTCTTTTTCCTTTTTGGCAAAAGGCTGTTTCAAACCTCGTTCGGCCTGTTCGCGCGAATCGTAAACGTTCGGACGCGCCAGCACGGCTTTGTATTGAGCGACGGCTTCGTTGCGTTGCCCTGTCTGGTCGTAAACCTGAGCCGCGCGCAGTAACGCCAGAGTCGCCAGATTGGCATCAGCGCCATTCGTTTTTGGGACAGCCAGAAAATGTTCAGCCGCAGCTTTGTGCTCTTTTGCTGATGCAAGCGCTTCGGCGTATTGGTAATGCACAAAATCAAGTGCCGGAGCCGCAGCCGGGTCTTTCAGCAAACCCTCAAACGTCGCGTAAGCTTCTTCCGATTTCTTCAGCGTCACCAGTGTCGAAGCGGTTTCCAGTTTCAACAAATAACTGGCCGGATACTTTTTGCTTAACTGTTGCAGAATCGCCAGCGCGTCTTCGTAACGTTTTTCGTTTTGGTAAATGGCCAGCAACATTACGCGGGCATCATCGGCTGTGGCAGAGTCTTTGGTAATGATCGTTTGCAACCTTTCTATGCCTCGTTGTTTGTTGCCGCGAACTCCGGCCAACGTCGCCAGTGCCTTATAAACGAACGGCAGGTTGCCGACGATGTAATCGTACATTCCAACCGAGAGATAAGCGTCGTAATAATCCGGCTTGAGCTTCAAAACCTTTTCGTGGGCGTCAACACTGCGCGAGCCGTTGCGCATAGCGGCAAAGAATTTGCGGGCGACCGAGGCTTCGTAACCGGCCATCACTCCGTAATAAGCTCCGAGAAAATACTGAGCATCGGCGTCGTTCTTGTTTCGAGCGACCAACGCCAAGGCTTTTGTCTTTGCCTGGGCCATGCGGTCACGGAAAGCACGATCAATCGCCGGATCAACCGCATCGCCTTCGTTGTCTTCTTTGGCGTTTTCGGCTCCGGCGTAAAAGCTGGAATCGTTACTGTACAGACCGGTCTGCAATCGGCGGCTTTTGTTCAGATGTTCCAGCCAGATTGTCGTGGCCAGATAGATGTCTCCGGCGGGGTGTTGCGGCTGAAGCTTTCTTATTTCCTCAAATTTATCCCGCGCCATCGCGTAATCAATGTTGTATAGCGCCGCGTTTCCCGATTTTCGCAGTTCTATAACTTCCGGCGTCAAAGCTGCGCCGATCGTCAGTGCTTTAGCCGAAACAGTTGCAGTTGCAGTTTCAGTCTGCCCAAAAGCTGTGGCAGACAACAGTAATACCAACAGCAAAGTGGCGCTTCCAACATAAGACCATATACGATTCATTTCTTTTCTCCTTCTTGAGCTTGCACCTTGGCGGTGGTCGCGGCACAGGCCTTAAGCCAATGGCGCGAAAATTCGCAAAGCATCAGGGACGATTTCAAAATCCATCGGCAGATTGCCCATTACATCACCATCAATTTGCACCGGTGCATCGTCGTTTGAATTGGCATGCGCTTTGCCCGTTTCTTGATAAACGACTCCCGGGCTGGAGGTGTGGCCGCCGATCAAACTCAGTGCGGCATAGCTGAGATAAGCCAACCGACTGTGCGAGTTGAAAACGCAAATATTCAATTTGTCGTCGTCAATGCGCGCTCCAGGAGCCAGCGTGAACATGCTGGCGTAATGCGCGGCGTTTGAAATCACAGTGAAAGTACTTTCGTAACGTTGTTCATTAAACTTGATAGAAAAAGGCGTCAGGGGGAACCGAGCCAGAAAACCCAAACCGGCTGCCCAATAAGCGCCTTTACCTGCGACTTTTTTCAGACCTGGTTTCACACTCTGCACGACTGCGGCGTCCAAACCGATTCCAGCCATCAGCAAAAAGTAACGCTGCCATCCGATCTCAGGTTTTGAGGCTAGGCCAACACTGATGGTGCGAATGCTGTTTTCTGCGATTAGCTTTGCCAGCCCATCAAAGCTTTTCGGCAAATTCAATTCTTCGGCCAAGACGTTTGCCGTGCCGCAAGGCCAAACAGCCAGTGCAGTTTCAGTTCCAACCAGAGCTTGGGCGGCTTCATTGATGGTTCCGTCTCCACCGCAGACAATGACAAACGGCTCACGGTTGGCTGCCGCCTGCTGTGCAAGCTGAGTCGCGTGTCCGGCGTAATTGGTGGGCGTGGGCACAGCGGAAATCCCGCACTGGTGCAGTGCCGCCGCCAGTTTCTCAATTTGTTGTAAGTCGTGGCGCAACGCGCCAGCAGTTGGGTTATAAATCAGCACAGTTCATATCAATTAAACCTTGTCTACTATTCCGCTTTGCGGTTTTCGACGCGGCGGTTATTACGGAAAGCCATTGATTGCTGGGCAATCATGATGCCAAGCGGCGACTGTTGAAAAGACTGGCTTTGGCAGATTTGGCAATTTTGGGGCTGCAACTTTTATCCGACTGGTGACGGAATTTGCCGACAGTCATGGCAGTAGCTTATATTCGTCAACATTCCGAACTCAATCCGAATGAACAACTTATGAGCCTGTTGGAAGTCAAAAAACTGAAAACCTACTTCGCTACGCGGCACGGGGAAGTGCGCTCCGTTGATGACCTGTCGTTCACCATCGAACGCGGAGAAACCTTGAGCTTGGTTGGTGAATCAGGGTGCGGAAAGTCCGTAACCGCACTTTCAATTATGCGACTGGTTTCGCAGCCCGGAAGAGTGGTCGGCGGGGAAGTTCTGTTTGAAAACCGCGACCTGTTGAAACTTCCTGAAGATGAGATGCGGGCGATACGTGGCGACGATATTGCGATGATTTTTCAGGACCCAATGACTTCGCTTAATCCTGTTTTCACTGTCGGCGAACAAATTGCCGAAGCCATAAGGCTGCATCGTAAAGTTTCAAAACGCGAAGCCTGGGATCAGGCCATCGAAGGCATGCGCGATGTGACGATCCCTTCGCCTGAAACGCGATCAAAAAATTATCCACATGAAATGTCCGGCGGAATGCGCCAGCGAGTGATGATTGCGATGGCGCTGGCTTGCGACCCGAAATTGCTGATTGCCGACGAACCGACCACGGCGCTGGACGTAACTATTCAAGCCCAGATTCTGGACTTACTGACCGAGCTACGACAGAAACGCGATCTGGCTTTGCTGCTGATTACTCACGATCTGGGCGTAGTGGCCGAAACTTCAGATCGTGTGGCTGTGATGTATGCCGGAAAAATTATCGAGGAAGCTTCGGCCAAAGAGCTGTTCAGCCGACCGCGCCATCCTTACACAGAAGGTTTGTTGCGCGCTGTGCCCAGATTGGATGAACAGCGGCAGGGAAGAATACTGAGACTGCAAACAATAGAAGGCGTT
>JBGAPB010000373.1:0-5033 GCA_044221525.1 Blastocatellia bacterium | reverse complement strand
GTCGCCAGACAACCGAGAACTGTGAACTGCCAACTGCGAACCGTGAGCTTAAATGCCTGACATCAAATTTGCCCAAACTGTAGTTTTCATCAACTCGGCAGTGCCAGTTTCTTTGCTGGCTTGGGACGCATACCACCACCGCCTGGGAACCAATCCACAGGAGTTCGTTCTGCACACGACCGGAACTCTGACGTTGGTTTTTCTGTTGTTGTCGCTGGCGGTGACTCCATTGCGAAAGATTCTGGGGTTGCCATGGATGGTTCAGTTTCGGCGGATGATAGGGTTGTATGCCTTTTTTTACGGATGCTTGCATCTGCTGTCATATACATGGTTCGACAAAGGTTTTGCTTTTCGCGCCATCGTCGAAGACACACTGAAACGACCGTTTATCTTTGCTGGAATGTTCGCATTTTTGGTGATGATTCCGCTGGCGGTGACTTCGACCAACAAGATGATTAAACGATTAGGCGGGCGGCGCTGGAACCGATTGCACAAACTGGTTTTCGCCTCGGCCATTGCCGGAGTCCTGCATTATTACCTGCTGGTCAAAATTGATGTGCGACTTCCGCTTATTTTTGCAGCGGTGTTGGCTGTCTTGCTGGCATATCGAGTGCTCAATAAATTCTTTCCTTCAACAACTGAACAACGGCCAAAAAGACAGTCAGCTTAGGCTGTGGGAAAAAGGAGGCTTCGCACTTTTTTACAGCAGTCGGGGTGACTGCGTACCCAGGGCTTTTGCAAAGTCCTTTCAGAGTACCAGATTCGCATTTCACAACCTGTCCAGCTAATGGGCGAATCTACCGAGAAACGAGCGAAGTAGCGCAAAGCTGTCCAGTTTGCTTCTTCTACCGAGACGTAATCTGGCTTGCCAAGCCACTTCCAGCCAAAACGCAAACTGGACAGATTTGCGCTACACCGACTTTGCAAAAGCCCTGACTGCGTACCCAGCCAGCATCACAAAAAATTGACATTTTCACCTGCCTGAACTACCTTCCGTGCATAATAAAGAAAAGTCAGCAGCAGTTATTTCCGCGCACTTATCCGGTGTTTTTTCGACCAGTTCTTTCGTAGCCCGCTTCGTGAATCAACGCGCTTCTTTTGGGACGCCGCTGCCTGAGAAGAAGCTTAAAACAAAATCGCCAACGTTAAATGTTGAGCGTTTTTTCGGAGGATAGATTATGGAAAAGAGCCTGACTTTTACCGACAATGAAGCCTTCTATAAACAGCTCCTGGAAATGGAGTCTCGCAGCGAAGATTATTCCATAGACACGGGGGTTTCTGAGGCAAAGAACTTGCCGCTTCGATTGATGCATCACATAGGCATCAGCAAAGACGAGGTCGCCCACGTTCAGCATAAAGTGGTGGAAGAAAGCGCTTTTATGCACGATTTTGTCGAGCCGATGGTTGTAAAGTTCAACGAAATGATTGGCAAATATCAACCGGCTCGTAATTACGAATTCACAGTCGAAGCAGAAGATTACGACACCATAAAAATCCACGCCCGTCCAAAAGCGGCAGTAGCTGCGACGGCTTAGTTAAACATAAAGGCGGCAAGCGATTACTTGAATCACTTGCCGCCTTTATGTTTAGTTTTCTGTTCAGCTCATTTCACTTTGCGATCAGTTTCTTCAATGGCGCTGCCGTAATTTCGTCCGCCCCAGTTTACGCCTTGCCTGTATCTACCGACCGCACCGACTCGCGCACCTTTGCTGGGTGTGCCGCGTCTGGTTATAACCCAAATCTTTCCGGTTTCGTCGTCCAGTTCATAGGCTCCGTACCCAACCGCGCCATAGCTGTTGGTAACGGTACCAACAAGCAGAACTTCCTTGCCACGATAACGCTCAGGATCACCGTTGAGTCTATTGATTGTGGTTTGGCTGGGACAGCCCATCAGAAATAGCGCGGCAGCGACCAAAAACATTGAAGCCAATAATCTAGTTTTCATAATTCCTCCTTCTCACCTTTCCAGGCGGTTTCAGTTTGTGATTCAAAGTTTGCTTAAAAGGGGATAGTTAAGGGAGTTAGGGAAAGCTTGTTCAGATCGGACGCCTCGGAAGCAGCATTGCAATCCGTCTCGCATCGGCAGCCTGTATTGGAACGGCGCGGATTATACACATTGCATTTCGATTGGCGAACGGAAAAATTCCTGCCTTCTCTGTGCTTTGAACAGGCTGACGATTCGGACATAATCTGGCTATGTTCCAACTACCAAAACTTTACCCTGTTACCGATTGCCAACTGTCCAACTGCACTCACGAAGAGATCGTGCGGCTGGTGCTGGCTGGAGGCGCGCGGCTGATTCAATTACGCGATAAGGACGCCAGCGCCAAAGAAATGCTGGACGCGGCGCGAGCATGTCTGCCGTTGACGCGGGCATCCAATGCCAAGTTAATAGTTAACGACCGTGTTGATGTGGCATTGACCGCCGGAGCCGATGGGGTTCACCTGGGTCAGGAAGATTTATCGGTCGAGGAAGCGCGAGATATTCTTGGCGAGGATAAAATCATAGGCATTTCAACTCACACTCTGGATCAGTTCAAAGCGGCGCTGGAAACTTCGGCAAATTACATTGCCATCGGCCCGGTCTTCCCGACAAAAACCAAAGAAAACCCAAGTCCGGTTGTTGGCCTGGATTTGCTGCGCGAAGCGAGAGCCTTGGCCGACCGCCCACTGGTGGCAATTGGTGGAATTTCGGTTGAACGCGCCGCAGAAGTAATCGAAGCCGGAGCCGACAGTGTGGCAGTAATTTCAGCTCTTTATCCATTCGGCGAAATCAGAGACTTTTTCACCAAACCCGACATCGCAGGCAGGGTACGGGCGTTTATTGAAGCTCTGGCCGGAAGCGGAAACAATGAATGAAAAGCATTTGCTGATCACACTTTATTGCCATTCAACCAACTGCCGCCGAACCGTTTCAGCCGATGGATGTTTAACAATCTCAAACAACTCCAATGACTTTCGTGTTTGCTCTACTGCCTGAACTCTATCGCCAAGCTTTTCCAAAGCCATCGCCAGATTAAACAAGGCCGTCGCTTGCCCTGGAACATCGCCCATATTGTTGGCAATGTTGAACGCCTGCCGCAGCAATTCGATCGCACGCACTGGCTCGCCCGTTGAAGTGTAGGCTTCACCCAGGTTGGTCAATGCGGAGGCTTCGCCGCGACGATCGCCGGTTTCACTGGCCAGTGTCCGCTGGCGTTCCAGAAAATCTATGGATTGCTGGTGATTCCCAGTCAGGTAATGCGCAATCCCCAGTCCGCCCAACGCGCTGGCTTCGCTACGCCGGTCGCCGATTTCGCGCGCGACTGTCAATGATTGTTGGTGAAAGCTGATTGCCTGGTCGTACTCTTTCAAACTAGACCAGGCATAACCCAAATTGACCAGCGCACCTGCTTCACCGCGACGGTCGCCGATTTCACGTGTAATTCGAAACTGTTCGTTGAGCAGGTCAATCGCCATGCGCGAATCGCCAAGCGCGTAATGAGTAAGCCCGAGCCCGCCCAGCGCGTTGCTTTCGTTGCGCCGATCACCAAGTTCGCGCGCTAAATTCAATTGCTGTTCCAGCAAGTCCGTCGCCTGGCGAGCATCGCCAAGCGCATAAAGCGTCAAGCCTAAAGCTCCCAATGCATTGGCTTCAGCACGACGGTCTTCAAGTTCACGGGCTATGCTGAGCGCAAATTCGTGAAATTCGCGCGCGCGTTCCAAACCACCACCAAGATAATAAGCAGTCCCCAAACCAACCAAAGTGTCCGTTTCGCCTCGACGGTCTTTGGTTTCGCGGGCGATTTCCAGAGCCTGCTGATAACAATCTATCGCGTGATGAATCTCGCTGAGATCGGCATAAGAATCGCCGAGCGCGTTCAGATGTTTGCCTGATGATTTTCGTCGTTTCATCGTTGCGGAAGCTGACAAGGCGGCCTCACTCCAGCGAATGCGTTCTCGCGGATGCTGGCGCAAATTCAGCACATACTTTCCGGCGTCGGGAAACGAATTACACAAATCGCAAGCCATACGGTTGCTTTCAAACTTCGTTGCCGCCCAGGTTTGCGCCGCCTGAATGTTGTGCCATTCCAAATCAACCAAATCCAGCCCCTGTTTAAGAAACTCCCCGCCGTGCTCGTAAAGCGCGTCGGCTTCGTGCAGTACGCTTTGGTAATGGGCTGCGTGGTGATGACGTGCGATGGCGCGCTCCTGACCATTCAAAGAAGATCTTCGGCAAACAAAGTCATCAGGTCGTGCAACCTGTAACGCCCGGTCGTTCGATTGCGTTCGATCAGGCTGTAAGCCATCAAACGATCGAGCGCATTGGCCGCGCGTTCTTGGATTGATTTTCCAGACAGCAGCCGCAGCGTTGACATCAAAAGTGCCTGGAAGAACGGCCAGGGTCCGCCACAATTTGCGCAATCCAGGAACCAGCATTTCGTAACTGGCTCGCAAAACCGAATCAATCGCTCTGCGTGTGCCTTCCTGAGTCTGCCAGCGAGCCAGTCGTTTGGCGTATTCCTCAACGCCGAGTTCCGGGTTCTGTCAATGCGCTGGCGGCCAATCGCAGCAAGGCTAAAGGCAGGTGACCGCATAGCCAGCCAACCGCCCGGCCTGATCGCCCACTTGCGGTAACAATCGCCGCAACAATTCCTGGGGATTCCGCCGCTGGCAATGAATCCAGGCGACTGGCGAACATACCCGCCAACGACAGGTGCTGGCGCGAAGTCACCAATAACAAACATCCTGCAGGCGGAATCAGTCCGGCGATTTGTTGAGTGTTGGCAGCGTTGTCGAACAAAAAAAGTAGCGCGCGTTTGCCGTTGAGCACAGATGTATACAGCTTGCCCAATTCGGCTTCGTTTTCGGGTAGTCGCGCCGCAGGCATGTAGGCTCGAATAACATGCGAACGGATTTCGGCAACTGACAATGGTTGAGGACTGGCTCCTTCTTAAATCGCAACAAAAAAGCTGCGCATCGGGATAATGTGCCGCCATTTGATGAGCCAGTTTCAGAGCCAGTGTGGTTTTGCCCACGCCGCCTAATCCTTG
>JBGAPB010000372.1:0-5174 GCA_044221525.1 Blastocatellia bacterium | reverse complement strand
GGTTTTCGTTGAATATCAGGTTTCTGACGGTGTGCCTTCGGTGACGGTCAATGTTAAACCAGGAAATGGAGTAACCTGTAAAAAGTCTAAGATATCTCTTGCAGCCAATAGGACGTTGTCTGACTCATTTACTTGTAATATCCCAAAAAACAATTCTCGTACATTGAGAGTTCAGTTTGAGATTGGGAAAAATAGCAAGGGCAAAATTATTACACCGGAACTTTTGATTCCGCCCTTATCGCCGCCACTCCCATCACAAACAATAGTGACCTGTTCTTTGCACACTCAATCGGGAGCAGTTTCCACTCTTATTCCAAGGGGATCATCGGTAAGCTGGATTGGCGAATGCCCAGGAGCGGCTAAATCTTGGGCAAGTGCAGAGTTGACCTTTAGGTATGGAAATACAGGTGACGATGGGAACCTCTCTGCAGCTAAATGTAGAAATGGGGATAGGGCAGATTTTTGTTATAGGCTGAATATAGAAGCCAATGGCATCGAAATCGACGCATTTCATCCGACAGTAACAAGTCCAGTTGGTGGCAATCACGCACACCACTCCTACTCTAAAACTTTTTCTGGAAGCGCTAAAACTGCGTTAGTCAATGAAGCAGGTCATGTCTCAGTAGTAATAAAAGTTGATAACTACGGTGATAGAGGGCAAACCCTTGGCCTTAATGTGAAGGACGTTCAATTGACAATCCGTCAGTGATCGGTAGTCACAAGTTGCGCGTCAGCGGAAAAGGCTGTGGCAGCTATCCACAGATCGTTCTTGCCCATCGTGATGCCTTGAGTTTTTGAATAAGCATCGAGCATCGCATAAGCGTCCATCACTTCGTGGTTCTCAATGGTCAGCCGCCCTAAATGGGCAAGCGCAAACTCCATTTGATTCAGCTTTGGGCCGCCCCACAGAAATTGAAGCGCAAGGGAGCGAATCTCGCCTTCGCTAACTACACAAAAACGCGGTTTGGGGTCGAGAGAAAACGGCCTGTACTTTGCCCTGATCTGTTGCCCCGTCGCATCATCACGCACTAGGTGAACAAGGATATTCGTATCGAAAGGATATTCGTATCGAAAAGATAGAGTTCCGGCATTTAGCTCAATTCTTTGAGAGCGGCGATGACTTCGTCGTCGGTTTCATTGCCTCTCACTACGGGCATCACATCGAAAGGCGAGACATCGGACGCAAGCTCTATTTGAGGCTGGCTTTCCTGAATCGCTTGCTGACGCGCTGCCATTTTCTCTTCAGGCGTGCGGCTGGTCATTTTGGCAATCATTCGATTCAGGGTGTCTGGATCGTAATCGCCTGTATTGCCGCCAACTCTGATTGCGGAATCGGTGGCATTGATGTCCCTTTGCACGAGTGAGAGTAGATAAGACATCACATCCATCCCCTTTTGGGCTGCCTGTATTTTGACTTGTTGCTCAAGTTCTAAAGGAAACGTCACTGTCATTTGCCTACCTCCTTATTCGATTGTTTGTATGAAGGCAGTGTAGTTCTTCAGATAATTCGTCGCAATGTTTTGCGGCAATCTGGCTGCGGCTTGTTATTGTTGCCCGCCTTCCGCCTTCGCATCTTCGGCCTTTTTCTTCAAATCGCCTTTCAGATGGTCGTTGTACCAGTCGAGGATACGTTGGTGGTAATCCTTCACCTCTTCGACGGTCGAAGTTGGCATGCCGTGGCCGCCGTTGGTGTAACTGACGTGAGGCGACTTCTTTGCCCAGGCGGTCACGTAATGCATCTCTATCGCCCCGGCGCGCAGGCACGTTGTGATCCTGAAACGCGCACTTTACTTCGCGTTTTCCATCTGAGCAATGGAATACGTATGACACATATGTTGCTGATCAACGCGGATAACCCAAACCTGGATATACCACCAATGTAGCTTTGTTGCACGAATCCAGAGCCATTGCCCTGAATTGGTTTTTACCCATGCGATCTTGATGGTGTCGGGCATTCCGAGATAAGTCATTCGATTCAAAATCGCGGTCTTGAGTAACAGTTCTTTGAATTGATTCTCTACCCGGCGCGTTTGCAGCCGGTCTCCGAAGACGGTCTTAAAGCGGAACATCATCGTTTCCGCCAAGCCCCGACGATGGTAATCGCTCTCGATTTTCCATTGCTTGCGTCACACTTTTCGGATGCGTCGCAAGTTTTCGTCGCGGATATGGCGTTCAGTTTTGCGGTTGTCGTGTTGCCAAATCCGCGCTCCTTTGCGCGGAGGAATCGTCGCTTTGGCTCCGTGCCTGCTGATCCCGTGCTGGCGGACTTTCCATTCGCCTTCGCCGTAGACTTTGACGCCGGTCGAATCCACAACCAAGTGACGCGGCTTTGACCAGTCCCGAATTGGCAACGCGATGTTCAAACTTTTCCGCCTGCGTGAAAGCGTCGAATGATACGGCACAGGCAAGCTGATCTTCTCAAAGATGGATTTCATAAACCCTTGTGCCTGGCGTCCGGCAAGAGTGTAAATGGCCTGAACCGTCGCCATCGTTTCAAATCGCCAAGTTCGTGTAAGTCGGCGAAGCCTCCCGGCTCTCTGGTCAATTCCTTGGTCGTCCAATTTTCAAGAGCCTCTTTGTGATCCAAACGGTCAGACTTCCACGTTGTTTGACAACAGCCGCAGCCGCCGGTATTTTTGGCCGGGATTCTGGTTTGACCAATCCATAAACCGATAGACAGATAGATGATTCACGAAATTTTCATTCAGAAAGAAACTAAAGCTGCTGGCGCAATCTGTGGCGCGATGCCGATGTGTTGTTGTTGTAAAAGCTACATCGAACGAAACCGACTGCCAGCAGGCTTCAACCTTACAAGTTGAGATTGCCACAAAAAGAAAAAGCAGACGCTCCGGTTTCAGCAACAGAAACCGGAGCGTTTTTTGTTTTTGGAAACTTTGCACTTCAATTACAGCAGGCGGGGACGCCTGCGTACCAAGAACACCAGGAGAAAGTATGAACGCGACCGCAACCAGTTTACAGACTTCCCCAGTCCCCGACTTCATCGAAGACGAACTGGCCAATTACGAACAGCAAATCAAAAAATTCCGCGCTGGGCTGGTTGGCGAAACCAAAATGCAGAAGTTTCGGCTTCAGTACGGCACTTACGCTCAGCGTCAGGAAGGCGTCCAGATGCAGCGCATCAAAATACCCGGCGGATACCTGACAGCAGACCAACTGACTCGGCTGGCCGATGTAGCCGACAAATACGCCAGCAGCTTCATTCACTTCACGACGCGCGAAGATGCTCAGCTTTATTATCTGATGCTGGAAAATGCTCCCGCCTTGTTGCGCGAACTGGAAGAAGTCGGCATCACCACACGCGAAGCTTGCGGCAACACCGTTCGCAACATCACGGCCTGTTATCGCGCCGGAGTTTCACACAACGAAGTTTTCAACGTTTACCCGTACACGCGCGCGCTGTTCAAATTCCTGCTCCGCAACAAACATAACCAGAACATGGGGCGAAAAATGAAGTTCGCCTTTGAAGGCTGCGTCGAAGATCACTCCGCGCTGGCCTTTCACGACCTGGGATTTCACGCCGTGACGCGCGAAGAAAACGGCGAAGTCCGTCGCGGTTTCAAAGTCCACGTCGGCGGAGGAATGGGCAGCGGCCCAATGCCCGCGCACATTTACAGCGAGTTTTTGCCGGTTGAAGAGATGTTCAACTTCACGACTGCGGTCATTCGCATCTTCGACCGTTACGGCGAACGCAAACAGCGAATGAAAGCTCGCATGAAGTTTCTGGTTCAGACAATGGGCTGGGACAAGTTCAAAGCCGAAGTTGACGCTGAACGCCAAATCATTGGCGAGCTGCCTCCGCTGGCCGACTTTTTGGAAGAAGAAGCTGATCCGAATGTTGCCGCCGCGTCTCAAACTCTGAACCTACTGCACCCGCTGACGAGCGACGCCGATTATCAGCAATGGGCAAAGGATTCGGTCATCGCTCATCGCGTCGAAGGTTTTCGCGGAGTTCACGTTCGCACGAAACTTGGCGATATAACTTCAGACCGCTCAAGGGATTTGGCCAATGTCGCTCGGCGTTTTTCGGCTGGTCAATTGCGAGTTTCAATCGAACAGAATCTGTTCCTGCCGTGGGTTCGTGTTGAAGATTTGCCGGAGCTTTATTCAGAGCTTCGTAAAATTGAGTTGGGTGACGCCGGAGCCGAAACCGTCGCCGACGTCACCGCCTGCCCCGGAGCCGACACCTGCCGACTGGGCATCGCTTCGGCCAAAGGTTTGGGCAGCGCCATTTCCGAATCGTTTTTCACCGGCACGCTTGCGCCTTACCGTGAAGCCAACCGCGACATGCGAATCAAAATTTCCGGCTGTCCGAACGGCTGTGCTCAACACGCCGTCGCCAACATTGGTTTTCACGCCGCGGCGGTTTCGCACGAAGGGCACAACCTTCCAGCACACCTGTTGTTTCTGGGCGGCCAGTCCAATCACGGAAAGGCGCAAGCCGCCAAAGTTTTCGGGCGCTTCCCTGCCCGCAACGCAATCAACGTGGTTGAGACATTGTTCAAATTGCACGACGCAGAAAAACTGGGCGACGAAGATTTCAACAGCTTCATCGCTCGCATTGGCGATGCGCGGGTCAAAGAAACGCTGGAACCGCTCAAGGCCATTCCAGCCTTCGACACCAACCCGGAGTTTTACGACGATTACGGCCACGAAAACGAACGCTTCACGGTTCGATCAGGCGTGCGCGGAGAGTGCGCCGGAACCACCATCGCCGAAGTCGTGCCGACAATTGAAACCGCGCAAACAAAACTGGAACAAACCAAAGCCTATTTGCTGCACGGCAATTACGAACAAGTCTTGCTGGAAGCGTATGAAACCGCTTCCGCAGCCGCGCGCGTGCCGCTTTACCAAAAACTGGTTGATCCCTTCACTTCGCTGGAAGCGTTGTGGGAGTTTGAAAACCTGTTCGTGCTTTCGGGAAAGACTGGCGGTTCGTGGAAAAACTTGTTGGCGACTTTTGAAGAAGTGAAAGGCGGCTCGGCTGATGAAGCTTCGGCTCAGGCTGCGCTGGAATTGGCTGGAGAATTTGTCAGTTATTGCGAAGGTTTTTCTGCATAAGACGATCACAACCACTCAGCATCGAACTTCATCAGGCCGTGGGTCGCCTGTTCTGAAACCACATCGAACTGGTACATCTGGTTGTGAATGTCTGC
>JBGAPB010000371.1:0-5222 GCA_044221525.1 Blastocatellia bacterium | reverse complement strand
GCTGGGGAAACAGGAGTTATTGGAGTACCTGTGGCCGGGTAGCATTGTCGAGGAGGCTAATTTAAGCCAGACAATTTATTTGCTCAGGCGTGCCCTGACCCAAAACTCCGATGGGCAGCAATTCATTGAAACCATACCGAAGCTTGGTTACCGATTTGTTGCCGAAGTCGTGGTATCAGTGAATGAAAAAGCAAGCTCAGAAAATGAACTCATAAATCAGCCACAGCACGAAACAGTAAATGCCAACCGGATTGAGAATGGTCAATCCGGCTCTTTCGCGGCTATCACGGAGTTACCTGTTCCTAAATCCAGCCCATACCAAAATAAATGGATTAGGGTTGGGGCTTTGGCGCTTTTGCTTGGAATTATGGGCTTCGCTTCGTATTTATGGTTATCGCGCCAGTCGGCGAAGCCGTATAAACTTGGCCCTATTAATTCACTTGCAGTGCTTCCGTTTGAGCCTATCAAGGCAGGTAACGAGGATAATTATTTAGGATTGGGAATGGCCGATGTGCTAATTACCCGCCTCAGCAGCCTTGATAAGATTGTCGTTCAACCCACCAGCGCCATTCGCAAATATGACGCCTTGGGATTACACCCAATTGATGCTGGCAGAGAATTGAATGTTGACGCAGTGCTGGAAGGAACCCTGCAAAAGACAGATGACAGGCTGCGTGTCACGCTAAGACTGCATGATGTCAGGGACGGTAGAACAGTGTGGAGTGGTAAGTTCGACGAAAAATTTACTGACATTTTCATTGTTCAGGATTTAATTTCAGATCAAGTTGCCTCAGCTTTGGCGCTGAATCTGTCACGTGATAAGCGGGCTTTGATGCTCAGGCATTACACCGAAAACACCGAAGCTTATGAGCTTTATTTGAAAGGTCGTTACTGGTGGAATAAACGCACGGCGGATGGTCTGAAAAAGGCGATTGGAAATTTTGAAAAGGCTATAACCCTTTCTCCGAATTACGCCCTGGCTTACGCTGGCTTGGCCGATTGTTACAACCTGCTCAACATTTTGGAGGCAATGCCGCCAGAAGAAAGCTTTCCGAAAGCCAAATCGGCAGCGGCAAAGGCATTGGAGCTTGATGACACCCTGGCCGAAGCTCACGTTGCATTGGGTCGCACCAAGTGGGTTTATGATTGGGATTGGAACGCATCCCAAAGTGAATTCAAGCGAGCAATCGAACTTAGCCCGAATTATGCCACGGCTTATGACCAATACGGCGTTTGTCTGGCACAGAGAGGTCAATTCGAAGAAGCGCTTCGGCAGTTGAAACAGGCGCAACAACTCGATCCACTTTCGTTGGTTACACAGGTTCACATTGGATGGGTCTATTTCTATTCGGGCCAGTATGATCTGGCAATTGACCAGTACAACCGAGTGTTGGAGATGGATCCGGGATATTTCTGGGCGCGCGCCCACCTCAGTCAGGCGTACGAGCAAAAGGGAATGTATGTGCAGGCAATTGCCGAATTGCAGAAAGTTTTGGAACAAGCATCTGAAACTTCTAAAGCTCGTCATATCGCCGGAATGGCGCATGTTTATGGAATTAGCGGAAGACCGGATGAAGCCAAAGAACTCCTCAACGATTTGCTAAGGCGGGAAAAAGAACGACGCGTATCGCCATATAGCATTGCGCTTGTTTACGCAGGACTGGGAGATGAGCAGCAGGCATTTGCCTGGCTGAATAAAGCTGTTGAACGGCACACCGGACTTTTGGTCAGATTGCGCTTCGACCATAGATTCAAAAAGCTCAGGAACGACTCAAGATTCGAGAAGGTATTGCGTCAGGTCAACCCTCTTCTTCCATCGGCTGGCACTCTTTCATCGAATGTGAAAACGGTCGAGTAGTCGAACCTGTAAGTTCAGCCATATCAAATGACCAAAGCGCATTTTAGCTACTGCGAACTCATTCAAATAAAGCAGCCATAAATGTTTGATGAAGGTTTGAAAAACTTGTCAGGTATCAAGCTCAAGGCTAGAATGCGCCCGTTTTCTTTCCCAGTAAAATCAGTATTTCAAAATATAAGAACCAACGTTGACGTGTCCGGCAATCTATCAGTTTGTTGTGGCCTGCTGCGCCTTTTTCCTAAAGCGCTAGTTTTTTGCGTCAAAGCCCGGAACCGAGCAAGTGTTCGAGAACTGAAAGAAAGCACATTCTGCGCAACCCTAACCGACAAAATTCATAGAGGAACTGCATGACGAACGTACTCAATAACAATTACGGATCGGCTCGCCGATCATTTCTGAAACAGGCTGCTTATGGATTGACAGGCAGCCTGTTTGCTTCAGGATTGGCCGAAGCGAGTATTTCAGCGTGGTCACAGAAAGCAGACGATTCACTGAAGATCGTCAAAGTCGAACCTGTTTTGTTGACTGGACTTCGCGCCAGCGCGCCGTGGGTATTTGTACGCGTTGAAACCGCTGATGGTTTTGTTGGCTGGGGCGAGGGCACGAATTATCCGGGCGTGCGTCCGATTGCGACAGCGGTCAGCACATTGAGCAGTGTCATCATAGGCCAGAGCGCCTGGAACATAGAGGCTCTGTGGCAACGCATGTACCGCTTTATGTATTACAACGGCATGGGCGGCATTGTGCTGGCGGCGATCAGCGGAATTGATATGGCGCTTTACGACATTGTCGGCAAAAAGCTGGGAGTGCCGGTTTACAAAATGCTTGGCGGCCAGGTTCACGAAAAACTGAGGACTTATGCCAACGGCTGGACGGAAGACCTGGCGCATACGCCTGAAGCTTATGCCGCGAAGACGAAAGAATTGGTTTCTCGCGGTTACACTGGCTGCAAGCTTGATCCGTTTTTCAACACTCCGATGAACCGCGAAGTTACCCAGGCCGATTTGCGACTGGCGGCCTCAATCGTCAAAGCCATTCGTGAAGCTGGAGGCCCTGATTACGACATTGCGATTGACGTTCACGGACGATGGAACACCAAATCCACGCTGGAAATCATTCGTGCTTTGGAGCCTCATCGTCTGTTCTTTTATGAAGAAGCCGTGCCGCCGGAAAACGTAGCGGCAATGGCCGAAGTTCAACGCAATACTCAGACGCCGTTGGCGACCGGCGAGCGCATCTTTGGCCGTCAAGGCTTCCGCGAACTGCTGGAAAAGCAATCGGTTCGAATCATACAGCCTGATCTGGCCAGAACCGGCGGCATCACCGAAACAAAGAAAATCGCTTCGATGGCTGACACTTATTACATCCCGATTGCTCCGCATAATCCGAACGGGCCGCTTTGCACACTGGCTTCGATGCACGTCTGTTTTTCAATCCCGAACTTTTTGATCCTGGAATATTTTGAAAAAGACGAACCCATCTTCGAGGACTTGATGCCCGGCGGATTGAAACGCGATGTGCAAGGCGTTTATCCAACTACCACTCCGGGGTTGGGAGCCAACGTCACCGAAGACTTTTTGAAGAAGTACAAATTCGATCCGGCCAAGACCGACGAGATGGAACGTCGCACCTTCAACACCGTCAAGTAAATTGGCCAAAAGGAAATAACGATGAAAACCAATTCTTTGCTGAAAGGCATTGTTCTGATTACCTGTTTGTTCGGTCTGTCCATTCAGGCGCAAACTCCTGCCCCTGATTTCAGTCGCTGGGAAAAAGACGTTGCCGCCTTTGAACAGAGCGACCGCACAACTCCGCCGCCGCAAAACGCGCTGGTCTTCACTGGCTCTTCGACGATCCGGCTTTGGAAAACAATGGCGGAAGACCTGCCAAAATACAAAGTCATCAATCGCGGTTTCGGCGGTTCGCAAATTGTGGACGCCACGCATTTCGCCGACCGAATCATCTTTCCGTACAAGCCGAAAATGGTGCTGTTGCGTTCTGGCGGCAATGACATCTTTGCAGGGAAATCGCCGGAACAGGTTTTTGCCGACTTCAAAGACTTTGTCGCCAAAGTGCATGGGAAATTGCCGAAAACCGAGGTTGTTTACATCGCTCTGAGTCCCAGCGTGGCGCGTTGGGATAATGCTGAGAAAGAGAAAGCCTTAAATGAGATGGTCAAGGCATTCACCAAGACTGCGAAGCTGGTGAAATACATGGACGCCGCCGACGTCTCGCTTGGAGCAGATGGCAAACCGCGCCCGGAGTTATTTATCGCCGACAAACTGCATTTCAATGCCGAAGGCTACAAATTGTTTTCGGCGCGCGTGCGGTCTTTCTTGTCGAAATAAACAAATCAATCACTTGGGAATTGGAGAAAAACACTATGAAACGTCGTGAGGTTTTACGTTCGCTCTCGCTGGCTGGTGGAGCCTCGTTGCTTGCCGCCAAAGAATCATTGGCCGAAACGCTGGCTCCAAACCCGGCTTATACCCAAGCCGTCAAAGGCACTGCGCCGGTCAAAATCAAAGACATTAAAACAATTATGACTGCGCCAAATCGCATCCGCCTGGTCGTTGTCAAAATCGAAACAACTGAGCCGGGATTGGTTGGCTGGGGCTGCGCGACCTTCACGCAACGCGCGCTGGTTGTTCAAACGGCGATTGAAAAATATCTGCGCCCGTTTCTGATTGGCCGAAATGTGGATGAGATAGAAGACATCTGGCAGTCGTCGTATATGAGTTCGTATTGGCGTAACGGCCCTGTGTTATTCAATGCCATGAGCGGCGTGGACATTGCGCTCTGGGACATCAAAGGAAAACGGGCGGGGATGCCGGTTTACCAGTTGCTTGGAGGCAAAGTTCGGCACGGCGCGGACTGTTATTTTCACGCGGCTGGCAAGGACTTTGCCGAATTGAGCGACCGCGTCAAAGGCGCGATTGAACAAGGATTCCGCCACGTGCGCATTCAGTCAGGCGTTGAAGGTCTGGCGACTTATGGCGCTGGCGGAGCCAATCGCGGCACAGGGGGAACGGCTCCAGCCAGTGACGAAGCCATAGGCCCAACCAATCCCAAAGCCATCTGGGAATCAGCCAAATACGCGCGCATGGTTCCGCGAATGTTTGAGGCGATGCGAAAACAGTTCGGCGAAGACATAGAATTTCTGCACGACGTGCATGAGCGCGTGACGCTGCAACAGGGAATTCAGATTTGCAAAGATGTTGAGCAGTACAAACCCTTTTTCATCGAAGACCCGTTTCCGCCCGAAGAAAACGATCACTTCAAGCTGCTTCGCAGTCAATGCAACACCCCGATTGCGATGGGTGAATTGTTCAACACTCAGCACGAATACCTGCCGTTGATTAAA
>JBGAPB010000007.1:0-42616 GCA_044221525.1 Blastocatellia bacterium | reverse complement strand
AACCATCTGTTCTGGCGAGCGAATCCGCGTCGTCTGGAAGCCGAAAGCATACGCGACAGCATGCTGGCTATCAGTGGCAAGCTGAACAAGGAGATGTTCGGCCCAGGCATTTACCCGCGAATTGATCCCGACATCATCAACACAGGTTCGCGTCCGCGCTGGCCGCTCGACGCCAAAGACAACGAAGCGACCTGGCGGCGCAGCGTTTACATCTTCGTCAAACGTTCGGTGTTGCTGCCTATGATCGAAGTTTTCGATTGTCCGGCGACTACGGTTTCCGGCCCGGTCAGAGCCGTCTCAACCGTTTCGCCTCAAGCCCTGGCTTTGATGAACAACGAATTTGTGCTGCAACAGGCAGGCTATTTCGCCGAACGAGTCGCCGCCGAAGCCGGAACCGACGCGCGAAAACAAATCGCGTCGGCTTTCAAACTGGCCTTGAATCGCCAGCCCAGCGAAAAGGAACTGGCCTGGGCGTCGGAGTTTTTGCAGAAACAAGCGGCGGGTTACACCGAACGGAAGAATGAAAAACCTGCGGCTGCGGCCTTGCGCGACCTTTGCCATGCTATCTTCAACTTGAATGAGTTCCTTTATTTGGATTGAGGTCTTCAATTCAAGCTAAACGAAAGGCGCGGCTAAGCTCGTTCAGCTTTCCGCGCCTTTGTGTTTTGCAAAACTGATTACGGCTTGATTGGAGCTGTCGGGTCTTTCAGTTTTTCCTTTTCGGCATTTACATCGAAGCGTTTGTAGTTGCCGTAAGTCACCGTCGAGTTGACGTTGATGCCTTTGACCAGCAGAACTTTGACGCCCAGATTGATGTCGGCTCGCGTAGGCAGCCAGATTTCGTCGTTGACTCGCTCCTGCTCCATGACGAACGAAGCGCCTTCTTTTAACGAAGCCAGCAATCCGCCGCCGACTTTATACGACTCAATCAGTCGAGCTTCGACGCGAGCGACTTGCTTGTCGGCGGCGTCCACCCAGATTGCTCCGGCCATCTTGCCAGTTGAATTTTCAAACTTTGGTTTAGAAATCTGCAGCGTGTCTTTCGAAATCGAAGACGATCACGTCGCGGTTGCGAAATCGTTCGCGGCGAGGATTGACCAGCTTCGACGCTTTCAGCACGTCGGCGATGGAAATTCGCTGCCGCGTCTGCCGTCCGGTGACCGAGCTATCCTGAGCAACTTCGCGTTGTTTTTCCACGTAGAGCTTTCTCGGCTTTCTTTCAATGTCGCGGACACGCTTTTCTATGCGTTTGGTTTCGTTGGCTTCATCGCCCGGCGAAAGCGGCTTGTCGTTTTTGGCGATCAAACGGCGGATGCGATTGCCTTTGTAAAATGTCAGTTCGTGAGTTTCAGACTCTTTGACCTTCAACTGGCCATTGCTTTCCAGTTCTTTGCGAACAGTGGTTTGCGTATGCATTTTCCAGAATGTCGTCAACTGCGTCTTCGTTTTTGCCCACGGCATCCAACAGCGCAGGAATGTCCGGCAGAGGTTCGTTGGAAAGTTTGGGAAACTCGAAAGCGAAGCGGTCAATTTGCGAGTTGTGTTTGATCGAATCCAGGATGTCGAAGCCGATTTCGCCAATTGAAAGCTTGATTGAGTATGGTTCCATCAAACTGCCGACGGGTTTGAAGTCCGAATAATCAAATACTCGAACGGAATCGCCTGCCGGAATCTCTTCGCGGATCAGCAAGCCCGACGCGGCGTCAAAGTGCATTTTGATCGTCACGTTTTTAGCTGTCACCAGAGCCAGTGTGTTTGCCGTTTTCCCGTTGATTGTGGTTTGACCGACGAAGTTCAGTTTCGATTTGTCTTTTTTGTAATCCAGCCAACGCCAGTTTCTGTATCGAGCTTCGGTTTGAAAGTCTCTGCTGGCTTGCCCGGTCAGAGTTCTCAGCCCGTCGCGCGAATCTCTTGTCCAGGACGATTTGCCGTTGTAGCCGGAACTGAATTCCAAGCCGCCAAGATCAAAGGTTTCGGTGAATAAGTTCGGCTGTGTAGCCGAAGCCTGATAATTGCCTGTCGCGCCGTCTTTGGAGTTGGTGATTTTGCCGAACGCTTGTCGCGATCTGACTTCGCGCAGAGCCTTTTCGCCTTTGCCGTTGGTCATTGCTTTGACGGCCTGTTTGACGATCTTATCGGGCGATTGAGCCGCGCCGTTGCTGATTAACGCAATCACCACAGCCAGCGAACATGCAAATCGCGTCATTTGTAAGGTTATAGTTTGGTTCATCTGAGATTTCTCCTGCTTCAATGTCTTCAATGCTTCAATGTTTTCAATATCAGGGAAGTCGGTAAGGGGTAATTTTAGTTTGGATCGTTCCCATTTACGCCGAATTTCGTCGAATGGTTGCGACCGAATTTGGACGGACAATTCCTGAAAGCCTCTGAACTCCCATGATGACTTAGCTTTGCAGTTGGAGCAAAACCGGCTTGAACGTCGAGGCAATTACGACTAGGCTTTCGGCTTGTTTCACCTTCATCTCACAACTCTGGACAATAGAAATATGAATTCGACCGCTCGTTTAGCCCCGATCAACTATTCGACAACGCCTCCGCTTGCTCATGCTGCGGATGGCGTATTTTCCTCACAACAGCTTGGCGCGATTTATTCGCCGCAACAAACTACATTTCGAGTCTGGGCGCCGACAGTCAACGAAATGACTTTGAATCTTTACCAGTCGCCGACCGGCGTGAGGCAAAGCGCATTTCGATGACCAAACTGGATGACGGTTGCTGGGAAACTGCCATCGTCGGCAATCAGCTTGGCGCTTATTACACTTACTCGGCGGCAGGCGACGATCCGCGTTTTGACTCCAGCCGTGAGCTTCTTGATCCTTACGCCAAAGCCGTCACCAATCATGATGGTCGCTCAATCGTTGTTAACGACGAAACTCCTGTGGCCGACCGTCCTGCATTCCCAATTTCCGAAGCCGTCATTTACGAAATGCACTTGCGCGATTTCACGATTGATCCCGATTCCGGCATTCAACGGCGCGGCAAGTATCTTGGCTTGACCGAAATCGGAACTCATCTGAGCGGGCGATTGGACGTGGCGACAGGGTTGGACCATCTGGTGGAACTTGGCGTCAACGTCGTTCAACTGCTGCCGGTGGGAGAGTTTCATAACCAAAAATCCCAAGACCAATACGGCTGGGGTTACGACGTGGTGCATCATTTTTCGCCCGAAGGCTGGTACGCCAGCGAGCGTTTCGACGCGCGCAGGGTCAGCGAAGTCAAACGTATGGTTGACGCGCTTCATCGCCAAGGGATTCGCGTGACTGTTGACGTTGTTTTCAATCACACTTTTGAAGCGGTTGATCTTGGCCACGTTTACAGTTTCGACGGTCTGGTTCCGGGTATTACTACAGGCTGAAACAGGACGGGAGTTATTGGAACGGTTCCGGCGTAGGCAATGAGTTCCGAACCGAAGCGCCACTGGTTCGCCGGTTACATCATTGATTGCCTGAAGCATTGGGTGACGGAATACAAAATTGATGGGTTCCGTTTCGATTTGATGGGTTTGATTGACCGCGAAACCTTGCGGCAAATCGCTGAAGAGTTGCGAGCAATTGATCCGAACTTGCTGATTTACGGCGAACCGTGGGCGGGCGGTTCGACTCCGATTGAAATCACCTGGAAGGGAACTCAGCGCAGCCAGGGCTGGTCGGTTTTCAACGATCATTACCGCGACGCGCTGAAAGGGAATGTTTTCAATGCGCGTGAAACTGGTTTTTCTCAATCCGGAAATCACATTCACGGTGTCAAACTTGGTTTGCGCGGAGCGATTGACGATTTCAGCGATTCGCCCATAGAGGCAATCAACTATGTTGAATGCCACGACAATCATACACTGTGGGATCGGCTGAAAATCAGCACGGCTGATGATGCCAGAATCACAGACGCCGACCGCCGGGCGATGGACAAACTTACCGCAGCCGCGCTGTTCACCTCGCAAGGCATTCCGTTCATTCAGGCCGGTCAGGAATTTTTGCGAACCAAAGGTGGCGATCACAACAGTTACGATAAACCCGATTCTGTGAATATGATTCGCTGGCGCGAAAAGCTTGAGCACCGGGACGTGTATGAATACTACAAAGGACTGATCGCGTTGCGCAGAGAGCACAGGCTTTTCCGACTGGAAACTGCTGACGAAGTTCGTCGCTCAGTCAGGTTTCTTGATGACCAGCTTGGCCTGGCGGTTCCGATCGGATGCGTTGCTTACTTGATAGAAGACGAGGAAGGCAGCGACAGTTGGACGCGGGCATTGGTGTTGCTAAATGCCAGCGCCAGGCTGGCGGAGTTGAAAATTCCAAAAGGCAATTGGCAAGTCTTTGCCGATAACAAAGAGGCGAACACTAGCCCACTTAAGCTTGCGACTCAGCTCATAACCGAGACAACTGCTACCGTTGCGCCGCGCAGTGCTTTGGTTTTAGGCGAAATTCGTTTGGGCAATGATTTTTTGGTTGGGTAGCTATTTACAAACTATCATTTATCAAATAATTTGCGGCTCAGGCAGCGATCAAGATTTGATTTGAAGGCGTTGGCTTACTATTAAAGCATGCTGCTGGGGACGATGCGACCAAACCTCCCGTTATCAAAGCTGTTAAAGAGTCGTTCGTTACCGGATCAGCCTTTGAAGAAGTTTTCCCACAATCCTTGCCAGGAGAAGTTTACAAAAAAATAAATTGGCCGAAACGTCATTGCCCTGGAAAGCCTGACGTCCCGGCCTGCTTGCTGACAAATTGTTGAGCGAGATAATTTCCCTCCAACTGATCTGCCGCTGCTTTTATGGACGCAGAAGCGGAATAGTTGGTTTAGGTTTTTTTTCTTGCTTGGCCAATAACTTAAACTGAGGAGCTTTTATGTCCCCTGATGGCTTGGCTGGAAGTCCGTGTTTTTCCGTCGTCATCCCACTTTTCAACGAAGAAGAGAATGTCCGTTGCTGATCGAAGCTATTTTCAAAGAAGTCGGTTCTGATCCGGCTTTTTTGGAATTGGTGCTGGTTGATGATGGCAGCCGCGATAAAACTGCAGAGATTGTGACTGGATACAGTAATTACGAACGGCGTATTCGGTTGGTTAAGCATGAACGCAATCGCGGACTGGGTGCTGCCATTCGCACCGGTCTGCGGAGCGCTGCAGGCGACCAAGTGCTTTACACCGACGCTGATTTGCCATTCGATTTCAGCCTGATCCCCAATCTGATTTCGATGGCCGGGAATGACCGTGTTGTTCTGGGCTGTCGTTTGAATAGAGGCGAAGGCCCGCGCCGATGGGTTCTGACTAAAGGTTACAATCTGGTGATTCGGCTGTTCGGCCTGAAAGTCCGCGACGTCAATTTTGCCTGCAAGGTCATTCCACAGGCGCTGGTTCAGGCAGCCGATCTGGATTCCGAAGGATCGTTCATTGACGCTGAAATCCTGCTGGAAGCCAGGCGCTTTGGCCTGGAAATTGTCGAAATGCCGCTGACTTATTTTCCACGAACCTCTGGTATTTCAACGCTTTCGCGCCCGCAGGTGATTTTCGGGATACTGCGCGAAATGGCTGGCTATCTGTTCAGAAGTTCATTGGCTGGCAAAGCCGTTCTTCCGGTTCAGGCAGTTCCGACGCAAAAAACATGGTCAGAAGATTGATTCTCAATGCGGATGATTACGGACGTTGCGCCGAAGTCAACGACGCTGTTGAAGAACTGGTCGAAGCTCAACGACTGCGTGATGTGTCAGTTCTGGCCAACGGGGAAATGCTGAATTCAGCCGTTAATTTTCTGTTGGCCAATCCACGAATCAGCGCAGGCATTCATCTGAATGCTGTTGAAGGAAAGCCGATTTCTTCTGCCACCGAAGTCGAGTTGCTGGCCGACGCTGATGGTGAGCTTGCGGGGCTGAGCGATTTGATGCTTCGTTGGATCAGGCGACCGATGGCAGTCAGCCGAGCCGTCGAAATCGAATGGCGCGCGCAGTTGGAAAAATTGCTGGGCGCCGGACTCACCCTTTCGCACGCTGACAGTCACCAGCATCTGCATGCTTTTCCGCCAGCGTGGCTCATCGCTGTCAGACTTTGCCGCGAATACGGCATCGCCGGGCTGAGACTGCCGCGCGAACTAAATGGCCTGCCAATGAGGCAAGCTGGAGCTTTTGCTCTCAGAGCGTCGCTGGCGATTTCACGGCTGGCCTCACCAGGTAAAGGCCTGCATCACAACGATCACTTGCTGGGGTTCAAACGAGCCGGAGCATACAAATTGAGTTCGCTGCTGGATGATTTGCGAATGATTCCAGTTGGTCTGACCGAAATTGCGCTTCACCCCAGCACCGCAGATAAAATTCCTTATGCCGGATTGCGCGGCAATCGTGAGCGTCAGGCCTTGCTTGATCCGTCGCTGCCGCAGCATTTGGCGGAAATGGGAATTGAACTGACCACCTGGAGGGCAGTTACAGAATGAACCGTCAGGAAAGATTTGAAAGCAAGTTTGCCGACAAGCCTGAAACGGCGATGACCTTTGCACTGATTGCTTTGGCCGCGGCGATCTTTGTCGGCAGCGCAGGCATTCCGTTTTTGTTGGACGACGCCGATTCCTTTTACGCCGAAGTCGCGCGAGCCATGAATTGGCGGCACGATTGGGTCACGCCTTACGTCAATTCGCTCCGTTATCTGGAAAAACCTCCACTGTTTTACTGGCTGATCTCGCTGTCTTATTCGGTTTTTGGATGGGCGGGTGCCTTCACTGCGCGACTGCCTACGGCCTTGGCTGTTGTTGCGCTGACCTTTGTCACGGTAAAAATTGGCAAACTGCTGTTCGGATTCCGCGCCGGACTGTTTGCCGGAGCCGCGTTGGCGACTTCAATCGGAATGTTTCTGTTCACCCGAATCATTCTGCCGGATGCGTTATTCACATTGATGTTGTCGCTGATTTTTTACAGCTTTCTGCGTTGGGAAAGAGAAGAGCAGAAAACCAAATGGATGATGTGGATGTATGCTTTCACCGCGCTGGCAGTGCTGGCCAAAGGTGGCATCGGCATAGTTTTTCCCGTTGGCATTTTGTTTTTCACTTTGGCCTTCAGTCGCCGCTGGCAGGACATTTGGCGGCTGATTTCAGTGCCGGGCATTTTGCTGTTTTTGGTGATCGCTGCTCCGTGGCACGTTTTGATTGGAACTCGTAACCCTGGCTTTTACTGGTTTTACTTCGTCAACGAACATCTGCTCAGATTTTTGGGCAAACGCTATCCGATGGATTACGGAACTGTGCCGCTGGTTCCGTTCTGGCTGCTTCACGTGGTCTGGCTGTTTCCGTGGTCGGTTTATTTACTGACGCTGTTTCGTCCTGGCGAATTCAAACAGGCGATGGCCGACAGCGGGCGAGCGATGTTGTTGCCCCTGGCCTGGGCGCTGACGATCCTGCTGTTCTTCTCCTTCTCTTCGCGGCTGGAGTATTACACCGTGCCTGCGTTTCCGGCGATGGCTTTACTGGCCGGTTGGCAGTGTTCGCGTCTGTGGGAGCGAAAAGGAAATGGCCGAGCCTGACGCTTGGTGCGGTCGGAGCTTTGATCGGAGTTTCGCTGATTGTCATCGCAGTGTTTGTTTCATCGAAAACGCCAGATGCCTGGTTGAAGCTGAAGGACAATCCAGACCTTTACGTTTATTACCTCGGCCATTTGTTCGATCTGACGCCGGAAAGTGTGTTGGCGCTGCGTGTTCCGTTGGTATTGGCTGGAATCGCTTTTGGAGTTTTTCTGCCGCTGCACCATCTGGCCAAAAAACCTGAAACAAAAGCCGCAGTGTTGGCGCTTGGGATGGGAGTCTTTTTTGTCGCGGCGAACCTGGGCTTTTTGATCTTCGCGCCGCGACTGACTTCAAAACCGATTGCCGACGAAATCAACCGTCGAGCTTCTGATAACTCGATCATCGTCATTGACGGCGAATATGAAGAAGGTTGCAGCGTGGCTTTTTACACTCGGCGAACGGTCATGCTGCACAACGGGCGTTCGGCAAATTTGGAATACGGCTCTCGTTATGCTGATGCGCCGCCGCTGTTTCCCGACGACGCAGGTTTGAAATCACTCTGGGAACAGAGCGACCGGCGAATTTATCTGGTCACGTTTCAGCACAAACAGGAAAAACTCGCTTCAATTATTCAAGATGCAAAGTACGAACTCGCCCGGTACGGCGACAAGATTCTGTTATCGAATCAGCCAGATCGGTAGAAATCAGTTTCTATTTACCGAGCACAAGCACCATGAAGCTTCCCGGAATCGCTGCGGGACGCGGATTTGGGCGCTCGGTCGTCGGTGCTGGTGGCGGCCCGAATTCGGCAGTTGCCAAATAGAGTTTATGGGTTTTCGGGTCCAGGGTCATAGTGCGCGCGCCTGATTGAGTCTTGATGGTTTCAGCGGTGAATTTACCCGGGGAGCTTTCGCGCACAACTGTCAGCGTTCCGTCGCCGTTGGAACTGAATGCCAGCCCGGTTCCGGGATCAAAAGCCGCCGCGTCTGTTCCGCCACCGATGGTGACGTTGGCAATGATTTTGCCTGTGTTGGCGTCCATGACGATCATCTTCTTGTTCTCACAAACCGAATAAAGTCGCCGCTTGCGTCCACAAACCGCTCGGGTGCGCGTCCATCGAGCAGTAATCGTCAACTTTTTAGTATCAATCACAGCGATTTCGCTCTTGTCGTCCAGGTTGACAAAGATTTGGCCTTTGCCATCGGTCACTGCAAATTCCGGGCGTCCGCCAAGTTTGATGGTTTCAATGACGTTGCCGGTAGCGGCGTCAATCACAGTCGAACTGGCGTCGGCGGCGGCGCGCGTGCGACTGAAAGTGAAGACGTGCTTTGTCGCCGGATCGTAAAGAATTGCATCAGGGTTGCCGCCGGTCTTGGCGCTGCCTATTGCCTGAAGCGTTTTCAAGTCAAAGATTGTCACCGTTGCATCGCGCCCGTTACTGGTGAAGCCGCGATTCAAATCGTGAGCGATGGCGATGCCGTGAACTCCGCTTGTGTTTGTAATCTCGCCGACCATTTTGCCAGCCTCGACATCTACGACCAGGACTTTGGTGGCGCGCGAAACGTAAAGCCTGCGCGCTTCAACATCCATTGCCAGATAATCCCAGCCGCCTTCGCCGCCGAGAGTGATTTTGTTGATGACGTGATAGCCGGAGCTTTGCGCCAGCGCGCCGTTTTGCACCAACATCGCAGTGCTTATCAGACGCGCCTAACTTTTTGCTGCTTTTCATAGTTGCCTCTTGAAATTTCTCCACGCCTTCGTGGATTGGTTAAAGGCCGCGCTTGCGCAGCAGGTAAAAGATCACTGGTGTGACCAGCAGTGACAAAACCATTGAAACCGTCACGCCGCCAATCACAGCAATCGCCAGCGGTTGCAGCAACTGTGAGCCTGAGCCTATTCCCACGGTCAGTTGGCGGCAGATGCCGAAGATCGCTGCCAGCGCCGTCATCAGGATTGGACGCAAGCGACGTCGTGCTGCCTGAAAAATTGCTTCGCGCAATTCCAAGCCCTGCGACGTGAAATGTTGTTCGGAATCCAGCATCAGGATGCCGTTTTTGTGGACGATGCCGATGACCATGATCGCGCCCATAAACGACGATATGTTCAGAGTCTGTTTGGTCAGCCACAGTGCCAGCAACGCACCGAAACCGCACAGGATTGTGGCGATAAGAATCGCAATCGGATGCGAGAACGAACGAAACTCGAAAACCAGAATGATGAAAATCAGCAGGATCGAACCGAGCAGCACCATCGTCAGTCCGCGAAACGATTCCTGCTGAATCACGTAAAGACCGCCATATTCGATGTCGGTGCCGGGCGGCAGCTTCACCTCTTTGGCCAGTCGCAGCTTGATCTCGTTCATTGCGGAGACCAAATCGCGGCCTTCAAGTTGCGCCGTGACAGATGAAAAGTTCCGCAGGTTGTCGCGGCGGATTTCATAACTTGTTTCTTCGGTTTCAACATCAGCGATGGAAGAAAGCGGGACGCTCGTACCGCTCGGCGAAGTCAGCAGCAAGGTTTTGAGCTTGTCATTGCTGGCGCGATATTCCGCCGGATAGCGCACGCGAATCGGGATGATCCGATTGTCGCGGATTACATTCGAAGCGACTTCGCCATCGAGCATCGCGGCTTGTTGATCCAGCACGTCCTGTGCGCTGAAGCCCGCCAGTCCGGCCTTTTCGGGATTCACACGGAAGTTATGAGCCGGGCCAATCGCAGTCGTGCGGTCTTCGACATCCACGACGCCTTTCACTTTGGGCAACCATTCGGCAATAGCTCCGGCAACTTCTTTGTAAACCTTGTCGTCCGGATTGAAGACCTTGATTTCGATAGGCTGTGGCGTTTGTGCCAGGTCACCGATCATGTCTTCGATGATGTGTATAAACTCGAAATCCAGCACGGGCTCGCTGTTTTGATCTGCTCGCGTAAATCTTCAATCAACGCTTCGGACGAGCGTTTGCGGTCGCGTTTAAGCCGCACGAGAAAATCGCCGGTGTTCGGCTCGGTAATCAGCGGGCCTAGCTCTGCGCCTGTGCGCCGCGAATAACCCGCCACTTCCGGCGCTTCTTTGAGAAATTCCTCTACGTGACGCAATACGCGGTCAGTTTCAATGAGTGATGTGCCTGCTGGCATCTTGTAATCAAGCACGAACGCGCCTTCGTCCACGTCCGGCAGGAAACCGCTGCCCAGTTGAAAGTAAAGCAACACCGAAGCGGCCAACACTGCCAGCGAAGCCAGCACCATCAGCCGCGTGTGGTTGAGCGACCAGTGCAAGGCCTTTTCGTAGCGCGCGGTGAACCAACGCATGATGCGGCCTTCGCCAGCTTGCTCGGCTTCCTCCAAATTGGCCGCCACCGGCCGCGCTTTGAAAAACATCCGCGCCAGCACAGGCGTAAAGAAGATTGCCAAAAACAACGAAGCCAGTAACGCCGTTACCAAAGAGAACGCGAGCGCCCGAAAGAAAATCGCCGTGATGCCGCCCAAAAAGATCAACGGCACGAAAACCACAATCGGCGTCAGCGTCGAACCGATCAACGCAGGGGTTAATTCCTGAATTGCGCTCAGCGCAGCTTCGCGTGGCGTTTGACCAAGCGAGAGATGAACGATGATGTTCTCTACCATCACGATGGCGTCGTCAATAACCACGCCGATGCAGGCCGCGATGCCGCCGAGCGTCATCACGTTGAAGCTCATGTTAAAGAGCTTCATAAAAACGACGGCGATCAGCACCGCAATCGGAATGACCAGCGCCGCCACCAGCGTCGTCCGCCAACTCTTGAGAAAGCCGATCAACACCGCAACCGCCAGCGCGAGGCCAATCAGAATGCTGTCGGTGACGCTGCTGATCGAGTCGCGCACGTTGAATGATTGATCGTAAAAGATGCCGAGTTGAATGTCGGGCGGCAGCGTCTTGCGAATCTCATCTAATTCATGATTAACAGCGTCGGCGGTCGCAACCACGTTACCGTCCGGCTGTGAATGCACATTGATGAGTGTCGCCGGGCGGCCATCGGCAGTTACGACAACGTAATTAGGCTGTTCACCATTGACGACGTGCGCCAGATTTTTGACGTAAACTGGCGTGCCTTTGACGACATCCACGACGACATTTTCAATTTGCTCTTTGCTTTTGAGTTGGCCGGTGACGGTCGTCAGATAAAGCTTGTTGTTTTCCTGCACCAGCCCCGAAGCGCCGATGAGGTTGGTTTTGCGAATGGCGTCGGCGACTTTAGTTAGCGGAATGCCGTAACTATTCAGTTTTTCCGGCTCGATCAGCACGTGGTCTTCCGGCGGGCGTCCTCCAGTGATGCGAGCTTCGGCGACGCCAGACAGCCGGAACAAACGCGGCGCGATTTGGTTGTAAGCCAGATCGTAAAGCTCCGCCTGAGTTCGCTTTGGCGAAGTGAGGCTGAAACCGAGCATCGGAAACGCGAAGAAAGTCAGACGGTTGATGTCGAAACGAGTGCCGGGCGGCAGACTGGGTTCGATCTGAGCTATTTTGCCTTGCATCAAATGCAGCGCGTTCAGAATGTCCACATCCCAGCGAAAGATGACGCTGATTTCCGACGAACCTCGCCCGGTGATCGAACGCACATCGGTGATGCCGGGAACGCTGCGAATGGCTTCTTCCAGCGGGCGCGTCACTGTCAGCATTTGCACATCAACTGGCTGAATGCCGTTGTCCACTAAAACGACAATACGCGGAAAATTAGTCTCAGGAAAAAGCGCAATTGGCAGGCGAAAGAGAAACAGCAAGCCCGCACAGGCAAAGCTGAGAAAGATCAGCACCAGTGCTCGGCCATGTGCATCAACGAATTCGGCCAGACGTGAAGTCATTTCTCCTTCTCCTCTTTCCCGGCTTTTTCGTCTTTGTCTTTGCCGTCTTTTTCCTTCTCATCCTCTTCTTTGCTTTTCACCTCGGTTCCGTCGGGCAAGCTGTAACCGCCTTCGATGATTACGGTTTCGCCGCCAGTCAGGCCTTCCAGGATTCGGACTTTGCCGTCAACGACTGCGCCGGTTTCAATCCCTCTTTTTTGACGTGGGCGATATTTTTGGCGTCAACGACGACCAGCGTTTCAGGTTCTCTTCAATTAAACGCGCTACTGGAACGACTACGCTTTGACGTGCTGAACCTGTGGTGATGTTCAGGTTGCCAAATTCGCCACCTTTCACTTTGCGCTGGGCGTTTGGAATTTCGCACCAGATTTCTATCGTTCGTCGTTGCGAATCAACGGATTGATTGACCGTAGTAATTCGCCCGGTAAAGGTGTCGCTCTGATCGGTTGGAGCAAAGCTGCACGTTTGTCCGATCTTGACGCTGCGGCTTTCGGCTTCAGGAATCTGCGCGCGGGCAATCGCCACGGACAAATTCATGACTGTAAAAATCGTTGAGTCGGGTTTGGCCATGTCGCCCGGATACATCATTTGTTCTGTGATGATTCCGGCAAACGGGCTGCGGATTTCTGTAAACTCAAGCTGCGCGTTGATGCCCGCCAGTCTGGCGCTGGCTTGCTCCAGGCGGCTGCGGGCAATGCGAATGTCTTTGTCGCTGGATTGTTTTTCCAGCAAATCAAGTTGTTTGACGGCTACGTCATAACCGGTTTTTGCCTGTGCCAGTTCGGTTTCGCTGAGCAACAAATCGCGTTGAGGGATCGCGCCTTTTTCAAACAGGTCTTTGCGGCGTTCGTAAATCCTCTGCGCCTGATTGAGCGCAGCTTTGGCAATTGCAACCTGTCCGCGCGCGTGTTCCAAATCTGAGGGAACTGTGCCGGAGGTGGTTTTTTGCAAGCTGGCTTCGGCGTCGGAGATGGCGGCTTTAGCTTCGTCACGCTGAGCGATCAGGTCGCGATTTTCCAGCACGGCCAGCAATTGCCCAGCCGCAACGGTGTCGCCTTTGCGAACGTTCAGCCGAGTGATGCGAGCCGTCAACCGGGCAGCAATGTTCGCCTGTTCGCGCGGAAAGATGGTGGCTGGCGCGTGAACCGCCAGCGTCAAGTCTGCGATTTCGGCTTTTGCTGTTTTCACTTCGACCACCGGCTTGGTCGGCTTTTCTTCTTCTTCTGCCTTTGATTTGCAACCGGTGAGCAGCAAGCCGCCCGCGATAAAAGTAATTAGGGTAATTGAGTGAACCTTCATTTGCCTGAAGCGACCTCCAGATCGGTGCGGGCGTTCAGATAATTTGCCACGCTGGTGAAATAGTTATTGCGAGCCTGTGCCAGTTGATTCTGCGCCGTGACCACATCAAGCGACGCGCCTTCTCCACCTTCGTATCTGACGCGACTCAGGCGCAGGTCTTCTTCGGCCAGCCGAACCTGCTCCCGCGTCAGAGCGATTTGCGCGAAAAGCTGCTGAACTCGTGCCAGCGCGTTTCGGTATTCACGCGAAAACTGACGTTCGGAAATTGCGCGATTGGTTTCGACTTGAGCGGCTCGCAGCTTGGATTGCTCTGTCTGACTGCGTGCGCGGAACCAGTCGAAGACAGGAATGCGAAGGTTGAAATAAGCCGCCTGACCGCGTTCGTTAAAACGCAAGGTCGTCGAATCTATGCCGTATTGATAAACGAAGTTGAATTGAGGCAGCAGCGCCGAGCGAGCAATTTTGGCTTCGGCTTCAAAGCCCTTGCGTTCGGCGTCGAACAAGTTGAATTCCAACCGCTTCAGATAGGGCGCAAGGTTGTTTAGGCCACCGGCTTCAGGTTCAGGCGCAGGCAATGGCGCTTCCAGCGCGTCGCTCACATCCAACGGTTCATCCACATCTTTTGTCCAGAAAGCGGCGAGTTCCTGATTGGCGAGTTTCGCTTCAAGCTCCGCGCCACTCAGCGCTTGCTGCAAGAAGGCGACTTGGGCCGAAGCTTTGACCACGTCGGCGCGAGCCGATTCGCCGTTTTGAAACAGCAGTTGAGCGCGACCTTCAAAATCGCGGCTTTCTTTCAAAGCATCATTGATGACCGAAACCAAATGGCGAGTCAGCAGCAGCCGGTAATAAGTGATGGCGACAGCTCGTCGAAGATCGCGACGGGCAATTTCCACGTTGACGGTGGCTGATTGTTGATTGGCCCGCGCCCGGGCAAGTTCCGCGCGAAGCTTGCCCGAAGTATCCAGTTCCTGAGTTACGACACCGAGCGCTGTGTACTGACGTATGCCGTTGAGGGGCGCAAAACTGAAAGTTGATCTGTCGTCCAGGCGCGGGCTGTTGTAAACAAACCCGCTCAGAATTTCGGCTTGCGGCAGGAAGCGTGTACTGACGTATGCCGTTGAGGGGCGCAAAACTGAAAGTTGATCTGTCGTCCAGGCGCGGGCTGTTGTAAACAAACCCGCTCAGAATTTCGGCTTGCGGCAGGAAGCCGGTTCGCGCTTGAGTCACTCCGCGGTCGGCAATGTCGCGTTCCTGTTGAGCCAGGCTGACTGCATTCGGCGCGGCTTCAGCCAACCGAATGCAATCTTCAAGAGCCAAAGGCTTTGGTTGTTGAGCTGACGCGAAGCTGAAAAGCGCCAAGCCCATAGCGATGGCGCTCAGCGATTGGCGGACTCTATTGGGAAATGAGTAGCACGATGACGTGCTGTTGTTTTGATTCAATGTTCTCTCCGCTCAGCGGTTAGAAATGATAGCTTTAGCTGGCGGCTTCTAACCGCTGAGCTTTAATTTTACCGAATCGCAGATAAAGCGCCGGCATCAGAAACAGATTCAGCACGGTTGATGTGAACAGGCCACCCAGAATGACCACGGCCAGCGGGTGTTCGATTTCGTGACCGGGTTTGTTTCCACCTACAACGATTGGCAACAGCGCCAATCCCGTAGCCAGCGCAGTCATCAAAATCGGAGCAAGTCGTTCTTCCGAACCGCGCAGAACGAGTTCGCGGCTGAACACCTGGCTTTCTTCGGTTTCCAGGTGGCGATAATGACTGACCAGCATGATTCCGTTGCGAGCCGCAATGCCAAGCACGGTTACGAATCCAACCAGCGAACCCAGCGAAAGAATTCCGCCGGTCAATAAAGTTGCGGCGACTCCGCCGATCAGCGCGAACGGCAAGCTGACAAAAACCAAAGTCACCAATCGCATCGAGCGAAAATCAGTGTGCAGCAGCAGCAGAATTCCCAGCAGCGACAAACCAGAAAGCCAAAACAGCCGGTTGCGAGATTGCTGGCGAGCGGAGTATTCACCAAGAAACTCAGGGTGGTAGCCGTGCTCGAATGGCAATGCTCTGACTTTTGATTCGATCTCGCGGGCGACGCTACCCAGGTCGCGCCCCTTCACGTCGCAGGTCACGTCAATTCGCCGCGAAGCGCCTTCGTGCTGAATGACGTTCGGCGTCGGGGTGATTTGAATGTCCGCCACGTCGCCAAGCGGTATGTCGCCGCCGGTTGGAAGCGCAATTCTCAAACGCCTGAGCGATTCGATGTCGGTTCGGGTATTGGCCGTCCCCCAAACAACCACGTCGTTGATTTGTTGAGCCTGATAAAGCTCGCCGACTTTTGTGCCTTTGATGAGAGTCGTAGCCGCTCGGCGAATGTCGCCCGGCGTCAGGCCGAAGCGTGCCGCCGCGTCCGGTTTCAGCTTTACTTCCAATTGCGGAACCAGCACTTGCTGTTCGACTTTCAGATTGGCAACGCCCGCCACGCCGCCGATTGTCTTGCTGATTTCGGCGGCTTTGGAGCGCAACCCATCCAGTTCGGGGCCGTAAATCCTGACGACGATTGAAGCGCCCGCGCCGGTCAAAACTTCCTTGATGCGTTCTTTCAGATAAGTCAGCAGGTCGCGCGTCAGCCCCGGATAACCATCCACCACCGATTGAATTTTGGAGACGGTCACATCGTAAGGCGCGTTCGGATCAATACTGATCCAAAGCTCTGTGAAGTTCGGGCCAACCACTTCGTCCGCGACTTCTGCGCGTCCAATGTGCGAACCGAAGTTGCGAACTCCGGGAATTGCGCGCATCTCCTTGCTGGCTCGAATGGTGATGCGGTTCATCGCTTCGATTGAAGTCCCGGGCTTTTCAACCCAGTGCATCAGGAAATCTGTTTCTTTGAAGTTTGGGAGGAACTCTTCGCCGAGCAGTGGAACGACAATGGCAGTCGCCGTCAAAAAGATCAACAGCGTGATCGTAGCCAGTCGCCAGCGGTTGACCAGTTTGTCCAGCAACTTTCGATAAACGCTTTTCAACCAGCGAGTCAGCCGAGGCTCAGCGCGTTCTTTGCTGACCGCTTTTGGCAACAGCAGCAGCGACAACGCCGGAGTCAGAGTCAGCGCAACTCCCAGCGAAGCCAGGACTGCCAGCACGTAAGAAATCGCCAGCGGGCGGAAAAAGGATCCGGACAAGCCTTCCAGAAAAAAGATAGGGACGAACACCAGCACTACGATCAGCGTGGCGTACACAATCGCGCTACGGACTTCCAGCGAAGCTTTCAGCACGACGCTGAAAGCCGGTTCGGGATTTTCCAGTTCGCGGTTCAGACGCAAACGCCGGACGATGTTTTCAACGTCAATGATTGCATCGTCAACGACTTCTCCAAGCGCGATGACCAGCCCGGCGATGACCATTGTGTTGATAGTGAAGCCGCGGTAGTAAAGAACCATAGCCGCAGCCATCAGCGACAGCGGAATCGCCAGCAAGCTGATCAAGGCGGTCCGCCACTCAAACAAAAACACCACCAACACGGCGATGACCAGCAGGCAGCCGATCAGGAGTGCGCTTTGGAGATTTTTCAGCGCCGTTTCGATAAAAGTCGCCGGGCGAAAGATGGTCGAATCAATCTCAACGTCTTTCAAACCAGGGCGAAGTGCATTTAACGCAGCTTCGACGTTGCGCGTCACGTCCAGCGTGTTGCCGTCCGGCTGCTTTTCTACGATCAGCAGCAAGCCGGGTTGATCGTTGATGATCGCGTCGCCGATTGGAGGCGGAAAACCTTCGACGACTTCGGCCACTGCGCCCAGCGGGAGCGGTGAACCTTTGCGAAAGGCGACTGGCACTCGCGCCAAATCTTCTGGCTTGATGACCGAGGCCGGATGCGTGACCGCAATTCGCTGATTCGGGGTGTCAACGAAACCACCTGCGCCGACGGCTACGGCATCGCGCGTGGCTTTCAGAACTTCATCCAGCGTCACGCCGTGCGCTCGCAATCTGTCAGGGTCAACCAACGCCTGAAACTGTCGGTCGCGCTGTCCCCAGATGGCGATGTTGGCCACGCCGGGGATGGCCATCAATCGAGGCCGAATCGTCCAACGCGCCAACGTGCTCAATTCCATTTGCGACAGCTTGTTCGACCAAACGCCGATCTTCATCGCCCGGCTGGTTGAAGAAAGCGGCTGCAAAATCACAGGAGCTTTGGCGGCGGCGGGAATCTGCGGAGCGACCAATGCCAGCCGCTCCTGAACGGTTTGCCGTGCCCGCATCAAGTCTGCGTCTTGCTCGAAAATTAGCACGACCGACGACAAACCAAGCACCGATTTCGACCGTAAAGTTTTCAGCTTCGCCGTGCCGTTCAGCGCGTTTTCAATCGGCACTGAAATCAGACTTTCGACTTCGGCGGTTGAAAGCCCCGGAGCTTCAGTTTGGATTTCGACCAGCGGCGGCGCGAATTCAGGGAAAACATCCAGCGGCGAAGTTTGCACGACTCGTATACCTATGACCATCAGCAGAATGGCCAGCGCGACGATGACGAAACGAAGTTTGAGAGAAGTAGAGACGAGCCAGTTCATAGAGTTTGTAGTACCGCCTTCAGGCGGAATCTTCGCGGGCGCAGTATTCCGCCTGAAGGCGGCACTACGAACTTATTTTCCAGTGCTGAATTCAGTGCCAAAAAGTTCCGCGACTCCGGCGGTGGCGATCTTGGTTCCGGCAGTTGGGCCGCGAGCAAGCACAGCCAGCGAATTGACGACGCGACTGATTTCAACTCGGCGGCGAGCGTAAGTTTGCGGCGCGGTGTTTTCGTAAACCCAGGCTCCGCCGTTGATGTCGTACACCACAGCCGACCATGGAACTGTCAGGCTTTCGGTTTTGCCGCGCAGAGAAAGTGTCACGCCCATTCGCTGCCCCGGTCGCAACGAACCGTCGGGATTCGCCAATTCAAAATAAAGGTCGGCTGTATTTGCCACTGCATCAGCCGAAGGCGGCGCTTTGACGGGGCGAGCCGAACGCGAAGCTGATCCGGGCGCATCTGCCAGGTTATGAATTTTTGCCGATTGGTTCGGAGCAATCTCCCGCAAATCGCCTACGTACACTGGGACGCGAATCCAGACCGAAGACAGGTTGGCGATTTCAACCAGCGGCGCGCCTCCACCGACTGCTTGCCCTGGATTGGCCAGAACTTTGGTGACAATGCCGTCACGCGGAGCCGCGATGGTGATCGAATACTCCGAAGTCAGTGGATTGCTGTCGAAACGCTCCAGCCGCGAGCGCGCGGCTTTCAAATCGTTTTCCGCCAGATCGAGTTCTTCGCGTGTTTGCTGGACGGATTTTTCGCTTCCGGCTTTGTCGCGCAGCAATTGTTCAGCTCGGTTGAAACGAATGCGAGCGGCTTCGACTCGCGTTTGGGCGGCTGCAATATCGCGTTCAATCTGCAACCGCAAGTCACGTTCGGGCGAAAGGAAAGGCGTCAAGCGATACAGCGATTGGCCTTTGCGAACGAATACGCCGACAACGGGAGAATTGTCGCCGCCAGCCGAAAGCGTTCCACCGATAGGGGCGGCGATGGCGGTTGTTCGATCCGGCGGCAGCACTACTTCGCCCGCGAAGCTGCGCGTTTCAGCGACAGGCTGAACGGCGATGGCTACGGTTTCAATTCCCAGCCGAGTTTCGGCCTGGGCCGACAATTTGATCGTAGCCAGTTCGGGTTCTTTGACGGCGTTTTCGACTTTTGCGGCTGGCGCGGCTTTTTGAGTTTCGGCGGCTTGCGGTTTGGCGCAGCCGAATGAAAAAGCGAGTAACGAGATGATTGAGATAATGAGCAGCCGCTTGCTTCGGTTGTTGATCTTAGCGATTGGCAATCAGCCTCCTTCCGATGCTGCGTTCAAGCTGAGCTTTGGCGCGAACCAGCGAGGCTTGAAACTCGATTTCGCGCAGGCGCGCATCAGTCAAACGTTGTGCAGTTTGGAGCGCGGACAGGTAAGACATGTCACCAGCCGAATAACTTTTTCTGGCCAGACTGACTTCCTGTTCAATCTGCGGCAATACATTCGAGCGCCATTGACGCAGCGATTCGCCAGCTTGCTCAAGTTGCGTGTAAGACTGCTGGACTTCCAGCGTGATTCGGTGGCGAGTTGCGGTTAGTTGCTTGGCGGCTCGTTCGGTTTCGGCTTCGGCGCGAGAGATTGCGCCTTGATTGCGATGAAAGATCGGCAGGTCAATTTGCAATCCCGGCCCTTGTTCAAAGCCGTTCACGCCTTTGCCGTATTCTTTGGCGATGGCGGAAACGGCCAGGATTTTTGACCGCTCCCATTTGGCGCGCTGGCCTGCGGCTTCGATGGCAAGCTCTGCGGCTTTCAATTCAGGGCGAGCGTCCAAGGCTTGTTTGAACAACTCTCCCAATGGATCAGCAGGCGCGGAGTTTGAAGCGTTGACAGCGACAACTCGATCCGTTTGCGGCGAGGCAATCGGATTTAGGTTGAATGCCGGATCATTCGGATTGAGACCCAGCAGCGAACGCAGCCGGTCTTTGGTCGCAGTGACTTCGTAACTTAGCCGGGCGGCTTGCTCTTCGGCGAGTTTGGCTTCCACCTGAGAAGCGTTGGTTTCAAGCTCGCTGATTTCTCCGGCACGGAACTGCGCGTTGATGATGACTGCAATTTCGCCACGTTCACTCGAAACCTGAGTCGCCACCTGCGCCCGCAACTGTGCCAGCGAGTAATCCGCGTAAGCCAGCCGCACGTCTCTGACGAGATCAAGCGCGTTCGTCACCAGCGATTGCGAAAGGCGATCCTGTTCCAGCTTGGCGGCGGCAACTCTGCGAGGCCGTTGCCAGATGGCATCGAAAGGCCAGTTGGCAACGGATTCCAGCACGCGCGAACTGAAAGGGAAGATCAGCGTCAGGTTCGGGTTTCGCAACTGACCGGCTTCGATCACGTCGGCACGCGCCAAACCCAGCGTGGCCAGTTCCGCCTGTAACGCCGGATTGTTCCAAAGCGCGATGGCTATGGCTTCGTCTTCGGACAAGCCGTCTTCGAGCGACACGCCATCGGGCAGAGCGAACCCGGCAGGTTTCGCCGCCGGGTTCAAGCTATGCCCTGTGCGAGCTTCGACTGTCTTGGAAATGTTTGTTGTTTGCGATTGAGCCAGCGAAACCGAAGAAGTCAGCAACGACATTGCCAAAGCAATCAACTTCAGATTTTTCATCGTCCCCTCGCTGCTATTTTATTGGATTGCCGTTCGGATCAACTTTGACTTCCGAAAGCTTTCCAGCGGTTTTGACGTGCGCCTCGTATGCGACAATTGAATTCTTTTCGGTGATGGATTCGACCAGCAGAATTTTGCCTTTGCCTGCTTGCTTCAAAATTCCCGATTTGACGGCAGCGGGTAACGAAGCCATCGTGACCTGCTCTTCGATTGTGACGATCTTGCCGTCGTGATCAATCGTCACGTCTTTACTGTGTCCATTGACCTTCAATTCGGCTTCGTAATGGGTCTTGCCGTTTTCAGTCTCCATGGCCAGCCCGCGCAATGTCGCGCCTTTGCTGACTTCCTTGACCGTGGTTTGAACCGGAGCATNGTGTACTGACGTATGCCGTTGAGGGGCGCAAAACTGAAAGTTGATCTGTCGTCCAGGCGCGGGCTGTTGTAAACAAACCCGCTCAGAATTTCGGCTTGCGGCAGGAAGCCGGTTCGCGCTTGAGTCACTCCGCGGTCGGCTATGTCGCGTTCCTGTTGAGCCAGGCCGATTGCATTCGGCGCGGCTTCAGCCAACCGAATGCAACCTTCAAGAGTCAGCGGTTTTGGTTGTTGAGCCAATGCAAAACTGATAAGCGCCAAGCTGATAGCGATGGCGCTTAAAGAGTGACGAATTTTGCAGGGAAGGGAATCGCACGCTGACGTGCTTTTGATAAGATTCAAGGTTCTCTCCGCTCAAGTGTCGTTATTTGACCGGCTTGCCATCGGGGCTGACTTTGACTTCCGAGATTTTTCCGGCTTTTCTGACGTGGGCTTCATAAGCCACGATGGCGTTGTTTTCTGTGATTGATTCAACCATCAGGATTTTGCCTTTGCCTGCCTGCTTCAGAATTTCGGCTTTGGCGGCTGTGGGTAGCGAATTCAGCGTGACTTGCTCTTCAATTGTGACGATCTTGCCGTCGGGATCAATCGTCACGTCGATCAATCGTCACGTCTTTACTGTGTCCATTGACCTTCAATTCGGCTTCGTAATGGGTCTTGCCGTTTTCAGTCTCCATGGCCAGCCCGCGCAATGTCGCGCCTTTGCTGACTTCCTTGACCGTGGTTTGAACCGGAGCAGGCAGGTCTTTCATCTTGACTGCTTTTTCAGCGTCTTGAGCCAGCGCAGTCGCGGCAAGTAAGCAGACGGCAAAGAGCATAGAGAAGGTGACGTGTTTGTTGAGAATCTTCATTTTTGATCTCCTAGGTTGGTTGAAATGCAGTTTTCAGTTTGTACCTGCCGCGCGTGATTTGGCGCGCGGCGCGATTTCACCACTATCAAAGACGTGACCTGAAGCGTCTACGGCTTGGAAAGCCAAGCGTTGCGGGTCTGCCTCGACAAACATAAAGCCGTTGACTTCGTCGTTGCCGAAGGCTGTCAGCGGGCTGCGCTTGTCCAGATTGCCGCTACGCAATTTTCCGCCGATGCCGCAGACGAAATACTGAACCCCTTGTTGCGGCTTGATTCGTTCATAAACGTGGTCGTGACCGGCAAGGGCGGCGGCAACTCCGTATTTCACGAAGAGCGGTTCGATCTGCGCGCGAAGTTTGGTGTCGGAGCCGTGAGTTTTACCGGACGAATAAATAGGATGATGAAAGAAGGCGATCTTCCATTGTGCTTTTGATCCAGCCAGCGCGCCCTCCAACCAGCGCAGTTGAGCCGAGTCGAAGTTGGTTGAATCCAGTGCGAAAAATTCAGTCAGGCCGTTGCCTTTCGTGAATGAGTAGTAAGAGCGTCCGCCCATATGAAAGAGCGGGTAATTCATCTGAGCTTCGCGCCCCTTCCTGACATCGTGATTGCCGAGTGAGGCGTAAAAATTGATGCCGAGTCGGAATAGTTCGGCGTAAGGTCGTTCAAATTTTTTCTGAAAATCATCAGGGTTTCCGTCCGGGTAGATGTTATCGCCCAGCATTAGGACAGTGTCGTAAGGATGATTTTTGTGAAAGGTTGCCATCTGTTGCGCCACATCTTGTTGGTCGCTGTCGCCGGTTCCCATATCACCGAACGCTACAAATCGCACGACGCCGGTGGTTGGCAAATTGAGTTGGGTTGTCTGTTTGCCATTTGCCGAATAGGAAACTGTTCCGGCAGCCAGAGCTATCACCGAAAGTAGAATGAAGCCGATTCTTTTACTCATCAAAATCTCTCCGAAATTTGTTGTGGCATGAGCTAATTCCTTCAGGGCGCTCGCAGATTACAAAACTCAAGATGAACGGAAGATAAACAGTCATCGAGTGACAGGCAACGAAGCCGCAAAAATGCTGCCGGTATGATCGGACTGTTGCAAGGTCAGCGAACCTTGATGTGCCTCGGCAATCCAGCGTGCGATTGCAAGTCCCAAACCAGCGCCGCTGCCGCTGACTTGTTCAGGTCGTGAGCGAGCCTGATCCGCGCGATAAAACCGCTCGAAGATGTGAGCCTGGGCTTCGGCTGGAATCCCATTGCCTGTGTCGGCGACCGCAATTACATGCCTGGAATCGTTTTGTAAAAGCTGCAAATGAACTTTACCGCCGGCTGATGTGAACTTGATGGCGTTGTCCAGCAAGTTCAGGATCATCTGCCGCAACAAATCTTCGTCTCCGTGATAAAGAGTTTCGTTTGCCGGAGCACATTCGATGGCGACGCCTTTGCGTTCGGCCAGGACGGCGGCGGCGTGCGCGGTTTCGGCCACCAGTTCATCCAGGTAAAAATTGTGTTTTCTCAACTCGCGCCTTCCGGCGTCTGCTCGCGCCAGCGTGAACATATCTTCGACAATTCGGGTCAATCGGTCGGTCTGGCGATCAATCATAGAAAGGGCTTCGCGGTATTCGCATTCGTCACGCTTTTGTTTTTCCAGTGTGACTTCAGCAGCCGTGCGCATTACTGACAGAGGAGTCCTGAGTTCATGCGAAGCGTCAGCCATAAACTGGCGTTGTTGTGTAAATGAATCTTGCAGCCGTTCCAGTAGTTTATTGAATGTGGCTGCCAGTTGCCCAAGTTCGTCACGCGGATTGGCAACCGGCAGCCGTACATAAAGGTTTTCCGCGCCTATGCGTCTTGCGCTTTCTGACATGGCTACAACCGGGGCAAGGCTTTTTCGCGCCAGAAACCATCCGCCTAATCCGGCCAAAGCGAGCGCCATAGGGACAGCAGCCAGCAGAATGCCACGCAAAATCTCCAACTCTTCAGCTATGGAATCGAGCGTCTGGCTGACGACAACAAAATAACTTTTGTTTGCCTGCGGAATTGTCAGGCGCTGCACCGCCAGTCGAATGCCCTCGTCTTCGCCGTTCTTTTTGTGTGGAATCGTCAGGAACTGAATTGTCGTGTCGAAAGTCGAAAAACCTGCGGGCAGTTCGGCGCGGTAATTATTCGGCAGAGCTTTTTCCAATAGAAGACGGCCTTGGGTATCGAAGATAGCTGCCGCTTGGTTGGGGAAATAATGCTCGTTCAAAGCGCTTTGTATGGACTGAATCTCGGTTTCGCCTTCGTCAGTCATTTCATATATCAGCAATCTCTCAATGCCTTCGATGGTTGTTTGCAGTTCGGCATCGAACCGGCGGTGGAGCTTGCCAGCCAACAGGTAGTAAATCCCGGCGCTGAACACGATCAAAACCAGCGCCAGCACGCCTGTGTACCAAAGAGTTAATTTTGTTCGGACGGAATCAAACATTCGTTTCCTTATTTTCCGAAGCCAGCCTGTAACCTTCGCCACGAAAAGTGCGGATCAATTTTGATTCATGGCCATCGTCAACTTTTCTTCGCAACCTTTGAATGTAGACTTCTATCAGGTTGGAAAATGGGTCAAAGCTTTCGTCCCAAACGTGGCTGGCGATTTCTGCCCGTGAGACCACCTGACCCGCCCGCCGAGCCATATATTCCAACAACGCATATTCTTTGGTTGTAAGTTCGATTCTCACTGCAGCGCGCCGGACTTCATGCGACCGCGTGTCAATTTTCAGGTCGGCGATCTCAATCGTTTCCGGTTGCAGCGCGTGCCCGCGGCGCAGCAAAGCTCGAACGCGCGCTAATAATTCGTGAAAATTGAAGGGCTTGGTTAAGTAATCGTCTGCGCCGGAATCCAGTCCTGAAATGCGATCCTGTACATCGTCTCTGGCGGTCAGCATCAAAACCGGAATTGGCAAATGGCACTGGCGCAATTCGCGGCAAACTGCAAAACCGTCCAGGCGTGGCAGCATCACGTCCAGAATTATCAGGTCGTAATCGTTGATTTGAGTCTGATAAATTGCCGCTTCGCCATCTTCCGCCAAATCCACAGCGTAGCTCTGTTCACGCAAGCCCTTGGCCAGCATTCGCGCAACATCAGGTTCGTCTTCGACCAACAGGATTCTCACTTTTAAGCTCCGCTGCGAATGATTTTCCAGGTTCAACATAACACCGGCTACCTGAACGGAAGATAAACCGAGCAACCCCTCTGAGCCAAAAAGAAAAAGCGCAGAGAAGTGATTTGTTCTCACAATCTCTGCGCTTTCAGTGCTTTGCGGATCAGACCAGTTTAGTTGGCGGGAGCCGGAGCTTTCTCTTTCTTCTCAAATTTGTCAGCCCCGATCTTTGGGTTGACCTTGTACTTGCTGATTTCCCATTCTTCGTTTGGCGTGCCGCCTTCGGATTTAGTCAGGCGATGAGGCAGGTTCAAACCGCCAACGCTCTTGTAATCGGAAAACGCCCAGCGATAGTCAGTGTCGGGTGCTTTTTCAAAAGCTTCAGCCATTTCCTTCGCGCGTTTTTCACGCTCTTCAGGAGTTTGTTCACGGCGCTGGCCTTGTCCTTGAGCCTGGCCACCCTGAGCGGGTTGACCTGGTTGTCCACCAGCCTGCGGAGGACGATTGCCGCCCTGACCACCAGGAGCACCCGGTCCGCCGGGACCACGATTGCCAAAAGCCGCTCTCATGTTTTTGGCTTTGTAACTCAGACCGATCAATTGATGACTTTCTTTGTTGAAGTAAAGGCGAGTCGCCATTCCATCAGAAGTCTTGGCGTCAATTACGTCCAGCTTTGAACCTTCCGGACCTGGGGCTTCGCCGACGTAAGTGAACTGCGTTCCGGTCGAAGCCGGAGGTGCCAGAAACCAAGCCAGCAAAATTTGAATGTATTCGCGTTTTTGCTGTTGCTGCATGTAAGTTGCCATCGGGTTGTTGGCTGCGCCAGGGCCGCCGGGGCCTCCTCCTGGGCCGCCAAAATTGCCACCGCCGCCTCGACCACCGCCAAAACCACCCGGCCCGCCACCAACTCCCGGAATAAACTCATTCCAAGTCGTGCCTGAGTTGTAAACACGAGTTCGTGTGCCTTGCGGTGAAATGTTTGAGATGCGGACTTTGTCTGGCATCAGCATTTCCAGTTCCAGTTCGCTTTCGATCTGGTTCTGTCCAAAGGTCTGGCGAGAAGTTCCCTGTGCTGACAGGGTTTGCAGAGCTTTGAATTTCGCTTCGCCACCGATGGCGGCGCGAGCTTGTTTAAGAACTTCTTCGGCTTTTGCTTTGGCATCCTGCCCAAATGCCGATACCGCTAAGCAAGCAGATAGCATTATTCCAAAAATCAGTTTTTTCATTTGACGTCTCCTTATAGTTGATGTCGTCATTCAATTCTTTTGCTTCATTTCGGCTGAACAAAAAGGGATAGGTTGTCAGCCCGAACGTCTTTCTCTATGCTACTGGACTTTTCAAGTCGGATTTCGGTTTCAGAAGTTTACGAACAAGCACAATTGGATCGAATTATGGATCAAGTAGAGTCACAGAATTTTGACGGCGAGTTATTGGTTGAAGGCCCAGAAAGTTTTGAAGAAGAAGTTGAAGAATCAGCCCCAGCCCCAATCGTAGCCATTATTGGCCGCCCCAACGTAGGTAAATCAACGCTTTTCAACCGGTTGATCGGTTCCCGGCGCTCAATTGTCGGAGACCTTCCCGGCATTACGCGCGACAGAATTTACGGTCAGGCTGAATGGCAAAACCAAATGTTCAGAATCATAGACACCGGTGGCATCGTCCCGGACGATGAAGCGGTAATCCCGGCAAAAATCTTTGAACAGGCTCAGGCGGCGATTGAGGAGGCCAGCTTGCTGTTGTTCGTCGTGGACGTGCGCGATGGAATGACTTCGCTGGACGAGGAACTGGCGCGCATGATGCGCACGCTCAACAAGCCTGTTTTCGTCGTTGCCAACAAATCAGACACCGCTCGCGTTGGTGAATACGCAGGTGAGTTTCATCAGTTCGGTTACGACGAAGTCTTCCCGGTTTCGGCTGAACATGGAGCCGGGCTGGGCGATTTGCTGGACGCGATTATCGAGCGGCTGCCGGTCGTAGAATTTCGCAAAGAAAAAAACGACGAGATCAATGTCGCGATTATCGGTCGTCCGAACGTTGGCAAATCTTCGCTGATTAACAAACTGCTTGGTCAGGATCGAGTGATTGTTTCGCCGATACCTGGAACTACACGCGACGCTGTTGATACTGTTTTTGAGGCCACAGGCGAAGATGGAAAGCCGATAAAGTTGCGCTTTGTTGACACTGCTGGCATTCGCCGCAAAGGCAAAACCAACGAAATGGCCGAAAAAATGTCAGTGGTCATGGCTCGCAAACACATTGAGCGCTCCGACGTTGTGCTGATGGTGGTTGACGCCATCGAAGGCGTAACGGCTCTGGACGCCAACATCGCCGGTTATGCTCACGAAGCCGGGCGTTCGTTGATCGTGTTGGTCAATAAATGGGATGCCATCGAAAAAGACACCAACACCGTTTACCGCACAGAAGAGAAAATCCGCGACGCCATGAAGTTTTTGGATTACGCGCCAATCATCACAATTTCCGCCCTGACTGGCCAGCGAGTTTTGCGGTTGCCTGACCTGATTGCCAAGGCAAACGCCGCTCGAAACAATAGAATCCCTACTTCGCAATTAAACCAGTTTTACGACGAATATCTAGAACAACCCAAAGGAGCCAGCTCGGCCAAACGCCCGCTGAAGGTCAAATACATCACCCAGGCCGGAATCCGTCCACCGACTTTTGTTCTGTTCACAAACAGCGCCAGACCGTTTCACTTTTCCTATGAGCGATATTTGATCAACCGATTGCGCGAAGCTTTCGATTTCTTTGCCACACCAATTCGAATTAAGCAGAAGGGCGGGCAGAAAAAAAGCAAATGAGTTTAGAAATTCCAGGTTCATTGACTTTCACTGTCGAGCATCGTGACGCGCAAACTCAGGCGCGCACCGGGAGAATCAAAACTGCACACAGCGAAATCGAGACTCCGGTTTTCATGCCAGTCGGAACTGCCGGAACGGTCAAAGCTCTGACTCAGGAAATGCTGGAACAGCTCGACGCGCAAATCATTCTGGGCAACACCTACCATCTGTTTTTACGCCCAGGACACCAGACGATTCGGCAGCTTGGCGGATTGCATGAATTTATTTCCTGGCCGCGTTCGATCTTGACCGATAGCGGAGGCTTTCAGGTTTTCAGCCTCGGCGATTTGCGAAAGATTCGCGAGGAAGGCGTTGAGTTCCGCTCGCACCTTGACGGCTCCAAGCAGTTTCTTTCGCCGGAAGTTTCGATGCAGATTCAGCACGCGCTGGGCTCGGACATTGTGATGTGCTTCGACGAATGTACGCCTCATCCAGCGACTGAAAAGCAGGCAAAGGATTCGCTGGAACTGACTTCGCGTTGGGCGCGGCGTTCGCGGGTAGAGTTTGATCGGCTGAAAAAAGACGCTGACACGATGAATGCCCAAGCTTCGCTGTTCGGCATCAATCAAGGCAGCGTCTATCCCGAATTGCGTCGGCAGAGTTTGGAGCAGTTGGTTGAAATCGGCTTTGAGGGTTACGCCATTGGCGGTCTGAGCGTTGGGGAAGAGAAGTCACAGATGTATGACATTACTGAATTTATCGCCCCCCAGCTTCCAGCCGACAAGCCGCGCTACCTTATGGGCGTGGGCACGCCTGAAGATTTGATCGAATGCGTCGCTCGCGGGGTGGACATGTTTGATTGCGTCATGCCAACCCGAAATGCTCGAAATGGACAGGTTTTCACTTCGCGCGGCAAGTTGAACATTCGCAACGCCAAATTTATTGCCGACCAAAGGCCGCTTGATGAGGAATGCGAGTGTGCGGTTTGTCGCCGTTATTCAAGGGCTTACATCAGACATTTGTGGAATTGCGGAGAGATATTGGCATCAACGCTATGCTCGTACCACAATCTGGCCTTCTATCTTGACAGCATGCGTTCCATACGGCAAAGTATCGCGCTTGGTGGGTTCAACTCCTTTCGTACTAGCTACCTGAACAAATTCAAAAGCGGTTCAAACGGGGAATGAGCACGCCACGTCTTGCAAAAATACAGGTGATGAATTTCACCGCGAGACAAAAATCTTTCAAAGAAGGTTGAACCCGCCCTAGTGATGTCACAACAGATAGGTTTGTTTTTGATCTTGCAAGGAGGATTTGGCTCTTTGGGACCTCTGGTTCCGATGCTGCTGGTCTTCGTGCTTTTTTACTTTTTGATTATCGTGCCTCAGCGAAAACGTCAGCGAGCGACTGAGGACATGCTCAACAACCTGAAAGCAGGGGATAAAATTGTGACCAGTGGAGGGCTTTACGGGCAAATAGTAAGTGTGCGGGAAGACAAGCGCACTGTGCAGTTGAAGATCGCCGAGAATGTGCGAGTCGAGGTTGCCCGCACTGCGATTAGCGGACTTCAGGAAACTCCTGAGCAGAAAAACTGAATTCGGTATTTGCCCAACTTTTCTCGTAGAACTTCTGAATCGAAACTCAATTGGTCGCTTGCAGGGATTCAATAACAGCGACGTTTTACAGTCTTATGAACAAGAATCTTAGTACTCGTGGAATTGTAATAGCCGTCCTTACGATTGGCTGTCTGGTTATTCTGTTCGGCCCCTGGAATAAACAAAAAGGCTACGCCCGCAGCGCGGGTGATTTTTTTAAGCCTTCGAAGCTAAAACAGAACCTTGGTGAAAACATCAGGCTCGGCCTTGACCTCAAAGGTGGGACTCACTTGGTCATGCAGGTGCAAGCTGACGAAGCCATTGCATACATCACCAACAACAACATCATAAAAGGGAAAGACGATTTGAAAAAAGACGGTATTCAATATACCGACATCAAAGCGACTGCTCCCGGGTTGATCGTTGTTGAAAATCCAAACCCCGCCGATCACGAAAAGATCAAAGAAAAGTTCTATACTTTCATGCCAAGTGATGGCTGGGATGCTTCCACAAGCAGTAGCCCGTCTTCTGTGACTTTTAAACTTACGCAGCGTTTCGCAAACCAGATACGCAAAGAGGCGACTGAGCAAGCCAAAACAATTATTGAACAGCGCATCAACCAGTTCGGTGTTGCTGAGCCCACAGTTCAGTTGCGCGGGAGAGAAGAAGATCATCAAATCCTGTTGCAAATGCCCGGCGTGGATAATCCCGAACGTGTTAAAGAATTGCTTAAGGTCACAGCCCGTCTCGAGATTCGGGCTGCCAATGGTCAAAAGTTTGACACGAAAGAGCAAGCGGAAGCATCGCTTGCCGGGGACGCCAGCAAAGAAGTTCTGCCTTACCTTGAAAAGAAAGTAGATGGGACTTCTGACAATGGTTGGTACATCGTTGACAAAGCCGCAGTAATTGACGGCAATGATTTGCGTGAAGCACGCGGGGTTCCAAATCAGCGAGGCGGTTTTGGGTATTACGTTGGGTTTTCGCTGAAGCCGGGTGGGTCAGAAAAGTTTGGCACTTGGACCGAGAATAACATTGGCAATTACCTTGCCGTAGTTCTCGAAAATAAAATTCGCAGTGTCGCAGTTGTCAGAGGGAAGATCACAGACAGTGGTCAGATTGAGGGCAACTTTACCCAACAGCAAGCGGAAGATCTCGGCCTGGTTTTGCGTTCAGGCGCTCTGCCGGCTGGCATAACCTATATTGAAGAGAGAACTGTCGGACCATCGCTTGGTGCTGATTCGATCCGTCAGGGCATCTTGGCATCAGTCGTAGGATTAGGGTTGGTTATCTTGTTCATGCTTGGTTACTACCGTTTGTCCGGCGTCAATGCAGTTGTGGCTCTGATTTTGAATTTGATCATACTGCTTGCCGGGCTGGTCTTGTTTAGTGCGACTTTGACGCTACCTGGGATTGCCGGAGTCATTCTTTTAATTGGTATGGCCGTTGATTCAAACGTTCTTATCTTCGAAAGAATACGTGAAGAATTACGAGCGGGTAAGATAGTTTCGTCGTCAGTTGAAACCGGATTTAACAAGGCGTTGGTCACAATTATTGATACTCACGTAACGACGATCGTTTCGTCTATATTCCTTTTTATTTTCGGTACAGGCCCGATCAGAGGGTTTGCTGTGACGCTGACCATTGGTTTGCTCGCAAACCTTTTCACTGCAGTTTACGTGTCGCGCTCGATGTTTTATTGGGTCTTGAATCGCGGCGGACGTAAAGCTGAAACACTAAGCATCTGAAATTGGCAAAGTTATGATCGAGATTTTTAAAAACGCAAATTACGATTTTCTGGGCAAGAAGTGGTTTTTCATTGGATTGTCTTGGGTATTGATTCTTGCTGGCCTTGGCTCCGTCCTTTTCCGAGCTTTTGATGGAAAAGACAATACGCATCCATTCAATCTTGGAGTGGATTTTGCCGGGGGAACGCTGGCTACAGTAAAATTCAAAGCTGCTCCTGATTCAAACAAGATCCGTCAGGCACTGGAACAGCAGGGTGTTGAAGGCACAAAAATCATTATCCAGCCCGTGACAGATGAAATTGGCCAGGCACCTAAGAATGAGATTCTTGTTCGACTGCCGGTTGACCAAAAACAGGGACAAGCCGCAGATGGTGCCAAAGCTCAGAACGATGCCGATGTGGGCAAACAGAAGATTCTTGCCGCTTTGGAGACGTTTAACGACCCTTCGACTAAAGGGAAGACCAATATCAATACGATTGGTAGTGACAACTTAAAGATTGCTTTAGTTGAAAAGGCAAAGCTGGATCAGCAGAGTGCTGAGGAAGCTGCCCATGCGATTGTTGATTATCGCGAAAAAATTCGCGGCGGTCTGATTAGCGAAATAAGTGAAGTCAAGAATATCAATGGCGTTCCTCCTCAGATAGGCGACTCGCTAGACAAAGATTTTTTTACTGGCTACGCCTCAGTTAAAAGCGCTGAAGCCGTTAGCCCTCAAGTCGGAGCGGACCTTAGGAATAGTGCCATTATTGTCACATTGGTTTCCTGTTTGGCAATGCTGGCATTCGTCGCTTTTCGCTTTAAGTCTTGGGGATTCGGAATTGGGTCAATAATTGCAGTTGTTCACGATGTGCTTGTGACGCTGGGTATATTTTCGATTATGCAGTGGGAGATCAATCTCACTGTTGTTGCCGCGTTGCTTACTCTTATTGGCTATTCGATGAACGATACTATTGTTATTTTTGATCGAATACGAGAAATGATGAAGACAAAGCGGCGTGAAGGCTTGGAAAAGCTTTCTAATGATGCCATTAACCAAACACTTTCACGTACGATAATCGCTTCTGGGCTAACATTTTTAGCAGTGTGCGCAATGCTGGTCTTCGGTGGGGAAGTGCTGCGCAGCTTTTCCTGGTGCTTGTTTATTGGAATCTTGATTGGTACATATTCTTCGATATACATTGCTAGTCCGTTTATGCTTTGGTGGGAAAGTTGGCGAACCAATATGCGTACAGAGAAAATTGGGGTTACAGCCGGTAACGTTTCTCCATCTTCTTCAGTAGGAAGTGGGTCGCAATCTTTATCTTCGGCAGCAGTTACTCCGCAGATGCTAGCAGCTGCAGGAGTCTCTACATCCCCCAGAAAGCCTCGTAAGAAAGGGAAGTAAATTAGCCTAAAATTTACTCTTGGTTAGATCAGTCTTTTTACAGCATAAGCGGCAATTTGGTAAAACAAAATTAGGTGAAAAGTCTTGACGAATAGTAAGTCAGATAGTAGACTTTATATCGTTGCTAACCCATCAAAACTCGAAGTAATCAAGTTGTCATAGTGAATATAAGCATAATGCTTAATTTGCACTTCAAGAAGTAAGGGACATTGAATAAGGCGTGATTTATTTCTTTAATTGCCCTTTTTCGACTTACTTTCCTGCTTGCTGTTCGCCGTAAGTAGTTTTAGGTTTGTGTGCAAGTCGCGGGTTGGCTAGTTCGGTTCGAGGCAGGTCGTCTCAATCAATAAGTAAACAAAATATAGTGTCTTTTTAAGTTTCATTGATTTGAGTCAATAGCTTTAGTCTGCTCTGTACTCATAGGTAGTGGGCTTTTGTATTGGCCTGTCAATTGAAATATCGTTTGATAGAGTTGCAAAAAAGTGACTCACTTTTTTGACCTGTCGGCTTTGAAGTCAATGGAGATTGCAAGCTATGTTCGATAACTTAGTTGAATCATCAACGCAGGGTAAAGGTGGTGCTCGCACTGGTAAGTTCATGTTGATTACTTCACTAATATATGTGGTTGCGTTGTTGAGTATCGCAATTGGCACAATTGTGTGGATGAATCCGAATCTTGTCGATGCGCTTGATGTACAGTCAATGTTAGCGCCACCACCGCCACCACCTGCTGCGCCCCCACCAGCGGCAGCGGCTCCTGTAAAAGATACTCCTGCTCCCACAACTTTTGTACCGCCAACCAAACCGCCTGAGAGGATTCCAGACCCTACAACTGTTATATCTAGGCCTGTAGTTTCGGCTGTGTCTACTGGTGTTCCAGGCGGTGTACCAGGTGGGGTTACAGGTGGCGTTCCTGGTGGCGTTGCTGGCTCCAAAGGTGATGATGCACCACCACCACCACCACCACCACCGGCGCCCAAGCCGACCCCGGAGCCTACTCCAGTTCCTAAAAAGATAAATGTTTCGGGCGGAGTGCTTCAAGGAAGCGCAATTAGAAAGCCTGCGCCTGCTTATCCACCCATAGCTAAGGCGGCTCGTGCTTCAGGTGCTGTCCAAGTTCAAGTTACCATATCCGAAGACGGGCGAGTAATTGATGCACAGGTTGTAAGTGGGCATCCTCTGCTTCGCGATGCTGCGTTACAAGCGGCAAGGCAATGGACTTTCAAGCCAACTGAGCTTTCTGGTGTTCCTGTAAAAGTTCAGGGGGTTTTGACGTTTAATTTCACATTGCAATAGTTCGAATGGGAACTTTCTTCCCAGGAACAGAGTCTATGCAGGTAGTTGTAAAAACCTGCGGTGTTGTTGCCATATCCATTTTTTATTACCTATTCAGCGTGATTAAGGTTTGTGAACAAATGGTTAAGGCTTCAGTATAATTTCAGCAACTACTAATTGGAGGATTTCGACATCATGATGATTTTGCTTAGCCAAGTATGGTTGGCGGTCAATTCATTCGCTTTTGTTTTGGCTGAAGGTGGTGACGCCCAAGCTTTTGATTTTTCGCTAATGGGAATGCTTCGCAACATGGGATCTGTTGCTTTAACTGTGGTCGTTATACTTTTGATCATGTCTATTTGGTCAATTGCAATCATGGTTGAGCGGTATTTAACTTTTAGCGCTGCCAAAAATCAATCTAGAGAGTTTGCTCAAAAGGTAGCCCAATCTCTAAAGAATCAAAAGATTGATGAAGCTATTAGTCTTTCAGATAAATACAAAAAGAGCCATTTGGCAATGGTTGTGAATGCTGGTTTGCAGGAATTTCGTGCTCACCAACTCTCAAGCGATATTTCTGGTGAGATTATTGATGCATCCAAGCGGGCGCTGCAGCGTGCATCAGCTATTAAAATAGCTGAATTTAAGCGCGGTTTATCCGGTTTGGCTACAATTGGATCAACTGCTCCGTTTGTGGGTTTGTTTGGTACTGTTTTTGGCATTATCAACGCATTTCAAGGCATGCGCAGCGCAGAATCAGCAGGTATCTCTGCCGTGGCCGGTGGTATTGCAGAAGCTCTCTTTACAACTGCTTTTGGGTTGCTTGTTGCAGTGCCAGCAGTGTGGTTGTTTAATTATTTTACCAGTAAGGTAGATAATTTTGTCGTTGAGATGGATAACTCTTCTGCTGAGTTGATTGATTATTTCCTGAAACAGCGCGGGAAAAAATAGTTTTTCCGATTTCTACTTAATCGAGTCCTTCAGTTGCTAAAGTTTCCAATTTGAATTGGGGATAAAAGTAATCTCCCCAATTCAAATTGGTATGGATTGTTTTTTTATGGACTATCCATCAAATAGCTTCTCAATTCAATTTCGTGTTAGGAGGAAAATGCTATGGGTATGAGCGGCGGAGGTGGGGGCGGTCTTCAGTCTGAGATTAACGTCACGCCTATGGTAGATATTATGTTGGTGTTGCTTATCATCTTCATGGTAGTTACGCCGATGCTTCAGTCAGGCGTAACGGTGACATTACCGAGAGGTAAAAATCCTGATGAAGATGGCAACATTACGAAAGACAGCGCAGTTGTTGTCTCTGTTCCTAGTAATGGAGTTTATTACTTGGGGCGAGATCCAATTAGAAAAGAGAATTTGGTAGAGAAGATCACCAATAGATTTAACACGATGAAGCCAAGCGATGAGAGAATTGTCTACATCAAAGGTAGTAATAATGTGCAGTATGGTGACATTGTGGACCTAATCAATATGATTAGGGAGTCTGGCTACGAGAAGATAGGTCTGGTTTCTGAAAAGAAGAAGCCTAATGAATAGCTGAAATTGATTTAGACATAAAGCATTCATAAGTTAAGGAGAGTCGATATGGAAGAATCCAATGAATTGGGGCATGGCAAAAGTAATGATGCTGTTCCTTATATCAACGTAACACCACTCATTGACGTTTTGCTTGTGCTACTGATCATTTTTATGGTTATTAGTCCGCAGAAGCCGCACCGTTTTGAGGCTAAAATACCAGAGAAACCGCCTGAGAATCAGCCGGATACTCCTCCAGACCCATTGAGCCTTTTAGTTACTCTTCCTCAATCAGGTTCCGGTTATAAATTGAACACCGAGGAATTGAAAGACTTGAATGCCTTGGGAGAGCGGTTGTTTAGTGCGCTTAATGGTCGGCCGCAAGACCGAAAGGCTGTTTTTATTAAAGGTCCGCGAACTACAGCTTATGGTGAGGTTGTTAAGGTCATTGATGTTGTTAAGCAATCTGGTGGGCAGCCCATAGGCCTTCAGATAGAAGGCTTAGATCAATAAGGTCTTTTGGGCCGTTTTGTTAAGTCAGAATATTGGCCGAGTAGAATCCGGCTGGACAATTTGAGAATACATGTAAAATATGTGTTTTCATCATATTTGAGCTAAGATTAAATTTTTTGCGGGGAGAATTCCTAAAGACTATGAGAGTTTTCCGTCATATTCCAAAAGCAGTTTGTGTCCTGGCGCTTATCTCAGTGGCAACCCTGAGTTCAGGCTGCGACTACACTAAGAAAGTTATCGCCAAAGACAAACTCAACCAAGGTGCGATTTCTTATAATCAAGGTCGTACTAAAGAAGCTCAGAAGTATTTCAGAGATTCTCTGAAATGGGATGACAAAAGTGCTATTGCACATTTGTTTTATGGAGCAACTCTAGTAAAAGACTATAAAAACGTCGAAGGGCCAGATAAAACCAGGTTAGCCAATGAAGCGCTGGAAACTTACAAAAAGGCTCTTGACCTAACTACCAATAACTGCCGCAATCGTGACAACGCGATAAGTTATATTGCTAGCATTTATGATGATCTGCAAGATAATGATAATTGGCGAGAATGGATATTAAAGCGTGCTGAAACAGATTGCGCCACTAAAGACGTTAAGGCGACTACCTTTTACACTGTTGCTGTTAAGTATTGGGAGGCAGCTAAATACCAAACTGACAGATATCAAGAGAAAGGTGCCCAAGATCCATTTCATTACCGAAATATGGATTATGCGGCAGCATCAGCCGATAAAGTTAAAGCGGAAGAAGCTGTTGCTAAAGGGTTAGAGTTTATAGAAAAAGCATTGCAAGAAGACCCTAAGTACGTGGATGCGTTGTATTATAAAAGCCTTCTGTATCGTCAACGTCAAATGTTGACCAAGGAAGAGTCAAAGCGTAAAGAATTGGATTCCCTTGCAAAGAAACTATCTGACGAGGCAACAGCATTGGATGCTGCCAAAAAGCAGCAGGAAGAACAGAACAAGCCTAAAGGTTAGTTCTAGCAATAAAGGCAGTTCATAAACTCGATTTGGCTAAACAGCCAGTGCTAAGCAGATAAGCACTGGCTGTTTTTATTTCAATTGCCAGCTTGATCACAAAGTTTTGGTGCTATGCATAGTCAACTTATCAATGTTCTTTTAATTGAGGACGATTCAGCCGCTGCCGAAATTGTCAAAGGCTTGATAGGCGGAGAAGAGTTCTATCAGTTGGAATGGGTAGATAATCTGCAATCTGGACTTCAACGTTTAGGTCAAGGTGGAATAGATTTGGTACTTCTGGATTTTGGACTCCCAGATAGTGAAGGGCTTCCTACTTTTATAAGTACTCAGGAGCATTTCCCAGGCGTCGCAATTATTCCTCTCACAGCAACCGGAGATGAGTCATTGGCGGTGCGTGCTATACAAATGGGAGCTCAGGATTATCTTTTCAAAGGCTCGATAAACCGGCAGTTATTAACGCGAGCAATTAGATATGCCGTGGAGCGTAAACGTGGTGAGGAAGCATTGCGTCGCGCCCATGACGAACTTGAATTACGGGTACAAGAGCGCACGGCTGAGCTATCAGCGGCGAACTCTAAATTAACCGAACAAATAGCAGAACGCCTTCACGCCGAAAAAGAATTACGCAAGCTTTCAAATCGTTTGGTTGAAGTCCAGGAGAGTGAACGGAGAAGTATCGCACGCGAACTTCATGATGAGATTGGCCAATTGTTGACAGGGTTGAAGTTGGTGATTGAAATGGCTCCAAGACTGTCTGCCGATCGTCTCAATGAACAATATGGGCAAGCCCAGATGCTGGTCAATGAACTAATTGGGCGAGTGCGTGATCTTTCATTGGACTTGCGCCCGGCAATGCTTGACGATCTAGGACTATTACATGCACTGCTATGGCACTTTGAACGTTATACTTCTCAAACATCAATTGGTCTTTCCCTGACCCACACAGGGATCGAAGGACATCGCTTTAGACCGGAAATTGAAATAGCAGCATATCGAATTGCCCAAGAAGCGCTGACGAATGTTGCCCGGCACGCCAATATAACTGAAGCGAAAGTTAGTGTGTCGGCTGATGCGGAAACTCTTAGTTTGCAAATAGCCGATAAAGGCAAAGGCTTCGCCGTGGCAGAGGCGCTTGAGTCCGGTGGATCAAGCGGGCTGGCAGGAATGAGAGAAAGAGCGCATCTGCTAGGCGGCAAGTTGACTATTGAATCTCTGGCGGATGAGGGGACAATAGTCACGGCAATTTTGCCGCTGGGGGAGCTTTAGACATTTAAGAGTCCAGGCTGTTGCAGTGGAAAGGAGTGGATGATGCCGAATATACTGCTTGCTGATGATCATAATATCGTGCGTCAAGGCTTGCGAGCATTGTTGCAAAGCGAGCCTCATTTCCGGTTAGTTGGAGAAGCGAGTGATGGTATTGAGGCAGTTCGCCTGGCTGAAAAGCTTAAGCCCGATGTTCTCATCACAGACGTTATGATGCCGGGATTGAATGGTTTGGAAGTTACACGCCAGGTTGCCAAGATGTTGCCGCAGACCCGCGTTATTATTCTTTCTATGTATACAAACGATGCTTATGTGCTGGAGGCGCTTAAGAACGGCGCATTAGGCTACGTACTAAAAGATTCCCAAGCTGCTGATTTGATTCAAGCCGTCAAGGAGGTAATTGCCGGAAATCGTTATCTCAGCCCGCCACTGTCCGAACGTGCTTTGGAGCTTTATTTACGTAAGGTTGAATCAGTCCCAGACGATCCGTATGAGCTATTAACAAGCAGAGAACGTGAAGTTCTTCAGCTTGTAGCTGAAGGTCGGACAAGTGCCGAAATTGCCAATCGCCTTTTTATCAGCCCGAGAACCGCAGAAGGCCATCGAGCTAATCTGATGAAGAAACTCGGTTTGCAAAACAATGCAGATTTAATTCGCCTTGCACTGAAAAGGGGCATCCTTCCTATGGATGGTTGATGATTGGCGTGTGGTCACTGTTTTCTACTAACAGCATTTCTTGCCGCATTATTCCTCCGTGCTATACTCGCGTCGAGTCGCGGAGCAGACTGGGCAACCGCTCTCGCTTCGGTTGATTTCAAAGCCAAAAACAGGAATTGAGGTCAGGCGAAGCGAGAGAGGAAAGTCCGAACACCATAGGATAGCAGGCTGGCTAACGGCCAGGCGGGGCGACCCGACGGAATAGTGCAACAGAGAACAGACAGCCCTAAGCGTGCGGAGCGCGGAACGCGGAATTTCAAATTTGAAATCTGAGGTTGCGCGCTTCGCACGACGGGCGATGGTGAAACGGTGAGGTAAAGGCTTCACCAGCGGGTGTGGCGACATACCCGGCTAGGCAAACCCCCTGCGGTGCAAGACCAAATAGGGAAACGTTATTAAGCTGATCCGGCCACTTCGCGTTTCGGCGCGGGGCGTTTTCGGGTAGGTCGCACCGAGCGGCGCAGTAATGCGACGCCAAGATGAATGGTTGCCGCTTGCGTTTAACGATGCGAGTACAGAATTCGGCTTATAGGTCAGCTCTGCGGCTCAAAGAACTCATTTTCAAACAAGACAATCATCAGATGAAATACTCATTCTTACGAACAAATCTGGCACTGGCGATCATTGGTTTGCTGCTTGGATTGGTCGGCGGTTTCAAGCTGGCCAACTGGCAATATCGTCGCCAGGCAGGTGTGACTTTGCAAAATTCTGTGGCTCAGGCGGCAGGCCGTCTGCCGCAAGCCGGTGGTAACCGTGAAAACATGACTCCGCAGCAGCGCGAACAGCTTTTCAACGAGATTAAAGCGATCATTGATAAGGCCAAAGCCAGCCCGAATGATGTCGAAGCCCAACTTGACGCCGCTGATCAGTTCATTCAGGTTAGCCAGCCCGACGAAGCTTTGCAGTTTTTAGAGCAGGCTCAAAAAGCCAATCCGAATGATGCTCGCACGATGCATGGCTTTGCGCTGGTTTATTCGATGAAGACTCAGTTCGATGATGCGATAAAAGCGGCAAAGCGTTCTCTCGAATTAAGCCCGGACAATTCCCGTGTGCAGATGTTGTTGTTTACCATCTATTTGGAATCGAAGACTCATCTGGACGAAGCGGAAAAGATAGTTGCCAGTCTGGAAACCCGTGGCGATCTAAGCCCGCAAATTATCAGTCGTGCGCGCGAAGATTTGAACAAAGCGCGAACGGGCGCTGGCGGAGGCACCGTGCTGGATCACGGGCCGAAAGACCCCAAGTAAGTTAAAGTCGGAGAAAGTCATTGGGATTCATCATACGTTGTGTTTTTGTCCTATTGGTTTTCAGCTTCGTCGTTTATGTGCTGAAAGCAATTGTGCGACTCAGCGCTCATCTGCGAGCGACAGTCAAAGATGTCAAAGGCATGCGCGAACAGTTGGGCGGACGCTCAACTCCCAGCGCAGACATGGTGCGTTGTCTCTCCTGTGGAGCTTTTGTTTCCTCACGTGACGCCCTGACAATTTCTTCGCGCAAATCCTCTCAAACATTCTGTTCTCACGAATGTATTGCCGCACACGCAAAAAGCGTTTAATCCAGCCAGTTCAACAAAATACTCGCCTTCATTTTTATCTCGATAAAAGCAGCTGCAACTGCGACTAAAATTTTGACATGCATCCGCCAATCCGTATGATGCGGACATCTCGTCTTTCAGCGAAATCTGTAAAATCAAAAGCTAAAAACTGCTCACAGCAAATTGGGCAAGAGGTAAATTCAACATGAGTGTTGTGAATGCCGAATACGGTGAAATCGAAATTGGTCTGCACCGCTCACAGCCTGAAACTATCCAGGTGGAATTGCGCGTCAATGACCCTGGTACGCAAGGTGAAATTGCGCCCGCTCGCGGTCAAATCAATATCACGCCCGAAAAGCTTTCAGAAGAACTCTTTGCTTTGCAGAACGATCCGGACGAGTACGGTAAAAAGCTGGCCGAGCTTGTGTTTGAATCCGTAGAAATCCGAGAAGGGGTTGGCGAAACAAAAGCGGCTTTCGAGAGTCGTGGAATGCCGATCAGGTTAAGGGTGCAGATCAGTTCGAGTTTGGCTGAACTCCACGGGATTAGTTGGGAGTTGATGCGCGATCCGAAAACAGGAACCACGTTGGCGACATCAGAGAGAATCGTCTTTTCCCGCTTTATCCTCAGTCAGGACTGGCGAGTCATTAAACTGCGTCCCAAAGCAGAGATGAAAGCGCTGATTGCAGTTTCATCCCCGTCAGACCTGGCCGACTCCAATCTGACCCCTGTTGACACTGAAGGTGAAATTGCTCGCGCCCGCGAATCGCTGGCTGGAATTCAGGCGACAGTGGTTGGAAATGACAAGCCGTTAACGCTGAACCGTCTGGTTGAAGCGATTCGTCAAGGAGTGGACATTCTATATTTGGTTTGCCACGGAGAAATTGCCAGAAGGGCGGGGCCTTGCCTGCTGATGCAGGAAGAAGACGGGACCACGGCAAAAGTCTCGGCCAGCGATGTCGCGCAGAGAATCGGCGAATTGATGGAAGTCCCGCGTTTGATCGTTCTGGCTTCCTGTGAAAGTGCAGGCAAGGAATATGGAGACAGAGGCCAGGCTGCGCAAATCGCTTTGGCTCCACGACTTGCTGAAGCCGGAGTTCCAGCCGTTGTGGCGATGCAAGGCAAAATCAGCATGGAAACAGTGAAGCGTGCCTTGCCGATTTTCTTCACTGAAATGCTGAAAGACGGCCAGATTGATCGGGCAATGGCCGTTGCTCGCGGAATGGTTCGGGAACGATTTGACGCCTGGATTCCGGCGTTGTTTCTGCGCCTGAAAAGCGGGCGCATCTGGTACGAGCCTGGATTTGCGGGCGGCAGCAAGGAAGAGTTTCAGAAATGGAGTTCGATCTGCAGTCGTGTTCAGAAAGGTCAGTTCATCCCTATCCTGGGGCCGGAACTTGGCGAAGATGTATTCGGCGGCACGCGCGAACTGGCCAGCGAACTTGCCGATAAGTATGCGTTTCCGCTTGCCGCGCATGACCGCACAGACCTGGCCAAAGTCACACAGTTTATCAGCGCCAGCCAGGATCGCGACTTCGCGCAGGAAAAAGTACAGAATCAGTTTTTGCTTCAGCTTTCTAAACGCCTTGACCAGGGCACGAATGGCAATTCCAAACGAACTCTGTCTGAATTTCTGGATATGGCGTTGGAACGTTGCCGAGCGGATGAAGATCATCCCTACCGTATCCTGGCCGATCTGCCCGCAGCTATTTATCTGAATGCCAGCCCAGAAACGATGCTCTATCGCTCGTTGAAAGCCACAGGGAAAAATCCCGAAGCGGTTTTCTGTTCCTGGCGTGGCAAAGAAGTTCCCAAACAGCCGCAACCCAAAGCTCTGACGCCCACGCCCGAAACGCCGTGGGTCTATCACGTCTTTGGATTGTTTGGAAAACCAGACACGATGGTGCTGACCGAAGACGATTTCTTTGATTATCTGATCGCGACTTCGCGGCTTGATCTGTTGTTGCCAACTCTGGTCGGGCGACTGATGCAAAGCTCATTGTTGTTTCTTGGCTTCCGGCTGGACGATTGGCGGTTTCGTGTGTTGTTCCGAATGATCATCACGCGCCAGGGCATAGAAACAATGAAAGAGTTGTCGCACGTTGGGGTGCAGG